>DATCGA010000220.1:0-47761 GCA_036509215.1 Trebonia sp.
GCGCGACGTTAAGTTCGTACCCCAGGGCGGCCGCGAACTCCGCGCCGCGGAAAGCCTCGGCGAAACTGCCCCGATCATCCAGGTGCACCTGGGGGGTGAACGTCCAGGCGCCATCGATACCAAGCGGATCCACAGGGCCGATTCTATCGGCCCGTCTGGGGAATCCTCTTAAGAAGCCGGGAATGAACGCGGGACGGGCAGCCGGAGGTACTATTTAACACCAAAAGCACTTTGTTAGTTCTAAGCTATCGGGCAGGAGGGACGTAACTGCATGCTGACCGGCGGGCAACACAGATGCGCGTGCGCCATTGCGCGTGCGCCAAACGCAAGTGAAACGACGGAAGTGGCTGGAATCGTCGAATGATACAACAGAAATCAACACGAGACCTGAGCAGGCTCCGCCTTGGTCACGTGCCCCTCATACTGATGTACCACGGTGTTGAACAAGTCGCCGAAGATCCGTACCAGCTCTGCGTTACCCCTGCCCGGTTCGCCGAGCAGATGACATGGCTCGCCGAGCGGGGACTTCGCGGCGTCAGCATAGAAACCCTCGTCGCCGCGATGCGGGACGGGCAAGCGCGCGGGCTTGTCGGCATTACCTTTGACGACGGCTACGTCAACGTGCTCGAGAACGCGGTGCCCGAGCTGCTTCAGCATGACTTCACGGCGACCATGTTCATCGTCTCCGGCCTGCTCGGCGGAACCAACGAGTGGGATGGAGAACCAGTGTGGCCTCTCATGTCGGCCGAGCAGGTCGCGCAGGTGGCCGCGGCCAAGATGGAGATCGGCTCGCATGGCGTCACGCACATACCCCTGTCGGGCCTCGACGCCCATCGGCAGCGGGCAGAGATTAGCGAGAGCAGGTCAAAGCTGAGCGAGCTCCTCGGGCGCCCAGTCCGCGGATTCGCCTATCCATATGGCGCCATGGATGCTTCCGCCAGGCGCGCCGTTCGGGATGCCGGATACGATTACGCGTGCTCTGTGATAACTCCGACTTCCGACCTGGGGATCATGGCCCTTCCCCGAATTGTATTCGGGCAGCGCGATAGCCCCGGCAGGCTGGCAGTGAAGAGGGTTTTCTTTAGGAGCACGATAGCGGCAAAAGGAACCTGGCGGAAGATTTCGGAAAATTCTGCTGCTTCGAGAAGCCGAGCGGTATAAACGTAGCCCAGCATTTGCCAACCCATTCCTTTCCCCGGAGCTCGTGGTCATCGTCGGAGAGTTGCGGCCGAACATCCGGGTCGCCGTGTTAAGCGAAGGATCCTCCGTCGTCGGGTTCTTCCCGTTCGAGCGACATAGGTCGGCCGGGCAGCACCCATTCGGCATGCTCGATTCCCGGGATGCATCCGAATCCCGCGCTCTGCTGGCGCGGAAGTCGACCCAGTGCCGTCGGACCGGCCAGGTCGAGGAAACTCCGGTCGCCGCCCACTTCGGGCTGCGCGGCGGCGAAATACTTGCGCACTGGTTCCCCGCTTACGACATGAGCTACAGCAAGTATTCCCGTGGTCTGATCATGCATATGCGCATGGCTAAATTCACTCCCGGCGTGGGCGTCCGGGTAATCGACATGGGCACCGGCAGCACGCCAGGACGCAACCGCGCTGCGCCGGCCTGACGGCGGAACTCGCCGATATTCGCAGGTGTCGCACTAAGGGGACAGATAGCAATTTCGGGGTACTATTAGTCCGCCCCCGTAGCCCAAGGGAAGAGGCCGGCCCCCTAAAAGGGCCCTAGTGTCGGTTCGAACCCGACCGGGGGCACCGGACCAGGTCAGAGGGGCTTTAACGCAGACGAACGTGCATCCGCGTTTGCGCGTGCAGGTCTGAAATGAGAATTGCAACTACATTTTCATCTCGACCGCGTGGCTTTTGGCTAGACGCCGAAGCGCCTGAGGTGACGCTGTATTTCGTACTCGCGGACGATGGCCACGGCGTAGCGGTCGCAGATGCCGTGCTCGTCGGCGAGCCAGTTCGACCGCTCCTCCCGGCGGAAGAAGGCGGGGCCGGACTCCAGGTGGCCGAACCACTCGGAGAGCGAGCGGCCGGTTACGAACGGAATGCGTGCGATGAGGCTTTTGTGCGTGTCAGGAGAGTGGGTCAGTGACATTGGCACCTCCGGGGTTGACGGCGCTTTTCACCGAGCCTGCCTCACCCGGAGGCCACTGGCAAGACCTAAACTGCAACCTTCCCGTAATGTCCCGTTTGTCAAGCGGGTTAGCTAAGCCGTTCGAAGATCATCGCCATGCCTTGGCCGCCGCCGACGCACATGGTCTCCAGGCCGATGGTCTTGTCGTGGAACTGGAGGCTGTTGACGAGGGTGGTCGCGATCCGCGCGCCGGTCATGCCGAACGGGTGGCCGACGGCGATCGCGCCGCCGTTCACGTTGAGCCGCGACGGGTCGATGCCGAGCTCGCGGGCCGACGGGATGACCTGAGCCGCGAACGCCTCGTTGATCTCCACCAGGTCGACGTCGTCGATGGACATCCCGGCCCGGCCCAGCGCCTGCTTAACCGCCTCCACCGGCCCGAGGCCCATGATCTCGGGTGACAGCCCGCTGACGCCGGTCGCGACGATCCGGGCCAGCGGCGTGAGGCCGAGCTCGGCCGCCTTGGTGTCGCTCATCACGACCAGGGCCGCCGCGCCGTCGTTGAGCGGGCAGCAGTTGCCCGCGGTCACGGTTCCGTGCTCGCGGAACACCGGCTTGAGGGTCGAGATCTTCTCCAGCGTGGTCCCCGCCCGGGGGCCGTCGTCGGCCGCCACGACGGTGCCGTCCGGCAGCGTCACCGGCACGATCTCGCGCTGCCAGAACCCGTTGGCGAGGGCCTTCTCGGCGAAGTTCTGCGACCTGACGCCGAACTCGTCCTGCTCAAGCCGGGAGATGCCGCGCATCGCGGCGACGTTCTCCGCGGTCTGCCCCATCGCGACGTAGACGTCCGGCAGCTCGCCGTCGGCCCGCGGGTCGTGCCACGGGCTCTCCGCCTCGGCGGTCGACTTGGTGCGGGCCTTCGCCGCGTCGAACACCGGGTTCTGCGTGTCGGGCAGGGAGTCGCTGCTTCCCTTGGCGAACCGGGAGACGCACTCGACGCCGCCGGAGATGAACACGTCGCCCTCGCCGGCCTTGATCGCGTGGTACGCCATCCGGGTGGACTGCAGCGAGGAGGAGCAGTAGCGGTTGACGGTGGTGCCGGGCACGGTGTCGAGGCCGAGCAGGACGGCGGTCACCCGGGCGATGTTGAATCCCTGCTCGCCGCCGGGCAGCCCGCAGCCGACGATAAGATCTTCGACAGAGGCGGGATCAAGTGCCGGAACCTTGGCCAGAGCCGCCGACACCATCTGCGCCAGCAGGTCATCGGGCCGGATCGAGATCATGGATCCCTTGAAGGCCCGGCCGATCGGGGAGCGGGCGGTCGCGACGATGACGGCTTCTGGCATGATTTGGGCCTCCTTGTGCACGTGTCACAGACACGTTAACAGCCGAATCGACCCGCAGCCGATACCGTCTGTGCTTGCGGTGCCCGCTATTTAGCGGCTAACCAGGGGGAGAGCCACGTGCAGGTCCACAACTCGCTGACCGATGTGATGGGGAACACCCCGCTGATCCGGCTCAAGTCGGTCGTCGCGGACGTCGCCAGGACGGCGAACGTCCTGGTCAAGGTCGAGTACCTCAACCCCGGGGGCTCGATCAAGGACCGCATCGCGCTCCGCATGGTCGAGACGGCGGAGCGGGACGGCAAGCTGCATCCGGGCGGCGTGATCGTGGAGCCGACGTCGGGCAACACCGGCGTCGGGCTGGCGATCGTCGCCCAGGAGCGCGGCTACCGGTGCGTGTTCACCTGCCCGGACAAGGTGGCCGGGGACAAGATCGCGGTCCTGCGCGCCTACGGGGCCGAGGTCGTCGTCTGCCCCACGAGCGTGCCGCCCGACCACCCGGACTCCTACTACAGCACCGCCCGCCGTCTGGCCAGGACGACGCCCAACGCGTGGCATCCGGACCAGTATGCCAACCCGGACAACCCGGCCGCGCACTACCACTGGACCGGCCCCGAGATCTGGGCGCAGACCGACGGCCGGATCACGCATTTCGTCGCGGGCATCGGCACCGGCGGCACGATCTCGGGCACCGGCCGCTTCCTGAAGGAAAAATCCGGCAACCGGGTCAAGATCATCGGCGCGGACCCGGAGGGCTCGGTCTACTCCGGCGGGACCGGCCGCCCGTACCTGGTCGAGGGCGTCGGCGAGGACATCTGGCCGACCACCTTCGACCGGGAGATCGCCGACGAGGTGATCGCGGTCAGCGACGCCGATTCGTTCGCGATGACCCGGCGGCTTGCGCGCGAGGAAGGGCTGCTGGTCGGCGGCTCGTCGGGCCTTGCCGTCGCCGCTGCGCTCACGGTTGCCGCCAACGCGGATCCCGACGACGTTATCGTCGTGATCCTCCCCGACGGGGGCCGCGGCTACCTGTCGAAGATCTTCAACGACGACTGGATGGCCGACTACGGATTCTTGCGGGAAAGCAGCGCCGGGCCGACGGTCGGGGACCTGCTCGCGGCCAGGCAGACCCGGATCCCGGCGCTGGTGCACGTGCACCCGGACGAGACCGTGGCGCAGGCGATCGAGCTGCTGCGCGAGTACGATGTCTCGCAACTGCCGGTCGTGCAGGAGGAACCACCGCTGATGGCGGCCGAGGTGATGGGCTCGGTAGCCGAGCGCGACCTGCTCGACGCGCTGGTCAGCGGGCGCGCCACGCCGCAGGACCATATCAGCGGGCACATGTCGCCGCCGCTGCCGGTGCTCGGCCAGGGCGAGCCGGTCAGCAGCGCGGCCGCGGTCCTCGAGAAGTCGGGCGCGGCCCTGGTGCACGTGGACGGCAAGCCCGCCGCCGTGCTCACCCGGGCGGACCTGCTGGCCTTCTACGCCACCGCGACGGCCGTCGGCACCGCAACCACCAGCGCCGCCGCCGCGGGCGCGGCAAGCACCGGAGGAGAATAGTGAACGAAGAGACTTATCGCTTCGAGACGCTGGCCATCCACGCCGGCCAGGACCCCGACCCGATTACCGGGGCGGTCGTCCCGCCGATCTACCAGACCTCGACCTACAAGCAGGACGGCGTGGGCGGTACCCGCGGCGGCTACGAGTACTCGCGCACCGCCAACCCGACGCGGACCGCGCTCGAAACCTGCCTGGCCGCGCTCGAGAACGGCGCGGCGGCGCTCGCGTTCGCATCCGGGATGGCGGCCGAGGACTGCCTGATCCGCACCCTCTGCCGGCCGGGCGACCGGGTGCTCATCCCCGGTGACGCCTACGGCGGCACGTTCCGCCTGTTCGATAAGGTGCTCAGGAACTGGGGGGTGGAGTACCGGCCGGTCACCCAGACCGATCTTGACGCCGTCGCCGCGGCCGCGGCCGAATGGCGGCCGAAGCTCATCTGGGCGGAGACTCCCACCAACCCGCTGCTGTCCATCGTCGACATCCGCGCGCTGGCGGAGCTCGCGCACCAGGTCGGCGCGCTGCTGGTGGTGGACAACACGTTCGCGTCGCCGTACCTGCAGCGGCCGCTCGACCTGGGCGCGGACATCGTGGTCCACTCCACCACCAAGTACATCGGCGGTCACTCGGACGTTGTCGGCGGCGCCGTCATCGTCCGCGACCAGGCGCACAGCGCCGATCTGCACTTCACGCAGAACGCCACCGGGGCGGTGGCGGGGCCGTTCGACGCCTGGCTGACGCTGCGGGGCATCAAGACCCTGGGAGTGCGGATGGACCGGCACTGCGCCAACGCCGCCCGGGTCGCGGCGATGCTGGCCGACCATCCGGCCGTGGAGTCGGTGTTCTACCCGGGACTGGCCGGGCACCCGGGTCATGAGATCGCCAAGTCGCAGATGCGCGACTTCGGCGGAATGGTGTCATTCCGGGTGCGCGACGGAGAAGAGGCGGCCGTCGCCGTCTGCGGGCGCACCCGGCTGTTCAGCCTGGGCGAGTCGCTCGGCGGGGTCGAGTCGCTGATCGAGCACC
Source organism: Trebonia sp. (assembly GCA_036509215.1). Classification (GTDB taxonomy): domain Bacteria; phylum Actinomycetota; class Actinomycetes; order Streptosporangiales; family Streptosporangiaceae; genus Trebonia. Next base: position 6,012 of record DATCGA010000220.1, read on the forward strand.
CGGCGCGGATGACGCACGCCTCCGTCGCCGAGTCCCCGCTGGCGGTGCCGCCGGATCTGATCCGCCTCTCGGTCGGCATCGAGGACCCGGCCGACCTGCTGGCCGACCTGACCCAGGCGCTGGGCTAGCCCGGTCGGCCCGGGCTGGCCGTCGCCAGCCCGGGCCGGCCGCCGCAGATTAGTGCCAGACCATCAGCACCAGGATCACCAGCCAGATCACGGCCGTGATCCCGCCCATCATGGCGATCCGACCGCGCTCGACCGCCGCCAGCCGCAGGCCCGTCTTCGGATCGGTGCTCAGGGCCGGCCGCGCGTCGGAGGCGACTGCCGTGGCCGGCTGCTCGCCGCCTGCGGCCTCGGCCTGCTGGCCTTCCGGTGCCGCTTGCGGAGCACTAGCCGCTTGGTCGGATGCACGAGCCACCTCGGCTGACCGGGCCACTTCGCTCTGACCGGCCGCGACGGTGTCGTCGGCGGTGGTGAGCGCGGTCAGCGCCGTCCGCTGGTCGCGGATGATCAGGATGAGGAGCACGAACGCGACGACGAAGAGGGTGAGCGAGACCGAGATCCACCACTGGCTGAACTTGTGGGTCATACCAGCCAGAACGGCGCCGAAGATAAGGGTGAGCAGCGCGGCAATCGAGTAAATCCGCGTGGTCCGGTACAGATAGCCAACCAGGACGGTGTTCTGTCTGCGAATATAACGGGGCGTAGACATGATCGCCGCGGTACCTGGCCCGATGGTGAAAATCGCGGCCACCAGGTGGAGCCACAGGACGGCATGGTCGGCAAATGACATGGTGCGATCCTAGGGGATGGGCAGGCCGTGCTGGCCGGGATGTCCGCGCTGGCTTGCATTCTCCTGTGCGTAGTGGGCTCGACGATAACGTGCGTGACGCGCTGTACTACCCGACCGAGTTCCGGGTAAACGCTGCGCTGCGGACGGTAGCCGACTGCGGATACCATTCGAATCCTATGGTCGGGGACTCGGGACAAGACCCTCACTGCCACTGCGGACACCCGCGATCGGCGCATCGGCACTACCGCGGCGGCACCGAATGCGCGCTCTGCCTTGACTGCCCGCGCTTCCGGTCCGCTGACGGCCTGATCAGGACGCTGGCCGCACGCCTGCTCAGGCGATGCGGATCTGACCCTTCCGAGCGCCAGTGAGCCAGTCGGGCCGAGGTTCACTAGAGTGATCGCATGACTTCGGTTACCGATCCGGAAATCAGCGCGTTCCTGAGCGAGGGGACCCGAACCGCCAAGGTCGGCTTCGCCAGCGCCGCCGGCAGGCCGCTGGTGACGCCCGTGTGGTTCATCGTCGAGGACGGCTGCCTCGTCTTCAACACCGGCAGGGAAACTGCCAAGGGCAGGGCGCTGGCCCGCGACCCCCGGGCCACCATCTGCGTGGACCTGCAGGAACCGCCTTACGCGTTCGTCCAGGTGCAGGGCAACGCCGAGCTTTCCGAGGATCCGGGCGAGCTGCTGCGAACCGCGACCGCGATCGCGGCCCGCTACATGGGGCCGGACCGGGCCGAGGAGTTCGGCACGCGCAACGCCGCTCCTGGTGAGCTCGTAGTCAGGCTCCGCCCCAGCAAGGTCGTCGCCGTTCTCAACGCAACGGCCTGACCGGCCGGGGCGGAAGGAAATCGGCGCGCTCCCGGCCCGGCCGCGATCGGGTTGCGGTGGCCTGTTCGTCGCCGTCGATGTGCACTACGACGACGCCGGCGCCCGGGCGGCGCTGGTCGGCGCCGACGATCGGCGCTTTTCCCTGATTACCAGGACCAGAGCCGTAACGGTCCCCGCGGCCGCGCCATATCGGCCCGGGGAGTTCTACCGGCGGGAGCTGCCGCCGCTGCGGGCCGTCCTCCCGGCGGCCGGCGAACTGGCCCTGATCGTGGTCGACGGCTACGTTGACCTCGATCCCGACGGTCGGCCTGGTCTCGGCGCGCATGTTCAGGCCGAGTTCGGCGTCCCGGTCATCGGCGTGGCCAAGACGGCGTTCGGGGCCGCAACCCACGCCGCCCCGGTTCTGCGCGGGCAGTCATCCCGGCCCCTCTACGTCACAGCAGCCGGGATGACCATCGCCGACGCGGCCGGCCTGGTGGCGGAGATGGACGGACGGTTCCGGCTGCCCGATGCGCTCAAGCGCGTTGACCGGCTGGCCCGCGGCCTGGAGCTGCCTACCCGGACTTTGGGACTCTAGTGCGTTACTGGTGCTCGGGTACGCGTGCCGTCGTTGCCGCGCCCGTCGGCGTCGCCGGCTTGTACCTGAGCGTGAACCACGCCCCGATCGCGAACACGACCCCCGCGATCAGGCTGCCCACCGCACGCAGCGGATGGTAGCTGGTCGACGGCACGTTGTGGTTGTTCACCCAGATCGTCTCCTGGCCGCCGAGCCAGCGGGGCAGGGATCCAGCGGTCTCCACGCAGAACATGATGCCGACAACGATGAATGCGATCGCGACGACCGCGAGGATCACCGCGGATGCAATCCGGCCCCCGCTGGCGCCGGATCCTTTCGAGCGGCTCACCCAATCCTCCTGACGGCTAGCAAACGCCGATGGCGTTCACGCAAACGTGTATCGCAAATCTACCGTCGCCGCCCGGCTCCGCGGGTACGAAGGAAGTCGTTCACTACGTATTCTCCCAAGTGCTCCGGTGTGGCCCGAAGCACCCGGCCACCGTTCCGCTTGGCCACGTTGTCGACGAAAGCGGCCAGCCGGTCGTCGTCGGCCAGCATGAAGATGTTCAGCGCGGCGTGCCGCCTGGTCATCTTGTCCACCTCGGCCAGCGTCAGCTCGATCGTCTCCGGCGCGGGCGGCCAGTCGAACCACGGCCTGCCGTCCCGCATCAGGTGCGCGGTCGGCTCGCCGTCGGTGACGATCAGCACCACCGGCTCGTGCTCGGGGTGCTTGTCGAGGTGACGGCCGGCGATCATCAGCGCGTGGTGCAGGTTGGTGCCCTGCACCATGTCCCAGCCGAGCCCGGCCAGCTCGGTCTCGTGCAGCTCCCTGGCGTAGTTGGAGAACCCGACCACCTGGATCGCGTCCTGCGGGTACTTGGACCGCAGCAGGGCGTGCAGCGCCAGCGCGGTCTGCTTGGCCACCGCCCAGGTCCCGCGCAGCGCCATCGAGTACGACAGGTCGACCAGCAGGCAGACCGCCGCCGCGCTGCGCCGCTCGGTCTCGGCGACGCGGAAGTCCTGCGCGGTGAGCCGCACGCGGCCCCGGCCGACGCCCTCGGCGGCCGACCGCAGCAGCGCCGAGCGGACCGTTCCCGGCACGTCGATGGGCTGCTCGTCGCCGAACTCCCACTCCCTGGTGGCCCCGGTGGTGTCGCCCGCCTGGCCGGCGTCGCGCCGGTCGTGATCGCCGGACCGCACCCCGTCCGCCAGGCCGGCGAACACCCGGCGCAGCGCCGTGTCGCCGAGCCTGCGCACCGCCTTGGGGGTGAGCTCCAGGTTGCCGCCGTCGCTGGCGAGGTAGCCCTGCCGCTGCAGCTCGCGCTCCAGTCGGCGGAGCGCCTGCAGGTCATCGACCGCCTGGCGGCCGAGCGCGCGGCGGACCGCCTCCTCGTCGACGTCCTCCAGGTTCGCCCCGGCGTAGTCCTGGCCGAGCGCGGACTCCAGGTCGGACAGGTCGGCCAGGTCGGCCACGGCGCTGGTGGCGTCGCCGAGGCCGAGCGGCTGCCCGCCAGACATCCGCACCCCGGGCTGGCGCTGGCCGAGCTCGGGCCGCCTGGCCCGCAGCGCGTCGCCCAGCGCCGACAGCTCGGCCGCCAGGCCGGCGTCCTCCATCGCCGTCGCCATCAGGTTCGCGAGCTCCTCGCGCTGCTCATCGGTGAGCGACTCGAGCAGCCGCTGGGCGGCCTGCATCCGGCGGGTCAGGGAGTCGACCAGTTCCTCCAGGTTCTGGGGGCTGTCCGGGAACATGTCGCCGTACTCGCCCATGAACCGGTCGAAGTCCTGCTGGGTGTGCTCGCCCCGGGTGTCGGCGTCGAGCATCTGCCGCAGGTCCGCCAGCATGTCCTTGACCCGCTGCATGGCGGCCGGGTCGGGGTTCTCGAGGGCCTGCTTCATGCCCTGGAACTGGCTGTCGAGCACCTCCCGGCGGAGCAGGTCGCGGAGCTGCTCGAACTTCTCCCTGGCGGCCTGCGACCGCCAGTCGTACTCCGCCAGCTGCCGGATCGCACGGGACGTGTCGTTCGGCAGGTTGTCGAGCTCGGCCTCGCGGAGCCGGGCGTCGTCGCTCGGGTCGGGGAACAGCTCGCCCCGCTCGGTCTCGAGCGCCTCGTCGAGCAGCTCGCGGGCCTGCTCGAGCATTCCGTCGAGCCTGCCCGAGTTGCGCAGCTCGCGCTGGCGCTCGCGGACCCGGCGCATCAGGTCGTCGAGGCCCTGGCGGTCCTGCCAGCCGCGGCGGAGCAGGTCACGGAGCGCGTCCCTGGTGTTGTCGCCGCCCAGGATGCGCTCGCCCATATCGTCGAGCGCTTCCCGGACGTCATAGGGCGCCGCCAGCGGGTCCGGACCGTCGTCGTACGGCCCGTAGAGGTAGTTAGACATGTGCCGCTCCTGTGGAACCACGCGTCCGTTCGATATGACTGCCTTTGTCGTTATGTCCTGTAGGTGGAGGTTCCATCGCTGCTGTCCTTGGAAAGACGGCGGATCAGGTACAGCCCCTCGAGGACGAACTCGACCGCCGCTGCGGCCTCGCCGAACGACTCGTGGCCCTCCATGCCGAGCCTGCTCATGATCTTGGCCAGGCCGGGGACCTCGCCGGTGCGGCGGAGCAGCTCGGTGCCGGAGACGAGCTCGCCCGACTCGATCGTGCCGCCGTCCTCGAACTTGGCCAGCAGCCCGGTCAGGTCGGCCCCGCCGAGCCGGGCCCGGAACGTCTCCGCGATCGCACGGCGCAGCAGGTGGACGAGGATCTCCTCCTCGCGGCCCTCCTCGCTGACCTCGAACTCGACCTTGCCGCGGAGCGTGGGCACGATGCCGGGCAGGTCGCCCACCCGAGCGACCGGCGTCTCGTCGCGCGCTTCGGCGATCAGCGCGGTCCGGCGCACCGCGGCCGCCGCCGCCGACTCCGCCGCCGCGATCGCGAACCGGGCCGTGACGCCCGAGCGGCCGTCGACCGCCGGGGACTCCCGCACCAGGCGGGTGAACCGCGCGATGACCTCGATCAGGTGGTCGGGGAGCTCCGCCCCCGCGTCCCGGCCGGCCCAGGAGATCTCGGCCTCCTGGGTGATCAGCGCGAGCTCGTCGGTCAGCGAGAGCGGGTAGTGGGTGCGGACCTCGGCCCCGAACCGGTCCTTGAGCGGGCTGATGATCCGGCCCCGGTTGGTGTAGTCCTCCGGGTTGGCGCTCGCCACCAGCACGATGTCGAGCGGCAGCCGGAGCGAGTACCCGCGCACCCCGATGTCGCGCTCTTCCAGCACGTTGAGCAGCGCCACCTGGATCCGCTCGGCCAGGTCGGGCAGCTCGTTGAGGCAGAAGACGCCGCGGTTGGTCCGCGGCACCATGCCGAAGTGGATGGTCTCCGGGTCGCCGAGGGTCCGTCCCTCGGCCACCTTGACCGGGTCGATGTCGCCGATCAGGTCGCCGACGCTGGTGTCCGGGGTGGCGAGCTTCTCGCCGTACCGCTCGCTGCGGTGCTGCCAGCTGACCGCGAGCTCTTCGCCCTGCTCCCGGGCGAGGCGGCGGCAGCGGGCGCACACGGGCGCGTACGGGTGGTCGTTGATCTCGCAGCCCTCGACGGCCGGCGTCCACTCGTCGAGCAGGGTGCCGATCGTCCGGATCAGCCGGGTCTTGCCCTGGCCGCGCTCGCCCAGCAGGATGATGTCGTGCCCGGCCAGTAGTGCCCGCTCTACGTGCGGCAGCACGGTCTGGTCGAAGCCGACGATGCCGGGGAAGCGTTCCTGCCCGGCGCGCATCCGCGCCAGCAGGTTCTCTCTGATCTCTTGCTTGACCGTGCGATAGACGTGGCCGCTCGCCCTCAGCTGGCCCAATGTGGCCGGCTTGCCGTGCGAAGCGCTTGCGTTGGGATGATCGCTGCTCTGCTGCACCCTTCCGACACTATGTCGGGTTACCGCGTGTTCGCATCTTGAGGCGGGTCGGGCGGGCGCTAATGTTCGCTGTTGTGGCATCTATTTCCCCGCTCGTGCAGTCCGACGACATCGTCGCGGCCCGCGAGCTGCTCAGCGACGTCATCTCGCCTACCCCCGTGCTCTACTCGCGGGTGCTGTCCGAACTGGCGGGCGGCCCGGTCTACCTGAAATGCGAGAACCTCCAGCGCACCGGGTCGTTCAAGGTCCGCGGCGCGTACACCAGGATCGCCCGGATGTCCGACGCGGAGCGGGCCCGCGGCGTGGTGGCGGCCAGCGCCGGGAACCACGCCCAGGGGGTGGCGTTCGCGGCCGGGCTGCTCGGGGCGTCGGCGACCGTGGTCATGCCCGAGCGCGCGCCGCTGCCGAAGGTGGCGGCGACCGTCGGCTACGGGGCGGAGGTGATCCTGCACGGGGCGTCGGTCGAGGACGCGCTGGAAGAGGCGCTGCGGTTCGCGGCCAAGACCGGGGCCGTGTTCATCCACCCGTTCGACCACCAGGACGTCGTGGCCGGCCAGGGCACACTCGGCTTCGAGATCATCGAGCAGTGCCCGCAGGTGCGGACGATCCTGATCCCGGTCGGCGGCGGCGGGCTGGCGGCCGGGGTGACGGTCGCCGTGCACTCGCTCGACCCCGAGGTCAAGATCGTCGGGGTGCAGGCGGCGGCGGTGCCAGGGATGGTCGCGTCGATGGCGGAGGGGCACCCGGTGCAGTGCGTCGGCGAGCCGACGATGGCCGACGGGATCGCGGTCCAGCGGCCGGGCGACATCCCGTTCTCGATCCTGGCCTGGGCGGCCGATCGGATCGTGACCGTGTCCGAGGCCGCGCTCGCGCGCGCCCTGCTGCTCTGCCTCGAGCGCGCGAAGCAGGTGGTGGAGCCGGCCGGGGCGGCCGGGGTGGCGGCGCTGCTGGCCGAGCCGGGTGCCTTCGAGCCGCCGATCGTGGTGGTGCTGTCCGGCGGCAACATCGACCCGCTGCTGCTGTCCAAGCTGCTGCGGCACGGTCTCTCGGCGGCCGGGCGGTTCCTCGGCTTCCGCTGCCGGGTGCCGGACTACCCGGGCTCGCTCGCGACCCTGCTCGGGCTGGTGGCCGAGCTCGGCGGGAACGTGCTCGAGGTCAGCCACGAGCGGCTGGCGCCGACCCTGCGGGTGGACGAGGTGGAGGTCGTGCTCCAGGTCGAGACGCGCGGCCCCGAGCACTGCGAGCGGGTCAAGGACGGGCTCCGGGCGGCCGGCTACGACCTGGCGTTCAGCTGACGACGCCGTTCAGCTCATGGAGGAATACCAATTTAGTATGTGAAACTGGAGTATCTGGGCGGCAAGATGGCTTTCATTCGGGCCTGAGGAGTAGAACGTGAGCGAGTCGACGGGCACCGGGGGCGGGTACCTGACCCACCGGCAGGTCATGATCGTGCTGCCCGGCCTGATCCTGACGATGGTGCTCGCGATGCTCGACCAGCTGGTGGTGAGCACCGCGCTGCCGAGGATCGTCGGCGACCTGGGCGGCGTCTCGCACCTGTCCTGGGTGGTCACGGCCTACATTCTGACCTCGACGATCACGACGCCGTTCTACGGCAAGCTGGGCGACATGTACGGGCGCAAGAAGCTCTTCATCTTCGCGATCGTGCTCTTCCTGATCGGGTCGGCGCTGTCCGGCCTGTCGACGTCGATGGCGATGCTGATCTCGTTCCGGGCGCTGCAGGGCCTGGGCGCGGGCGGCCTGATGGTGGGCGCGATGGCCACCCTGGGGGAGATCGTGCCGCCGCGCGAGCGCGGCAAGTACATGAGCTACTTCATGGCCGCGATGATGCTCGCCACCGTGGGCGGCCCGCTGCTCGGCGGCTGGATCACCGACGCGTTCTCCTGGCGCTGGATCTTCTACATCAACCTGCCGGTCGGCGGGGCCGCTCTGGTCTACATGTGGACCACCCTCAAGCTGCCGGTCCGCCGGGTCGAGCACCGGATCGACTACCTCGGCGGCGTCCTCCTGGGGGTGATCGCGACCGCCATCATCCTGGTCGCCACCTGGGGCGGCACCGAGTACAGGTGGGTCTCGGCGCCGGTACTCGGGCTGATCGCGGTCGCCGTGATCGCGTTCGCCTGGTTCCTCTCGGTCGAGCGCCGGGCGGCGGAGCCGATGCTGCCGCTGCACGTGTTCAAGGTCAGGAACTTCACCCTGTCGATGGCCTTGGCGTTCTTCGTCGGCCTGGGGCTGTTCGGCGCGCTGACGTTCCTCCCGCTCTACCAGCAGACCGTGCAGGGCGCCACCCCGACGATCAGCGGGCTGCTGCTAACGCCGATGATGGTCAGCTCGGCCGCTATCTCGGTGCTGGCGGGCATCGTGGTGAGCAAGACCGGCAAGTACCGGCTGTTCCCGATCGTGGGCGGGGCGGTTATGGCGGTCGCGATGTACCTGCTGACCGGGCTCAGCGTCACCACCACGCGGTGGGAGTTGGGCGTCGACTTCGTGGTCCTCGGCCTCGGCATGGGCTGCCTGATGCAGATGGTCTCGCTCATCGCGCAGAACAGCGTCGAGGTCAGGGACATGGGCGTGGCGACCAGCGCCCGGATGTTCTTCCAGCAGATGGGCGGCTCGCTCGGGGTGGCCGCGTTCGGAGCCGTGTTCGCGAGCCGGCTGAACTCGGTGATGTCGTCGGCGGGCGGCGCGGGCTCCAAATTCCACGTCACCGGTGCGTCGTTCGACCCCGCCCAGGTGTCGGCGCTGCCGCACGCGGTGAAGGAGATCGTCTTCCGCGCGGTCACCCACGGGGTCGACGCGGTGTTCCTGGCCGTGCTGCCCGCCTCGATCGTGGTCTTCGTGCTCGCCCTGTTCATCAAGCAGGTGCCGCTGCGCGGCCGGGCGCCGAGCGAGAACACGCCCGCCCCCGAGGCCGAGGCGCTGATCGGCTAGCGGGCGCAAAGCATCGCAAAACGGGCGTCCGGCGGCGAGCAGCCGCCGGACGCCCGTTTTTTCCTGCGTATCTCAGGCGCCGGCGTAGGGCACGGCGTCGATGATCTCCACGCTGATCTGCCGGCCGTTGGGCAGCGAGTAGCTCGCCTTCTCGCCGACCTTCTTGCCGGTGATCGCCGCGCCGAGCGGGGACTTCGGCGAGTACACGTCGATCGGGGCGCCGCTCTCCTCGCGCGAGGCCAGCAGGAACGTGACCTCCTCGTCGTCGCGGACGAATCGGACGGTCACCGTCATACCGGGACCGACCACACCATCCGTGCGCGGCGGCGTGCCGACCCGCGAGTTCTCCAGAATGTACTGGAGTTGGAGGATGCGGCCCTCCTGCTTGCCCTGCTCGTCCTTGGCCGCATGGTAACCGCCGTTCTCGCGCAGGTCTCCCTCGTCGCGGGCCGCCTCGATCTTTTTCGCGATATCGATGCGTCCCTGCACGGAAAGGTAGTCGAACTCGGCCTTAAGCCGGTCGAACGCCTCCTGGGTGAGCCAGGTGACGCTTTCATTGCGCGTCTCGGTCACGGGCACTCCTCAGTACTACGCAGGACTCATCTGGCCGCTGCGTGCTGGCCGCTGCTTGGGTGCGAGGGCTTACGTGCCTTCCGAGCAGCCAGCCGGTCTCCGGGGGTAATCTTCTGAGGCTAACAAGGTTCGGCCACTGGCGCGAACTAGTCAAGTGCTCCCAGTAGGCGGCGTGTCGGTCTAGAAAGCCTCCGACCCAGCGTTCCCGGCGGGAATGCAGATAAACCGGGTGGGCGTTCCGCTGTAGGTGTTCCGGTTAGATAGCGAGAGCAGGCGGATGGAGACCAGCGTGTCATCCCAAGGGTCCGGGCAGGGTCGGGCAGCAGACGCGAAGCTGCGCCTCATGGCGGTGCACGCGCACCCGGACGACGAGTCGAGCAAGGGCGCCGCGACGATGGCGCGGTACGTCAGGGAGGGCGTCGAGGTTCTCGTCGCCACCATGACCGGCGGCGAGCGCGGCAGCGTGCTCAACAAGGCCATGGACCGGCCCGAGGTGCTGGCCGACCTGCCGAGCATCAGGCGGGCGGAGATGGCGCGGGCCAGGGAGATCCTCGGCGTCGAGCAGCGCTTCCTCGGCTTCGTCGACTCGGGCCTGCCGGAGGGGGACCCGCTGCCGCCGCTGCCCGAGGGCAGCTTCGGCCTCGTCCCGCTGGCCGAGGCGGCGGCGCCGCTGGTCCGGCTGGTGCGCGAATTCCAGCCGCATGTGATCTTGACCTACGACGAGTCGGGCGGCTACCCGCACCCGGATCACATCAAGGCCCACCAGGTCGCGGTGGAGGCGTTCGAGGCGGCGGCCGACCCGGATCGTTACCCGGAAGTCGGCGGCGAGCCCTGGCAGCCGTCCAAGATGTACTACTTCGTCACCTTCCACCAGGCCAAGTACGCCGCGCTGCACGAGGAACTGCTCCGCCGTGACCTCGAGTCGCCGTACACCCAGATCTTCGCCGAGTGGGAGGAGCGCGCGCGCAAGCGCCTGGAGCGCGGCCAGCGGACGCTGGAGATCACCACCCGGGTCGCGGCGGCCGATTACTTCGGCGTTCGCGACGACGCGCTGCGCGCGCACGCGACCCAGATCGACCCCGACAGCTCCTGGTTCGCGTGCCCGCGCGAGGTCGAGCGCGTCGCCTGGCCGACCGAGGACTATCATCTTGCTAGGTCGCTCGTCGATACCGAGCTGCCGGAAGACGACCTTTTCGCGGGTATCCGGGAGAGTGTGACCCTGTGACGTTCCTCGCCGTGCTGGCTAGCAGCCCAAGCAACTCCACGTCCTCGATCAGCAACGTGGAGCCGGGGCTGCTCGGCTTCCTGGTGGTGGCCGCGCTCGGCGTCGCGCTCGTCTTCATCCTGCGCTCGATGAACAAGCAGTTCAAGAAGATCGGCCCGCGCCCGGAGGACCCCGAGGACCTGGCCGCCGACGAGCCGCAGCCGGGAGGCGCGACCGAGACCGCGATGGCGGACCCGGCCGCGGCCAAGCGCCGCTAGCCAGCGGCTCGTGCAGCGCGGCTAGTCGGCCTCTGCGGCCCGGCTAGTCGGCCTCAGGTTCCGTCCACGCGCGGCTCATCGCCTCGGGCAGCCCCCACCAGCCGAGCGGCGTCAGCCGGTCGTCGGAGTCGATCGCGCCGAGCACGGACCACATGGCGGTCACATTGAGGAACAGCTCCTCGATGCTGAGCTCGTCGAAGTCCTCGTCCTCGTCGTCCTCGAAGTCGCCCGCCCCGAAGTCGGCGTCCTCGAAGAGCAGGGCCGCCTTGTCGAAGTCGTCATCGTCGTCAACCTCGACGCCGACCTCGACGTCGACGTAGTCGTCAGCATCGGCCTCTTCGCTGTCGACGACGGCGGCGACGGCAGGAGCGAACGAGAAGTCGTTGTCGACCACGGCCAGGCCGATGACCTGCTCGGGATCGAAGTCCCTGACGTACCGGGCCAGGTCAGCGGCCGAGGCGGGCGTTCCCGGGCCGCCGGTCACCAGCGCCGACATGACCGCCAGCCAGTCGAAGTGATCGAGCGCGCAGACCGCCGCGATCGCCGCCGACAGCTCGTCCGGCTCGTCGACCTCGCTCTCCTCGTCAAGCTCGTCCCCGAACTCGAGGTCCTCCTCCTCGGCCCACTCCATCGCCCGGGCGAACTCCTTGTCCTCGTCGGACAGCGGGCCGCCCTGCGGCGCCGCCACCGACGTGGCCAGCGTCAGCCAGAGCTCGGCGTCGTCGGATGGCAGCGAGTCCGCGTTGCGGCCGCTGAACGAGACCAGCATCTGGCCCGGCCACCCCGGCTGGGCGATGTCGCCGCGGAGCTTGGCGACGGCGGCGCGCAGGTCAGCCGCGGGCAGCGGGCGCTGGCCGGCCGCCGCCAGCATCGAGTGCAGCGCGGTCCGCGCCTCGGCGTCGGCGGCGGCCCAGTCGGCCAGGAAGGCCTCGTCCTGCTCGTCGAGCAGCACCGTCATCGGCACCCGGCCGTCCGGCAGCGGACTGGTCATCCACCGCTCCTGCAGCGTCACGTACTCCCGGCGGCCGTCCTCGTCCCCGACGGCGAGCCGGTCCGGGTCGATCTCGCCCGCCGCCAGCAGCTCCTCGAGGTGGCCGACCAGCCGGGCGTGCATCTCCTCCTGCAGCGGGCTGCGGGTGGCGGGCTCGGCCCAGACGTGCAGCCCGATGATCCCGGTGGGCTCGGTCCCGGTCGCCTCGAGCCAGCCGTGCACGTCGCCAAAGGTGGCGTCGTGCTCGCTGATCTTCGTCAGGATGGTCTCGGCCGAGTCCCAGAACGGCGCGGACAGCGGGTTCCTGGCTGCGAGCAGCCCCCGCCTGATGGTCGGCAGCGACGCGAGCGCGTCGGCGGCCGGCACGCTGAGCAATGCGATCGCGACATCGCGCCGACGCAGCTCGGCCACCCGGCGGTGGGCGAGGTCGGCTACCCGGTCAGCTTGGAGTTCCACGCCTCGCAGCGTACGACGCTCGCGTCCCAAGGCGCACGGCCCTCCAGTCTTTCTCGTCCGACTTAAGTAGGTCCTACTGGGAGTTCTCTGGCTTCTCTGGCTTACGGCGGCTTAAAGCTCGGCCCGGCCGCCGAGGTACGGCTGGAGCACCTCGGGCACCCGGACCCTCTGGTCGGCTGTCTGGCAGTTCTCGATGACGGCTGCGAGGAGCCGGGGCGTCGCGATCGCGGTGTTGTTCAGCGTGTAGGCGAACTTCACCGCCCCGTCGGAGTCCCGGTAGCGCACGCTGGCCCGCCTGGCCTGCCAGTCGTGCAGCGAGGAGCAGCTGTGCGTCTCGCGGAACCGGCCAAGCGAGGGGAACCAGGTGTTGACGTCGTTCATCCGGTACTTCCCGGCCCCCATGTCGCCGGTGGAGCACTCGACGACCTCGTAGTGCAGCCCCAGGCCCTGCAGCAGGTGCTCGGCGACGCCAAGGAGCTCGGCGTGCCAGCGGTCGGACTCCTCGTCGTCGGCCGCGCAGATGACGAACTGCTCGACCTTCTCGAACTGGTGCACCCGGAGCAGGCCGCGCACGTCGCGCCCGGCGCTGCCCGCCTCGCGGCGGAAGCACGGCGAGATGCCGGCGTAGCGGATCGGCAGCGACTTGGCGTCGAGGATCTCGCCGGAATGGAGGCCTACCAGGGCGACCTCGGCGGTGCCCGCGAGGAACAGGTCGTCGGCCGGGAGCGCGTAGGTCTCTTCCCGGTGACCGGGGAACTGACCGGTTCCGATCAGCGCCTCCTCCCTGACCATGACCGGGACCGAGATCAGGGTGGAGCCGGTCGAGACGAGGTGGTCGAGCGCGTAGGAGAGCAGCGCCCGCTCGAGCAGCACCATGTCGCCGGTCAGCGCGTAGGCCCGCTCGCCCGCCACCTTCCGCGCCCGGGCGAACTCCGCCCAGCCGCGGTTCTCCAGCAGCTCGACGTGATCGGAGACCTCGAAGTCGAAGACCGGCCGCTCGCCCCAGGTCTTGATCGTGACATTGGCGGAGTCGTCGCGGCCGACCGGCGTGCCCGTCCACGGGATCGTCGGGGTGAGCAGCAGCAGGGCCTGCAGTTTCTCGTTGACCTCGGTCAGCGACTCGCGCACCTCTTTCAGGTGCAGGTCCTGCTTGTCGTGGTCGGCCCGGAGCGTCGCCCTGGTCGCCTCGTCGGCCCGCGCGAACTCCTTGGCGAACGCCTTTCGCCTGGTCTGCGCCTCGTCAAGCTCGCGTTGCAGTTCACGGCTGGACTGGTCCAGGCTGAGCAGCTCGTCCACGTTCAGGTCGATGCCCTTAACCAGGACGGCCGCCTTCACGGCTTCCGGGTTGTCCCTGATGAATCGTCTGTCCAGCATGGTGGAAACGCTATCAGGAGTGGCGCGCCGCGTGCTTAGGACGACCGTGACCCCGTAGCGTTGAGGTCATGCTGGTCACCAACCATGTACTGTCAGGCGCCATGATCGGCGCCGCCGTACGCCGCCCGCTGCCAGCGTTCGCGCTGGGCGTCGCGTCGCACTTCGCCCTCGACGCCGCGCCGCACTGGGGCAAGTTCGGCGACGGCCGCAGGTACCTGAGGGTGGCCGTGTCCGATGGCCTGGCCGGCCTGGCGGTGATGGCGGCGATGACCGCGCTGGGGCCGCGCGGCCGACGGGCGGCGGTGCTGGCAGGCATGGCCGGCGCCGCGCTGCCCGACCTCGACAAGCCGTCCCGGCTGTTCTTCGGCCGCTCGCCGTTTCCGCCCGCGGTGGACCGCTTCCACGCGCGGATCCAGCACGAGGCCTCGCGCCGCGCGCACTACGAGGCGATCGCCGCCGTGATCTTCGGCTCGGCGGCGATCGCGCTGCTGCGCGATCGCCGCCGCCTGGACTAGGAGTTGTTCAGCGCGCTGGCGAGGGTGGACTCATCCTGCTGGAAGGTCTGGAGTTCCTGGGCCAGGCCGGTGCCCGAGTAGGTGCTCTGGTACTGGCTGATGTCCGACACCGAGCTCAGCTGGGTGAAGTCCTGGGAGACCTGTGTCGCATCGGTCACTACCGTGGTCGCGTCAGAAGCGGCGGCTGACGGCATCGTGATCGCCTGGACTTCGGTGGCGAAGGTGGAGAAGTACATCGCGGCGAGGCTGTCCGCCTTGATGAGGCAGTCCAGGTTCTGGCCGCAGGCGTTCGTCGGGTTCCTCCCCATGTTCGTCTTTAGCGTCGCGGAATCGCTGTTCCACTGGCTAATCGCGATGCCTCTGACGCTGAGCGAGTCGGCCGCGGTCTGCCCGGTCACGCCGTCGTAGATCGGCGTGCCGATGACGTTGACGAGTCCGAGGACGATGAACACGATCAGCAGGATCTTGGCGGACCGGGGGAGAACCAAGGGCCAGTGGGCCGGCTGGTAGGAGGGCTGGGCGCTGCCGTACCCGCCCGGCGTGCCGTACACGGACTCGAAGGAGGCATAGCCCGGCGTGGTCCCGAACCCCGGCGTGGTCCCGAACCCCGGCGTGGTCCCGTAGGCCGGCGGGGGAGCGCCCCAGGCCGACTCGACCGGCGTCGCGGTCTGCGCCCACGGCATCGTCACGGTGGGGGCCGTCCCATCCGCGGGGGCTCCATCCGTGGGCGCCGCCCACTCGGCGGGCGCGGCCGGCTCGGCGGGCGCCGCCGTCACCGGAGCCCAGGCGGCAGGCTCGTCACCGAAGAGCTTCGAGGGGTACGTCGAGGTGAGCATGCCCATGTAGCAGTAGTAGCGAGTCTGGAAACGGAGCACGGCGGTGAACGCCAGGTGCAGCGGGGCGGGCAGCTTCCCGGTGATGAGCAGGATCAGCCAGGCGATGAAGACCACGATCACGTTGGCCACGCCGGTCACCAGGCTCAGCACGAGGTGGGCCCAGATGGCCAGGATGAAGCGGAAGAACACCGCGAAGCGATTCAGCCGCCCGGGCGGCGGGACGGCTATGACTACCGGGTAGGCGAGATCGTCCTCGAACTTGAACGGCGGATAGTCGTCGGTCAGCAGGAACGAATATCCGTAGACCCGGGCATTCCACCGGATCAGCCCGGAAAGGTAGGTGACCGCGAACTCGGGCAGGCGGCCCATGAACAGCGCCCCCCACCAGCCCAGGAAGGCGACCACGAAGCCGGCCAGGTTGAGGAAGGACAGCACGAATGCGTGCGGGATGATCAGGATCGCTCGGAAGGCGACCGTCAGCCGGCGCTGCTTGAGCGGGCCAGCCGCGACCAGCTGCACGGCCGGCTCCTCGACCAGCTGCCAAGGCGCGCCCGTCGGATACGAAGGGTAAGCCTGATAAGGATCGCTGGTCACGAAGAAGCCCCATTTCCGGCCGATGGCGCGGCAGTCGGTGGACAGACCATGCGATATTAATGAAAAACCGGTTAGAGGCAACACTGAGAATTGGTAAATATTGCGCATCGCCGTTGATTTCCGTTCGGCGATGCGGCGATAGTTTTTCGGCGGACGGGATCGTCTCCGCTTCAAGGCGGCCGAACAGGCCGACGGGCCAGGCGGTACAGTGTCGCGCACAGCGTGTTGACGATTGTGCTGCCGCGTGCCACGACAGGAGAATGCCGTGTTCCACTCCGACGATGCTCAGCCGTCCGTCGTGTCGACGGACCTGCCCGCGGGGGCGTACCTGCTCGACGTGCGCGAGGACGACGAGTGGGCGGCCGGCCACGCACCGGAAGCCGTGCACATCCCGGTCGGGGCGATCTCCGAACGGGCGGCCGAGATCCCGCAGGACCGCGAGATCTACGTGATCTGCCGGTCCGGAGCCCGCTCGGCCTACGCCGCCCAGGCGCTGGCGGGGGCCGGCTGGAAGACCGTCAACGTGTCCGACGGCATGACCGGCTGGGCCGTCGCGGACCGCCCCATGGTCAGCGAGACCGGCGCCGAGCCGTACGTCGCCTAGCCGGTGGTGACCGCTAGGGCCAGCGGCAGGACGCCGGGGGCGCCCGCGTCCCGCAGCCGCATCGCGGCCACCGTCATCGTCCAGCCGGTGTCGATCTGATCGTCGACCAGCAGCACCGGGCCGTCGCCGTGAGACGCAAGCGCGTCGCGGAGCTCGTCGGGGACGACCAGGGCGCGCCAGAGGGTGGCGAGGCGCTGGGCGCTGTTGTGGCGGCGCGGTCCCGGGCCGTCCTCGGTCGCGTAGCCGAGCGTCCCCAGGTAGGGAAGCCGGCCGATGGCGGCGATCCGCTGGCCGAGGCTGGTGATCAGGTCAGGCCTGGTCCGTGACGGCATCGCGACCACCGCGGCCGGCCGCTGCCGCCAGTCCCAGCTGGCCAGCACCTGCACCATCGCGTCCGCGAGCTGGCCGGTAACCGGGCCGTCGGGCGCCTGCTCGGACAGCAGGGCGCGCAGCGCGGCGCCCCAGCCGATATCGGTCAGCCGGCCGAGGGCGCGGCCCGGCTCGGCCAGCTGGCCGGCCGGGATCTTGCCCGCGGCGTCGATTCCGAGTTCCTTCATCCCGGTCGGCCACATCTTCCTGGGCTCGACGGTGGTGCCCGGCCGGGCCAGCCGTTCCCGCGCGGCCTCGGCCCCGGCCGGCGCGACGTCAACCTCCCAGCGCTGGCCGGTGCAGTTGTCGCACCGGCCGCACGGCGCCGCCTCGGGGTCGTCGAGCTCGCGCCGCAGGAACTCCATCCGGCACCCGGCCGCGGCCTGGTAGTCGAGCATCGCCTGCTGCTCGCGGGCCCGCTCGCGGGCCACCCGCTGGTACCGCTCGCCCTCGTACTCCCAGGGCTTGCCGGTGGCCATCCAGCCGCCCGCGGTGCGGGTCACCGCGCCGTCCACGTCGAGCACCTTGAGCATCGACTCCAGGCGCCCCCTGGACAGGTCGACCCGGGTCTCGATGGCGGCGGTGGACAGCGGCCTGCCCGCGTCCGCGAGCGCCTCGAGGGTGGCCCGCACCTGCTGCTCGGGCGGGAAGGCGAGCGAGGCGAAGTACGCCCAGATGTCGCGGTCCTCCCGGCCCGGCAGCAGCACGACCTCGGCCCGCTCGACGCCGCGGCCCGCCCGGCCGATCTGCTGGTAGTACGCGACCGGCGACTGCGGCGCGCCCAGGTGCACCACGAAGCCGAGGTCGGGCTTGTCGAACCCCATGCCGAGGGCGCTGGTCGCGACCAGCGCCTTGACCCGGTTGGCGAGCAGGTCCTCCTCCGCCTGCAGCCGCCGGGCCTGATCGTCCTTGCCGCTGTAGGCGGCGACCTCGATGCCCTGCTCGCGCAGGAAGGCGGCCGTCTCGTAGGCGGCCGCGACCGTCAGCGTGTAGATGATCCCCGAGTTAGGCAGCGCGTCGCTGCTGAGGGCGGCCGCCAGCCACGCCAGCCGCATCGGCGTGGCCGGCAGGCTGACCACCGCGAGCCGGAGCGACTCGCGGTCGAGCGCACCGCGCAGCACCAGCACCCCGCCGCCGTCGCCGTCGCCGGCGCCGCGCAGCCCGGCCTCGAGCTGCTCCGCGACGTCGGTGGTGACGCGGGCGTTGGCGGTGGCGGTGGTGGCCAGCACCGGGATGTCCGACGGCAGGGTCTCGAGCAGGGTCCTGATCCGGCGGTAGTCGGGCCGGAAGTCGTGACCCCAGTCGGAGATGCAGTGCGCCTCGTCGATGACGATGAGGCCCGCCGTCTTGGTCAGCTGCGGCAGCACGTTGTCGCGGAACCCGGGGTTGTTGAGCCGCTCCGGGCTCACCAGCAGCACGTCCACCGCGCCGTCGCGAACCTCGGCGTAGACCTGCTGCCAGTCGTCGAGGTTGGCGGAGTTGATCGTGCGGGCGCGGATGCCCGCCCGGGCCGCCGCCTCGACCTGGTTCCGCATCAGCGCCAGCAGCGGCGAGACGATCACGGTCGGGCCCGCCCCGGCCGCCCGCAGCAGCGCGGTGGCGACGAAGTAGACCGCCGACTTGCCCCACCCGGTCCGCTGCACCACCAGCGCCCGCCGCTTCTCGGCCACGAGGGCGCGGATCGCCGTCCACTGGTCCTCCCGCAGCCGCGCGCTCTCGCCCGCCAGCGCCCGTAGGTGCCCCTCGGCCGCTTCCCGCAGTTCCCGCTCGTCGCTCATAGCTACTTGGTATCAGACGATGGTGACAAGGCCTGCCGGGGCCGGTCAGGGCGCGCAGGGCTAGCATCGATGGCGTGAGGGACACGGTATCGATCAGGGACCTGCGGGTGGCCACGGTCATCGGCGTGTACGACTGGGAGCGCGAGACCGAGCAGGCGCTGGTGTTCGCGGTCGACATGGCGGCCGACGTGGCCAGGGCGGCGTCCCGCGACGACCTGGCCGACGCGCTCGACTACTCGTCGGCCGCGCAGACCGTCAAGACCGTCGTCATCGAGGGCAAGTTCCAGCTCATCGAGACGGCTGCCGAGCGCGTCGCCGAGCGGCTGATCAGCGACTACGACCTCACCTGGGTGCGGGTGGCGGTGGTCAAGCCGATCCCGAGCGAGGGCTACACGGCCGCGATCACGATCGAGCGCACAGCCAGCCGATGACCCTTCGCTGACAGCGGACAACCGGCCGGAAATAAGAACGGGCTCTTCTTTCTTGAGTGTAGGTGACTCAACCTTAGGAGGGCTGATGAGCGAGACGCTCACGCTGCCGGTGCTGCCGCTCGATGACGAAGTGGTCCTGCCCGGCATGGTGGTCCCCATTGAACTTGCCGACGCCGAGGTCCGGGGCGCCGTTGACGCCGCGCGCAACAGCGCGGGGCTAGGCCGGGGGCCAGGAATACGTTCGGAAGACAAGCCCCAGGTGCTCCTGGTGCCCAGGATCGGCGACCGCGGCCTGGCCGCCACCGGCACGCTGGCCGTGATTGAGCAGATCGGGCGGATGCCCGACGGCGAGCCCGGCGCGGTGCTGCGCGGGGTCTCCCGGGTGAAGATCGGGCACGGCACCACCGGCCCGGGCGCGGCGCTGTGGGTCGAGGGCACCGTGATCGAGGAGACCGGGCAGGGCGCCCGCGCGACCGAGCTCGCCAAGGAGTACAAGTCCCTGATCGTCGCCGTCCTCCAGCAGCGGGGCCAGTGGCAGGTCGTGGACATGATCCAGCAGCTCGACGACCCGTCGACGATCGCCGACCGGGCCGGCTACAGCAGCTACGTGACCGCCGAGCAGAAGCTCGAGCTGCTCGAGACGGCCGACATCGCCGAGCGCCTCGAGACCGCGATCAAGTGGACCCGGGAGCACCTGGCCGAGCTTGACGTGGCCGAGACGATCCGCAAGGACGTCACCGAGGGCATGGAGAAGCAGCAGAAGGAGTTCCTGCTCCGTCAGCAGCTGGCCGCCGTGCGCAAGGAGCTCAAGGACCTCAGCGGCGACGGCGACGGGACCGAGGAGGACGACTACCGGGCCCGCGTCGAGGCGGCCGACCTGCCGGAGAAGGTCCGGGAGGCCGCGCTCAAGGAGGTCGACAAGCTCGAGCGGACCCCGGACGCGTCACCGGAGACCGGCTGGATCAGGACCTGGCTGGACACCGTCCTCGACATCCCGTGGAACGAGCGGACCGAGGACGCCTACGACATCGCCGGCGCCCGTGCGATCCTCGACGAGGACCACACCGGGCTCGACGACGTGAAGGACCGGATCATCGAGTACCTGGCCGTGCGCAAGCGGCGCAGCGACCGCGGCCTCGGCGTCATCGGCGGCCGCCGGTCCGGCGCGGTGCTGGCCCTGGTCGGCCCGCCCGGCGTCGGCAAGACCTCGCTCGGCGAGTCGGTCGCGCGGGCGATGGACCGCAAGTTCGTCCGGGTCGCGCTCGGCGGCGTCAGGGACGAGGCCGAGATCCGCGGTCACCGGCGCACCTACGTCGGCGCGCTGCCCGGCCGGATCGTCCGGGCCATCCGCGAGGCCGGCACGATGAACCCCGTCGTGCTCCTCGACGAGGTCGACAAGATCGGCTCCGACTACCGGGGCGACCCGGCCTCGGCGCTGCTCGAGGTGCTCGACCCGGCCCAGAACCACACGTTCCGCGACCACTACCTCGAGGTCGACCTCGACCTGTCGGACGTGGTCTTCCTGGCCACCGCGAACGTGCTCGACTCGATCCCGGGGCCGCTGCTCGACCGGATGGAACTGGTCACGCTCGACGGCTACACCGAGGACGAGAAGGTCGCGATCGCACGCGATCACCTGCTGTCGCGGCAGCTCTCCAAGGCGGGTCTGTCGGCCGAGGAGGTCAACGTCGACGAGGGCGCGCTGCGGCTGATCGCGGGCGAGTACACCCGCGAGGCCGGCGTCCGTTCGCTCGAGCGGGCAATCGCCCGGGTGCTGCGGAAGGTCGCGGCCAAGGAGGCCCTGGAGCCAGGCGCGATACCGGTCACGGTGGGCGTCGAGAACCTCAAGGACTACCTGGGCAGGCCCCGGTTCACCCCGGAGACCCGGCTGACGTCAAGTGACCGCCGCACGGCGGTGCCCGGCGTCGCGACCGGCCTGGCGGTTACCGGCGCGGGCGGTGACGTGCTCTACATCGAGGCGTCGCTGGCCGACCCGGAGACCGGCGGGACCGGCGTCACCCTCACCGGCCAGCTCGGCGACGTGATGAAGGAGTCGGCGCAGATCGCGCTCTCCTACCTCCGTTCGCACGGCGCCGAGCTGGAGCTGCCGGTGACCGACCTGAAGGACCGCGGCGTGCACATCCACGTGCCGGCCGGCGCGGTGCCGAAGGACGGCCCGTCGGCGGGCGTCACGATGACGACGGCGCTCGCGTCGCTGCTGTCGGGACGGCCGGTCCGCTCGGACGTGGCGATGACCGGCGAGGTCTCCCTCACCGGGCGGGTGCTGCCGATCGGCGGCGTGAAGCAGAAGCTGCTGGCAGCCCACCGGGCGGGCATCACCACGGTGCTGATCCCGCAGCGGAACGAGCCCGACCTGGACGACGTGCCCGCGGAGGTGCTGGCGAAGCTGTCGGTGCACCCGATGAGCGACGTCAGGGACGTGCTGGCGCTGGCCCTGGAGCCCGCGTCGTCGGCGGTCGTCGGCGCGGACGGCGTCGACAGCGCGGCGGTGACCGCCGCCGCGTAGGCCCGGAAGTTCGGCTCGGTCAGTGATAAACGGCCGGGCGGCCCAGTGCGGGCCGCCCGGCCGTTGCCGTTCCCAGTCAAAGGCGGAAAGCAATCCGTATATCGAACGGACCGTTGCTTCGCCTGGCGGGTCAGATCTCCGCGTCGGAGTGGTCAGGGCAGAGGCCGAACAGCTCGACCGTGTGGTTGACCGACGTGAAGCCGGCCTCGGCCGCGACCCTCTCCGCCCACTGCTCGATGACGCGCCCCTCCACCTCGACGCTGCGACCGCAGACGCGGCAGGTCAGGTGGTGGTGATGGCCGGTCGAGCCGCACTGCCGGTACAGGGCCTCGCCCGACGGGTCGCGGATCGAGTCGATCACGCCCTGCTCGCTGAGCACCTGCAGGTGCCGGTAGACGGTGGTGAGCCCCACGGTCTCCCCCTGGCGGCGGAGCTCGGCGTGAATTTCCTGCGCGCTGCGGAACCCCGGAAGGCTAGTCAGGGCGGTGGCGACGGCCGAGGCCTGCTTGGTCCCGCGCACCCGAGTCCCTCTCGGCTGATCCACTGTCACACCTTGCAAGTTAGCCGGCCTTCCCCGCGCTGACCATGAACCCCGACGGACCGCGGGCCAGCGCCAGCGTGATCTTCGCGATCCGGTTGCTTAATGATACTGGAAACGATTATCATTACAAACGTACGGGACGACGATCAGCGAGGAGCAGGGCATGCGCAGTGGTGCGGTCAGGGAGCGGGCAGTGAAGGTCATCGGCGGGCGGCGACGCCTGACGCGGGTCGCGCTGCTCGCCGCCGGGGCGGCGGTCACCGCCACGGCCCTGTCGGCCTGCTCGATCGGCACGAGCGCGGCCGGGACTGATCCCGGCAAGATCGTCGCGGTCGGCGCCGAGAACGAGTACGCCGACGTGATCAGCCAGGTCGGCGGCCAGTACGTGCAGGCCAGCGCCATCATGTCCAACCCCAACACCGACCCGCACACGTTCGAGGCGAGCCCGGCGGTCGCCCGCGAGATCGGCGCGGCCCAGGTCATCGTGCAGAACGGCGTCGCCTACGACACGTTCATGTCCACGATCGAAAGCGCCGCCGGGAGCGGCAGCAGCAAGGTCATCGACGTGCAGAAGCTGCTCGGGCTGCCGGACTCCACCGCTAACCCGCACCTGTGGTACAACCCCGCCACGATGCCGAAGGTCGCGGACGCGATCGCCGCCGACCTGGCCGCGATCCAGCCGGCCCACGCGGCCTACTTCAAGGCGCACGCGAAGTCCTTCGTCGCCTCGCTCAACTCCTGGCACAGCGCCATCGCCGCCTTCAAGACGGCCTACCCGGACGTCCCGGTGGCGACGACCGAGCCGGTGGCCGACTACATGCTGCAGGCGGTCGGGGCGGACAACCTGACCCCGTGGACGTTCCAGGCCGACATCATGAACGGGGTCGACCCGTCACCGCAGAACGTGGCGGCGCAAAAGGCGCTGTTCACCGACCATAAGGTAAAGGTGTTCCTTTACAACCAGCAGGTCACCGATCCGCTCACGGAGTCGCTGATTACGCTGGCCAACCAGAACCACATCCCGGTCGTCGGCGTCTACGAGACGATGCCGACACCCGGGTACGACTACCAGACCTGGATGCTGACCGAGGTGCAGGACCTGCGCAAGGCGGTCGCGGACAAGGTCTCGACCGAGCACCTGTGATGAGTGCTCCTGTGAGGTCCGTGATGGCGAACGAAGCAGCGCAGAGGGCGGTCACGGCGCCCGCGACGCGACCGGATCTGCTCGCGCTCGAGGACATCGGCGTCCGCCTCGGCGGCCGCCAGGTGCTCAGCGACGTGACCTTCGCACTGCGCAAGGGCGAGTTCACCGGGATCATCGGACCGAACGGCGCGGGCAAGACCACCCTGCTGCGGGTCATCCTCGGGCTGCTCGAGCCGTCGGGCGGGCGGGTGCTGATCGACGGCGAGCCGGTCGACAGCAAAAGCAAGTCGGCCATCGGCTACGTGCCGCAGAAGCTCGTCATCGACCCGGACATGCCGCTGCGGGCCAGGGACGTCGTCGGGCTCGGCCTCGACGGGCACCGGCTCGGGTTCGCCTTCCCTTCGCGGCAGCGCCGCGACACGATCGAGGCGGCGCTGAGCGACGTCGGCGCCGACCGGTACGCCGACGCCCGGGTGGGCGAGCTCTCCGGCGGCGAGCAGCAGCGGGTGCTGATCGCGCACGCGCTGATCTCGCGGCCGAAGCTGCTGCTGCTTGACGAGCCGCTGGCCAACCTCGACCTGCGGAGCGAGCAGGAGATCGTCGCGGTGCTCGGCCGGCTGGCCCGCGAGCAGCAGATCGCGATCCTGCTCTCCGCGCACGACATGAACCCGCTGCTGGGCGTCATGGACCGGATCGTGTACGTCGCCAACGGCCGGGTCGCCACCGGGCCGACCGACGAGGTCGTCACCTCCGAGGGCCTGACCAGGCTCTACGGCCACCGGGTGGACGTGGTCCGGGTGCAGAACCGGGTCCTCGTGGTCGCGGGCGAGTAGCGCGTGCACTACCTCTTCGAGCCGGGGCTGTTCGCCAGCGGGCCGGTCAGGACCGCCCTGCTGGTGGGCGCCATCGTCGCCGTCACCTCGGGCGTCATCGGCGTGTTCACCGTCATCAGGGGCCAGTCCTTCGCCGGCCACGCGCTGGCCGACGTCGCCACCACCGGCGGGTCGGGCGCGTTCCTGGTCGGCCTCAACCAGTTCTGGGGCTTCCTGGCAGCCGGGATCGCGGCCGCCGCGCTGATGGAGGGGATCGGGGTGCAGCGCCGCCGGGGCCGGGACGTGGCCACCGGGGTGGTGCTCGGCGCCGCCCTCGGTGCCGCTGCGCTCTTCCTCTACCTGGGCACCCTGCAGACGTCCACGACCGGGGCCTCGTTCACCGTCTTGTTCGGCTCGATCTTCGTGATCAGCCCGGACACCGTGCCCGCGCTGATCGCGTCCGGCCTCATCGCCCTCGCGGTGGTGGCCGCGCTCACCCGGGTGCTGCTGCTCACCTCGCTCTCGTCCGACCTCGCGCGGGCCAAGGGCGTGCCGGTCAGGACAGTCGGCATCGGCTACCTGGCCGCGCTCGCGGTCTCGGTCTCGCTCGCGGCCGTCGCGATCGGGGCGGTGCTCTCGACCGCGCTGCTGATCGGCCCGTCGGCGACCGCGCTGCGGGTCACCAAGAGCCCCGGCTGGGCGATGGCGGCCTCGGCCCTCACCGGCGTGGCGGCGACCTGGATCGGCATCGTGCTCGCGTACGACTCCTTCTACTGGCCGCCGCGCGGGCACGGCTGGCCGGTCTCGTTCTTCGTCGTCACCCTGGTCCTGATCGGCTACCTGCTGACCTACGTGAAGCGGCCGCGTCGGCTGGCGCCGCGCTCTCCGCACGAGGGGGCCGAATGTTCACCGGCCTGATGCTGAACACCTGGATCGCCGCCACCATCGTCGCCGTGATCGCGGGTATGGTCGGGTTCTTCGCGGTGCTGCGCGGGCAGACGTTCGCCGCCCACGCGATACCGAACGGCGCGTTCGCGGGCGCGGCCGGCGCCAGCCTGCTCGGCATCAACGTGCTCTGGGGGCTGGCGGTGTTCGCGATCGGCGGCGCCCTCGGCATCGGCGCGCTCGGCTCGGAACGGCAGGGCCGCAAGGGCCGCAACGACGTGGTGACCGCGCTCGGGCTGGTCCTCATGCTCGGGCTGGGCGCGCTGTTCGTCAGCGTCAGCAGCGAGTACGCCGAGGAGACCTACGCGCTGCTGTTCGGCGAGGTGTTCGGCGTCAGCCAGAACGAGGTGCTGCCGATCCTGCTGCTGGGGATCGTGTCGGTGATCGCCATCGGGGTGGCGTTCCGCCCGCTGATGCTCACCAGCGCGCTGCCCGAGGTGGCCGAGGCCCGCGGCGTCTCCACCCGCCGGGCCGACCTCTACTTCCTGGTCGTGATGGCGCTCGCGACCTCGATGACCGTGCCGGTGGTGGGCGCGCTGCTGATGTTCAGCCTGATGATCGGCCCGGCCGCCGCCGCCCGATCGGTCACCGCCCGGCCGGGGGCCGCGCTCGCCCTCTCGGTCGTCATCGCGCTCGTCACCGTCTGGATCTCCATCGCCCTGTCCTACCGGACGAACTGGCCGCTTGGCTTCTTCGTGGGCGTGGCAGGCGCCGTCTTCTACCTCCTCGGCCAGGGCGCCCGGGCCCTCGGGGTCAGCCGCACTCGCCTGGCGGCGTGAAGCGGGCTCGTCCCGGATGGCGTCGAGCACCAGGCGGGCGGCCCCCGGGCGGCCCCCGGGCCGTGACCGCGCAGGGGCGGTACCGACGGGCTCACCGGTAGTCTTCCTCGATCGCCCGCACCCACCGGTTCCGCCCCTCCTGCTTGGCCCGGTACAACGCCAGGTCGGCGGCGTGCAGGGCCTTGCGGGGATCGGGGCGGCCGGCCGCCAGGCCGGCCGAGAACGTGACCGGGCACGGCCGCGCCCGCATCCACTCGATGCGCAGCCGGGCCAGGAACCGCTCGGCGCCGTCCCCGGCCAGGATGACCACGAACTCGTCGCCCCCGTAGCGTCCGACCTGCTCGGCCGCCCGCACGGTGCCGGCCAGGGTGCGGCCGAACAGGCGCAGGACGTTGTCGCCCTCACGGTGCCCGAGGCTGTCGTTGACCGCCTTGAAGTGGTCGAGGTCGATCATGACGACGGTGTCCTCGGGCCGGAGGCGGCCGAGGGCCCGGCCCAGCGTGCGCCGGTTCGCCAGGCCGGTCAGGGGGTCGATGGAGGCGTCCTGGGCGAGGCGGGACGGGCGGTCGAGGAGTTCCAGCGCCCGCTGGGCGTCGCGGACGAAGGCCGGGAGGTGGCGCTCGAGCAGCATCCGGGGGACTCCGGCCTGCGGTGCGGTGGGCAGGACGGGCTCGCCCAGGCCGAACGAGACGTCGACCGGAAGGGCATCGCCGGTCGCGGCGGCGGCCGCGACGACCCGCCCGCCAAGCCGCTCGACCAGATCGCGGGCCATCGCCGGCACCGCGGCCGGGGTCTCGATCCACAGCAGGGCGCGGGTCGCGTCGAGCACCGCCGACAGGGCGGCGTCGGCCGGCGGCCCGTCTGGCGGGAGGGCAGGAGGTCCACGCATCGACCCCTCGTATTTCTCGGCGGCCGCGGTGGGGCACGCCGGCTCAGTCACCGGCGTCCGCCCCGATACCCGCCTGTAGGTCACTGACAGTAACGCCCACGGCGCCAATACTACACCCAGTAATATTTCGCGCGAAGATCGAAAAGATACTTGGCGTTTCCGGTGCTATAACACCGGAATCGCCATGGATTTCGAGAAATGATCTTGCCGCTGGTCACGGATGTGGCCGAGGGGCCCGATGATAATCCGGCGACATCGGGAGGTGGCTCTGACAGAGTTGTGGGTTGTGCTCCTGACCATCACGACGACCGCCGATAACGCCTCGGACCTCGGCTTCCTGCTGCACAAGCACCCGGGCCGGGTGCAGGCGTTCGACATTTCGGTGGGGACCGCGCACGTGTTCTACCCGCAGGTGGGCGACGCGCGGACGACCGCGGCGCTGCTGCTCGAGGTCGATCCGGTCGGCCTCGTTCGCGGCCGCCGGGGGCCGGCCGGCGAGGGGTTCGCGCTCGGGCAATACGTGAACGACCGCCCGTACGCGGCCTCGAGCATGCTCGCGGTCGCGATCAAGGAGGTGTTCCGCACCGCGCTCACCGGCCGCTGCGCCAGCCACCAGCGGCTGGCCGATTCCGCCCTGCCGCTCGAGCTGCACGTGCCCGCGCTGCCGGGCCGGGGCGGGATCGACCTCCTGCGGCGGGTCTTCGAGCCGCTCGGCTGGCAGGTCACGGCCGCCGCGGCGCCGCTCGACCCGGCCCTGCCGGGCTGGGGGGAGTCGCGTTACCTGGACATCCGGCTGGCCGGCACCGTGCGGCTGGCGGACGCGCTCAACCACCTCTACGTGCTGCTGCCGGTGCTTGACGACGCCAAGCACTACTGGGTGAGCACGGACGAGGTCGACAAGCTCGTCCGCGCGGGCGGCGACTGGCTCGCCCGTCATCCCGAGAAGGAGCTGATCACCCGCCGCTACCTGGCGCACAAGCGCGGGCTGACCAGGGACGCGCTCGCCCGGCTGGCCGAGGTGGACGATCTGGAGGCCGACGACCTGGACAACGCGCTCGACGGCCACCGGATGGTCGAAGCGGCGGACCAGCCCGCCCCGCTGAGCGAGCAGCGCCGGGGCGCCGTGCTGGCCGCGATCCGCGCGGCCGGCGCCAGGAGCGTGGGTGACTTCGGCTGCGGCGAGGGCGCCCTGGTCCGCGATCTGCTCGCCGACCACGCGATCGAGCGGGTGGTGGCGACCGACGTGTCGGCCCGGGCGCTGCAGATCGCGGCCCGCAGGCTCAGGCTCGACTCGATGAGCGA
This sequence comes from Trebonia sp., assembly GCA_036509215.1. Taxonomy (GTDB): domain Bacteria; phylum Actinomycetota; class Actinomycetes; order Streptosporangiales; family Streptosporangiaceae; genus Trebonia. The sequence goes on from DATCGA010000220.1 coordinate 33,962, forward strand.
GCCGGCCCGGAGGCGGCTCGAGATCTTCCAGTCCTCGCTCACCTACCGCGACGAGCGGCTGGCGGGCCTCGACGCGGCGGTGCTGACGGAGGTGATCGAGCACGTCGACCCGTCCCGGCTGGCGGCGCTCGAGCGCGTCGTCTTCGCGTCCGCGGCCCCGTCCGCGGTCATCGTCACCACGCCCAACGTCGAGTACAACGTCCGCTACCTGGAGCTGCCGCCGGGCACGGCGCGGCACCGCGACCACCGCTTCGAGTGGACCCGCGCCCAGTTTCGCGACTGGGCGGGGCCGGTGGCCGAGCGCAACCGCTACCGGGTGCGGTTCGTGCCCGTGGGCGGGGACGACCCGGAGGTCGGCCCGCCGACCCAGATGGCGGTGTTCGACAAGATCACCGGCCCGGCTGCCGCCGGGGCCGCGGCTGACGACGTCACGGGGGTGACGATATGACCGAGCTCGGGGTGCCGGAGCTGAGCCTCGTCGTCCTCGTCGGCGTCAGCGGGTCGGGCAAGTCGACGTTCGCGCGCGAGCGGTTCAAGCCGACCGAGGTGATCTCATCCGACTTCTGCCGTGGCCTGGTCGCCGACGACGAGAACGACCAGTCCGCCACCGCCAACGCGTTCGAGCTGCTCCACTTCATCGTCGGCAAGCGGCTGGCGGCGGGCCGGCTGACCGTCGTGGACGCGACCAACGTGCAGCCCGACGCCCGCCGCTCGCTGATCGCGCTGGCCCGCGAGCACGACGTGCTGCCGGCCGCGATCGTGCTCGACGTGCCGGAGAGCGTCTGCCGCGCGCGGAACGCGAGCCGCTCCGACCGCGACTTCGGCGACCACGTGATCCGCCGCCAGCACGGCGAGCTGCGGCGGTCCCTGCCCGGCCTGCGGAAGGAGGGCTTCAGAACCGTCCACGTGCTGCGCGGCGAGGATGAGATCGCCGCCGCCGCCATCACCCGCACCCGGCTCTTCAACGACCTGCGCCACGAGACCGGGCCGTTCGACGTCATCGGCGACATCCACGGCTGCGCGGCCGAGCTGCAGGCCCTGCTGGCCGACCTCGGCTACGCCGTCGAGCGTGACCACCTCGGCCGCGCAATCGGCGCCAGCCAGCCGGGCCGGCGGGCGGTCTTCGTCGGCGACCTGGTCGACCGCGGGCCCGACACGCCGGGCGTGCTGCGGCTGGTGATGGGCATGGTCACCGCGGGCGACGCGTTCTGCGTGCCCGGCAACCACGAGAACAAGCTCGTCCGCGCCCTGCGCGGTCGCAACGTGCAGGTCACGCACGGCCTGGCCGAGTCGCTGGCCCAGCTCGCGGCCGAGCCCGCCGAGTTCCGGGCCGAGGCCGAGCGGTTCATGGACGGCCTGGTCAGCCACTACGTCTTCGATGCGGGGAAGTTGGTCGTCTCGCACGCCGGGCTCGTCGAGCGCTACCACGGGCGCGCGTCGGGCCGGGTGCGGCAGTTCTGCCTGTACGGGGAGACCACGGGCGAGACCGACGAGTACGGGCTGCCGGTGCGGTACCCGTGGGCCGGCGAGTACCGAGGCCGGGCGATGGTCCTGTACGGCCACACCCCGGTGCCCGAGCCTGAGTGGGTGAACAACACCCTGTGCCTGGACACCGGGTGCGTGTTCGGCGGCAGGCTCACCGCGCTGCGCTACCCGGAGAAGGAGGTCGTCTCGGTCCCGGCCGAGCGGGTCTACTACGAGCCGGCCAGGCCGTTCCCGGCCAACCCGGCCGCCGCCGCGGGCGGGGCGGCGCCCGCTCACCGCGAGCCCGAGGTGCTCGACATCGCCGACGTGACCGGGCGCCGGGTCGTCGAGACGAGCTACCTGCGGCGGATCGGCGTCCGCGAGGAGAACGCGGCGGCGGCGCTCGAGGTGATGAGCCGGTTCGCGATCGACCCGCGCTGGCTGCTGTACCTGCCGCCGACCATGAGCCCGGTCGCGACCTCGGCCCGCCCGGACCTGCTGGAGCACCCGGACCAGGCGTTCGACGCCTACCGGGCCGACGGCGTCGACCAGGTGGTGTGCGAGGAGAAGCACATGGGGTCGCGCGCGGTCGCGCTCGTCTGCCGCGACCTCGGCGCGGCCCAGGCCAGGTTCGGCGCGCCCGGCGACGCGCTCGGCGCGGTGTGGACCCGCACCGGCCGCCCGTTCTTCGACCAGCCGCGCACCGCTGCGCTGGTCGGCCGGCTCCGCGCGGCGGCCGAGGCGGCCGGCCTGTTCGACGAGCTCGGCACCTCCTGGCTGCTGCTCGACGCGGAGCTGCTGCCGTGGTCGGCCAAAGCCGAGCAGCTCCTGCGGGACCAGTACGCCGCCGTCGGGGCCGCCGCCCGGTCGGCGCTCCCGGCCGCGGTCTCGGTGCTTGAACAGGCGGCCGCGACCGGGCTCGACGTGTCCGCGCTGCTGGCCAGGACCCAGTCCCGGGCCGCCAACGCCGACGCCTTCACCGCCGCCTACCGGCGCTACTGCTGGCCGACCGACGGCCTCGACGGGATCCGGGTGGCGCCGTTCCAGCTGCTGGCCTCGGAGGGCGCCGCGCACCAGGCCAAACCGCACGCCTGGCACCTCGACCTGGCCGATCGCCTCGTCGCGGCCGACCCCGGCCTGTTCACCGCCACCCGCCGCCGGTACGTCAGCACGACCGACCCGGCGGCGGTGGCGGAGGCCGCGGCCTGGTGGCAGGAGCTGACCGGCGCCGGCGGCGAGGGGATGGTGGTCAAGCCGGCCGCCAACCTGACCAGGGCGAGCCGGGGCCTGGCGCAGCCCGGCCTCAAGGTCCGCGGCCGCGAGTACCTGCGCATCATCTACGGCCCGGACTACACCGAGGAGGCCAACCTGGGCCGCCTGCGGCACCGCGGACTCGGGCACAAGCGCTCGATGGCGCAGCGGGAGTACGCGCTCGGGCTCGAGGCGCTCGACCGGGTCGCCCGCGGCGAGCCGCTCTGGCGCGTCCACGAGTGCGTGTTCGCCGTGCTCGCGCTGGAGTCCGAGCCGGTCGATCCGCGGCTGTGACCTGAGGGCCGGCCACCGGCGCGAGGTAATGGAGCCCTGAGAGTCAGCCGGGTCCGTTCGAGATAAAGAATGTGATTTATGAACCGGCTGAAGAGCGCGACGAGTCCGTACCTGCTGCAGCACGCCGACAACCCGGTCGACTGGCGGCCGTGGTCGGAAGAGGCGTTCGAAGAGGCGCGGCGGCGGGACGTGCCGGTGCTGCTCTCGGTCGGCTACGCGGCCTGCCACTGGTGCCACGTGATGGCCCATGAGTCGTTCGAGGACCCGGCGGTGGCGGACGTGGTCAACAGCCGGGTGGTCGCGATCAAGGTGGACCGCGAGGAGCGCCCGGACATCGACGCCGTCTACATGTCAGCCACCCAGGCGATGACCGGCCAGGGCGGCTGGCCGATGACCGTGTTCATGACCCCGGAGGGCGAGCCCTTCTACTGCGGCACCTACTTCCCCAAGGCCCAGTTCGTCCGGCTCGTCACCGCGGTGGCGGAGTCCTGGGCGAAGAACAAGGAGCGCATCAAGTCCGAGTCGGAGCGGATCTCGGCCGCCCTGGCCGAGAACGCCTCGGCGCTATCCGGGCTGGGCGGCGCGGCGGGCGCACTCAACCTGGAGCAGGTGACCGCCACCGCCGTGGCCGGCCTCGCGTCCGGGTTCGACGAGGCCCACGGCGGCTTCGGCCGGGCGCCCAAGTTCCCGCCCTCGATGGCGCTCGAGTTCCTGCTCCGCCACCATGAGCGGACCGGCGGCGCGGCGGCGCTCTCGATGGCCGAGGCGACCTGCGAGGCGATGGCCCGGGGAGGCATGTACGACCAGCTCGGGGGCGGGTTCGCCCGGTACAGCGTGGACGCCAGCTGGACCGTGCCGCACTTCGAGAAGATGCTCTACGACAACGCCCTGCTGGCCGGGGTCTACACCCACCTGTGGCGGCTGACGGGCTCCGCCCTGGCCCGCCGGGTGGCCGAGGAGACCTGCGACTTCATGGTCCGCGAGCTGCGCACGGCCGACGGCGGCCTGTCCGCCTCACTCGACGCCGACAGCGACGGGGCCGAGGGCGTGTACTACGTCTGGACGCCGGCGGAGCTGCGGGAGGTTCTGGGCGAGGACGACGGCGCGTTCGCGGCCCGGGTCCTCGGCGTCACCGAGGAGGGCACGTTCGAGCACGGCGCGTCGGTCCTGCAGCGCCAGGCCGACCCCGAGGGCACCCCGCACCCCGGCGTCGTCGCCGATCCCGAGGCCGCCGCCCGCCCCGGGGACGGCCCTCGTCCCTACCCGGCGGCGCTGTCCGGCATCTCGCCCGACGAGCGGCTTAGCCGGATTCGCGGCCTGCTGCTGATGGCCCGCGAGGGGCGGACCCGGCCGGCCAGGGACGACAAGGTCGTCGCGGCCTGGAACGGGATGGCGATCGGGGCGCTGGCCGAGGCCGGGGTGCTGTTCGGGCGGCCCGATCTGGTCACCGCCGCCGAGGAGGCGGCCGGGCTGCTGGTCTCGCTCCACTACGCGGCGGGCCGGATCGTCAGGACGTCGCGGGACGGGGTCGCCGGGCCGAGCGCCGGGCTGCTCGAGGACTACGCCTGCGTGGCGGCCGGGCTGCTGAAGCTGGCCGGGGTGACCGGCCAGGACCGCTGGGTGGCGGTCGCGGGCGCGCTCCTCGAGTCCGTGCTCGGCCTGTTCGGCGACGGGGACGGCGGTTTCTACGACACGGCGGCGGACGGCGAGCGGCTGATCTTCCGGCCCGCCGACCCGACCGACAACGCGACGCCGTCCGGCGCCTTCGCGGCGGCGGACGCGCTGCTCAGCTACGGGGCGCTGACCGGCGAGGCCCGGTTCGCCGAGGCGGCCGCGGCGGCGCTGCGGGTGCTGCCGCCGATCGCCGAGCGCTACCCGCGGGCCGGCGGGCTCGGCCTCTCGGTCGCCGAGGCGCTGCTGTCAGGGCCGGCCGAGATCGCGATCGTCGGCCCCGACGAGGACCCGCGCACCGCCGACCTGCTGCGGGCCGCCCTGCACGCGGCGCCGCCTGGCGCGGTCCTCGCCCTCGGCTCCGGGGCGGCCGCCGCCGACGCGGTTCCGCTGCTGGCCGGCCGGCCGCTGGTATCCGGCGGGCCGGCCGCGTACGTCTGCCGCGGTTTCACCTGCCTGGCACCGGTAACAACAACAGGTGCATTGCGTGAAGCTTTGTTGTCGGGCTGGACGAACGTCTAATTCGTTGACATGGTTGCTCTGTGCACCTGACCGAGGGAGGCCGGCGGATAGCCAGGTCATTCGGGCGCGGCCATCGGCGGCAGAAGCTGTCGGCCGGCGTCGCCGCCCTCGCCGCAGTCGGCACGCTCAGCGGAGCGCTGGTCGCCGTGCTCAGCTCGACTCCCTCGGGCCCGCTCGCCTCGGGCGGACCGGGTAACGAGCTGGCGGCCTCGCCCGCGTTCGGCCTGCCCGCCGTCCGCCCGTCCACCGGCGCCGCCCCGGTCGCACCGGGGCTGGCCATGGGCGACAGCGCCAGGCTGCTGGCCGTCCCCATCGCGTCGTCGGCGACCCAGCCCCAGGTCGCCCCACTGCGCCGCACGGTGCAGGCCGATCTGCTCATCGTGGCGCCGTTCTCCCTGTCCGAGAGCCTGGCCGCGAAGGTGGCCCGGATACCGGGGGTGGCGGCGACCGAGCGGATCGAGGCGGTGCGGATGACCGTCAACGGGTCGTCCACGGCCGTGCTCGGCGTCGATCCCTCGGTGTTCCGCGAGTTCGCCGCGCGGCCGACCGGGGCGTCGAACGCGCTCTGGCAGGGCGTCGCCGACGGCGGGATCGCGGTCTCCTACACGATGGGCACCGAGGACAAGATCAAGCTCGGCGGGACCGTCACCGCGGCCGGGCGGACCACGAAGAAGCTCACGGTGGCGGCGTTCGGCACGCTCGGCATCGGCGGGGTTAACGCCGTGGTCTCCGACGCGACCGCCCGCGACCTGGGCGCGCCGGCCGGCAACGCGATCGTGGTCAGCGTGGCGCCGTCCGACTTCACCGCCGCGGTCGCGGCGGCCGGGCGGCTGATCCCCAACGGGGCCGGCGTCCAGCAGCTCGTCTCGCTGATCAGCACCGGTGGGGGCAGCAGCGAGAACTCCGGCACCGGCGCGGCCGGGGCCGGCCAGGTAACCGAGTCGGCGGTCCCGCAGACCGCGCTCAACGCGATGCTCAAGGCCGCGATGAGCCGGCGGGGCATGCCGTACGTCTGGGGCGCGGCCGGGCCGACGTCGTTTGACTGCTCGGGGCTCGTGCAGTGGTCCTTCCGCCAGGCCGGCATCGTGATGCCGCGGGTCGCGGCCGACCAGGCGCTGTCGGGCCCGGCCGTGCCGGTTAGCAGGCTCCAGCCGGGCGATCTGCTCTTTTACCACACCGACCCGACGGACCCGACCTACATCTCGCATGTCGCGATCTACCTCGGCAACGGCTGGATGATCCAGGCCCCCGAACCGGGCCTGGACGTCGAGGTGGTCCCGGCCGACTTTGGCACCGAGTTCGCCGGCGCCGTCCGGGTCAATCCCGCCCAGGCCGCCGCCGTGGCCGCCCGCGTCGCCTAACCGCAACCCGCCCTACCGTGGCAGCGCCCCGCGCGGTTGACGGCGCCCTGTCTCCATGATTACATCATTACATGAGTACAGAGATACAGGCATGGTTCGCCGGCCGGCTGCCGGACGAGTGGTTCACGGAGCCCGCCGAGGTCATCGTCGATCGCGAGGAGATCACGATCGTCGGGTCGCTGTCCGCCCCCGAGGGCGCGGCCGACGGGGAAGACGGCGCCGAGGCGGGGCGGGCGGCGGCGGAGGGGCGGATCAAGCGGTTCCGCGAGCAGACCCGCGAGCAGCGGATCGAGATCGCGCGCGAGGCCGAGCACCGGTTCCGCCGCAAGGTCGCGTGGGGCGCGCGCTGCGCCGGGCACGACGAAATGTTCACCACCCTGTCGGTTCCGGTCATGACCAGGCTGCGCCAGTCGGAACGGCGCGTGCTCGACACGCTGGTGGACGCCGGAGTCGCCCGGAGCCGGTCCGACGCGCTCGCCTGGTGCGTGCGGCTGACCGGAGAGCACGCCGACGCGTGGCTGGCCGAGCTCAGGGACGCGCTCCGCCGGGTCGAGGAAGTGCGGTCACAGGGGCCAGCCGGCTCCGGAGAGTAACCGCAGCAGATAACACTCGCCCCTGAAGTAAAAGGGCATGTCAGGATCGGCCGGTCGGATACCGTGGCAGGGGACTTTGGACTCTTGCGTGCGCTCTGGCGAGGAAGGTCGGTCATGGGATACCGAGACCTGGTGTACCGGCTGTACGAGCGGAGGCTCGAGTCCTCGCTGGCTGGCAAGACCATGCCGCGGCACGTCGGCGTGATGACAGACGGTAACCGGCGCTGGGCCAGATCGGCGGGCCACACCGACGTCAGCAAGGGCCACAAAAAGGGCGCCGACAAGATCTTCGAGCTGCTCGCGTGGTGCAAGCAGGCCGGGGTCGAGGTGGTGACGCTGTGGCTGCTGTCGACCGACAACCTGAGCCGCCCGCAGGAGGAGCTCGGGCCGCTGCTGACGATCATCGAGGACACCGTCAACGGCCTGGTCGAGGAGGGCTGGCACTTGAACGCGGTCGGCGCGCTCGACCTGCTGCCCGACCAGACCGCCCGAGTGCTCAAGGACGCGGGCGAGGCGACCGCCGACAACCCCGGCCTGCTCGTCAACGTCGCGGTCGGCTACGGCGGCCGGCGCGAGATCGCCGACGCGGTCCGGTCGCTGCTGGTCGAGCACGCCAGCCGGGGCACCACGATCGAGCAGCTGGCCGAGGTCCTGGACGTCGAGCACATCGCCGAGCACCTCTACACGGCCGGGCAGCCCGACCCCGACCTGGTGATCAGGACCAGCGGCGAGCAGCGGATGGGCGGCTTCCTGCTGTGGCAGTCGACGCACTCCGAGTTCTACTTCTGCGACGCGTACTGGCCGGCATTTCGCAAAGTGGACTTCTTGCGGGCCTTGCGCTCTTATTCCGAACGTAACCGTCGTTTCGGCGCCTGACCTTGCCAAAATAAGCACTCCCACGGCTCTTTTCGCGCAGGTGGAACGCGGGTACCTTCAGTAGTGGCGGGCGGCTCCCCAAGGCCGCCCCCCGCGGGAGGCCCCCTGTTGCCGTTGTGCGCGACGAGAGGGCCGGCGCGGCCCTCTGCAGGCGGGCAGCCCCGGTCCGTCCGACACGTTTGCCCCCGGATGGCGGGGGATCGGCGTGTCCTGTCCGCGGCGTCGGTGCCCGTCACCGCGCCCAGGGGAGTATTGCGTGGCCAACTCTGTGCAACGTCGTACGTACGTCCTCGACACGAGCGTCCTGCTCGCTGACCCGAATGCATTCACGCGATTCGATGAGCATCACGTGGTATTGCCGGTCGTGGTCATCACCGAGCTCGAAGCGAAGCGTCACCATCCTGAGCTGGGCTACTTCGCCCGCCAGGCCCTCCGGTACTTCGACGACCTCCGGCTCAAGTACGGCCGCCTAGACGCCGAGATTCAAGTCGGCGAACTGGGCGGCACCGCCCGCGTCGAGCTCAACCACATCGATTCGCAGGTCCTCCCGGCCGGGTTCCGGCTCGGAGACAACGACACGCGGATCCTGTCGGTGGCTAAGGCCCTCTCCAACGAGGGCAACGACGTGGTCCTTGTCAGCAAGGACCTGCCGCTGAGAATCAAGGCGGCGGCGGTTGGGCTGGACGCGCAGGAGTACCGGGCCGAGCTGCCCATTGACTCGGGCTGGACGGGGATGGCCGAGCTGAGCGTTACCTCGGCCGACGTTGAGGAACTGTACGAACACGGCACGCTCGACTGCGAAGCCGCCCGTGACCTGCCCTGTCACACGGGGCTGGTGCTGCACACCGGCAGCGCCAGCGCCCTCGCCAGGGTCCGGGCCGACAAGCAGATCCAGCTGGTGCGGGGCGACCGGGAGGCGTTCAGCCTGCACGGCCGGTCGGCCGAGCAGCGCATCGCCCTCGACCTGCTGCTCGATCCCGAGATCGGGATCGTCAGCATGGGCGGCCGGGCGGGCACCGGCAAGTCGGCGCTCGCGCTCTGCGCGGGCCTCGAGGCGGTCATGGAGCGCCGTCAGCACCGGAAGGTCATCGTCTTCCGCCCGCTGTACGCGGTCGGCGGCCAGGATCTCGGCTACCTGCCGGGCTCGGAGTCGGAGAAGATGGGCCCGTGGGCGCAGGCGGTCTACGACACGCTCTCCTCGGTCACCACCCAGGAGGTGATCGACGAGCTCGTCGCCCGCGACATGTTCGAGGTGCTGCCGCTGACCCACATCAGGGGCCGGTCGCTGCACGACGCATTCGTGATCGTGGACGAGGCCCAGTCGCTCGAGCGCGGCGTGCTGCTGACCGTGCTGTCCAGGATCGGGACCGGATCTCGCGTCGTGCTCACCCACGACATCGCGCAGCGAGACAACCTGCGGGTCGGCCGGCACGACGGCGTGATCGCGGTGATCGAGAAGCTCAAGGGCCACCCGCTGTTCGCGCACGTGACCCTGACCCGCTCCGAGCGTTCCGCGATCGCCGCCCTCGTCACCGATCTCCTGGAGGACATCGGCTTCTAACCGGGCCGCCCGCCCCGCCACGGGCGGCTGGCCCGCTGCTAGCACGCCAAGTGCGCGTTCGGCCACGTAAGAGTGAGCCCGGACGCGCACTCGGCTTGCGCGGCTCAGCCCCGCCCGGGCGGCGTTGCCGTCTAAACTGCATCGCGTGACCGGTGTCATGGGCAAGGATCAAAACCCTGCTCCCGAAGGGGCAGGCCTAGGGTCTCCTCGCGACTTTGGCGGGGAGACCCTCCAGGGGGTTTGGGGGGCGGGAGCCCCCCAATCGGGGGGTCTCCGGGGGGTCGTCCCCCGGGAGGAAGCACAGCTGCCAGCCGTTTCTGTGGTCATGCCGGTTCGCAATGAGGAACGGCATTTGGCGGACTCGGTTGCCTGCGTGCTCGAGCAGGAGTACCCGGGCGGGTTCGAGCTGGTGCTCGCGGTCGGGCCGTCCAAGGACCGGACTGAGGAGATCGCCCGCGGGCTGGCCGCCGCCGACAGCCGGATCATCGTCGTGCCGAACCCGTCGGGTCAGATCGCCTCGGCCATGAACGCGGCCGTCAAGACCGCGCGGTACCCGATCATCACCCGCATCGACGGGCACGCGCTGCTGCCCGACGGCTATCTCCGGACCGCGGTGCAGACGCTGATCGAGACCGGCGCGGCCGACGTCGGCGGCGTGATGGCGGCCGAGGGGGTCACCCCGTTCCAGCAGGCGGTCGCCTGGGCGATGACCTCGCCGGCCGGCATGGGCGCCGCCGCCAACCACACCGGCGGCGTGGCGGGCCCGGTTGACACCGTCTACCTGGGCGTCTACCGCCGGCAGGCGATCGAGCAGGTCGGCGGGTACGACGAGACCATGCTGATCGCCGAGGACTGGGAGCTGAACCACCGGATCAAGGCGGCGGGCCACCTGATCTGGTTCACCCCCGAGCTGCGCGTCACCTACCGGCCGCGGGCCAGCCTGGCGGCGCTGGCGAAACAGCACTTCCGCTACGGGCGCTGGCGGCGGGTGGTCGCCCGCCGCTACCCGGAGACGGTGAACCTCCGCTACCTGGCGGCGCCGGCCGCGACCGCGGTCAACGCGGCCGGCCTTGCCGTCGGGCTGGCCGGGGTCATCGCGGCGGCGGCCGGGTCGGGCGGTTTCGCGCCCTACCTCGGCTTCGGCCTCGTCGTCCCGCTCACCTACGCGGCCGGGGTCACCGGGGTGGCGGTGGCGTTCGCGGGCGACCAGCCCGCCGGGGTGCGGGCCCGGGTGCCGCTGGTGCTCGCGGCCATGCACATGTCCTGGGGGGCCGGGTACCTCACCAGCCCGCGGCGGCTGGCCAGGCGGCACTAGATCGCGCAGGCGCGGCGGTCGGCAATACAATGCGGCAATGGGTTTTGATCTCGGCGCCGAACTCTCGGCCGTGCGCGGCCAGGGCTACGACCTGCACAGCAAGTACCTGAACCCGCAGCTGCCACGCACGCTGCGGACCATCGGCTTCGACAAGGACTACGTGCGGGGCGAGGGCGCCTACCTGTACGACGCCGAGGGGAACGCCTACGCGGACTTCCTGGCCGGGTTCGGGGTGTTCGCGGCCGGGCGGTCCCACCCGGTGATCAAGAAGGCGCTGCACGACGCGCTCGACATGGACTTCGCCGCCTGGACCCAGTTCGACTGCCAGCCGATCGCCGGCCTGCTGGCGCAGCGGCTGATCGCCAAGACGCCCGGCCTCGACCGGGTGTTCTTCTGCAGCAGCGGCACCGAGGCGGTTGAGTCGGCCCTGAAGTTCGCCCGCCACGCCACCGGCAAGGGCCGCGTCATCTACGCCCATCACGGGTTCCACGGGCTGACCGCGGGCTCGCTGTCGGTCAACGGGGCCGAGGAGTTCCGGCGCGGCTTCGGGCCGCTGCTGCCGGGGACCGAGATCCCGCTCGGCGACCTCGCCGCGCTCGACGCCGAGCTGCGCAAGGGCGACGTGGCGGCGATGATCATCGAGCCGGTCCAGGGCCACGGGGTGATGATGCCGCCGGCCGGGTTCCTGCCGGAGGCCAAGGCGCTCCTGCAGAAGCATGGCGCGCTGCTGATCTGCGACGAGGTGCAGGCGGGGCTGGGCCGCAGCGGCAAGTTCTACTCCTACCAGCACGACGACGTCCAGCCGGACATCGTCACCGTGGCCAAGGCGCTCTCCGGCGGCTACGTGCCGATCGGCGCGATGATCACCACGGACAAGATCTACTCCTCGGTCTACTCCTCGATGGACAAGCTCATGGTCCACTCGACCACCTACAAGGGCGGTCCGCTGGCGATGGCGGCCGGGCTCGCGTCGCTGGCCGTCATCGAGGACGAGGGCCTGGTCGGGAACGCCGCCCGGCGGGGCGATGAGCTGATGCGCGGCCTCGAGGGGCTGCGGGCCAAGTACGACCTGATCGCCGACGTGCGCGGTCGCGGGCTGATCATCGGCATCGAGTTCGGCCGGCCGTCGGGCATCAAGGCCAGGGCCGGCTGGGCGATGCTGCAGAAGGCGCGGGTCGGCCTGTTCGCGCAGATGGTCGTCGTCGCGCTGTTCCAGCGGCACCGGATTCTGACCCAGGTGTCCGGCGACCACATGGAAGTGATCAAGCTGATCCCGCCCCTCATGATCGGGGACGCCGAGGTCAAGCTGTTCATCGACGGCCTGGCCGACGTTCTCGAGGACGCCTCCAAGGGGTCCGGCCTGATGTGGGACTTCGGGCGGACGCTGATCAAGTCGGCCGTCAGGTCCTGAGCAGCGCCTCCGCTATGGGCAGGTCGGACGGGTAGGTGACCTTGATGTTGCGCTCGCTGCCCCGGACGATGTGGACGGGAACGTCCGGGAGGTAGCGGAGGACCACGCCGCAGTCGTCGGTCGGGGTGAAGGCCGGGTCGGCCGCGGCCAGGGCGTGCGCCCTGGCGATGGTCTCCAGGCGGAAGCCCTGCGGGGTCTGCGCCCGGTAGAGGGTCTCCCGCGGCGGGACGCTGGCGATCACGCCGTCGGCCACGACCAGGATCGTGTCCGAGGTCGGGACGGCGGTGCCGATCGCGTCGTGCTTCTCCAGCGCCGCCGCGCAGTCCGCGATGATCTGCTGGGTGACCAGCGGCCGGGCCGCATCGTGGAAGAGGACGCCGGTCTCCGCCTCCCGGTAGCGCCCGGCCAGGTACGCCAGCGCGTTGCGGACCGAGTCGGACCGGGTCACGCCGCCCTCGATGATCACGCTGACCTGGTCGCCGACGAGCTTCCTGGCCTCGGCGTGGTAGTCGGCAGGCATGACGAGCAGGGTCTCGTCGATGCCGGGCGCCTCGGCGAACGCGCTGACGCAGTGCTCGACCAGCGTCCTTCCGGCCAGGGTGAGCAACTGCTTGGGCCGCGCGGCGCCGAACCGGGTGCCCACGCCGCCGCCTAGTACCACCGCCACCATCCGTGTCACCGTCACATCGGGGACTTTACCTCCGCGTGTCCCGATGCGGATATCCACGACAGCGAGTGGACGCGCAGGTACGCTGGGGAAACCTCGTGCCTGGCGGGCAGGGAGAAGATCCGCATGACCGCAGAGGAGCTAGCTGCCAGCCGGCGCTACGTCGGCCCGGTGGTGCGCCTGGCGATCGCGTGCCGGATTCCACCGGTGGCGATGGCCAGGATCTCCGTGGGGTTCGCGGTGATCGCGGCGGGCTGGCTCTCGCTCGGCTCGGCCCGGGCCGACGCGGTCGCGCTGGCGGCCGCGGTCGCGATCTTCGTCGCGGTCTACGTCGGCCAGGTGCTGGCCGAGGAGTCGCCCGCGTCCGCCGTCGACTGGGGGCTGACCGCGTGCGGCCTGCTGGCCGAGCTCTTCGTCTACGCCGGGATCGCCGCCGGGGTCACCCTGAAGACGGTCGGCGCCGCCCCGTCCGGGCCGGCCGGGGCGGCGCTGCGGGGGACGTTCGTGGCCGGGCTGGGCGGGGTGGGCGCCGCCGGGGTCTGGCGGCTCGCGGTCATCGCGGTGATCGTGGCCGCCCTGGTGCCGATGGCGGACATCTGCCTGCACGGCCCGTCCGACGCGGGGCGGCAGCCGAGGATCTTCGGCCCGTCGGCTGACGTGCGGCTGCCCGCGACCGTGGCCGTGGTGCTGCTCGGCGGCGTTCGGGCCGGGTTCCTGGCCGTGGTCGTGCTCGGCGTGGCCGCCCTCGGCGCGATGATGATCGAGTCGCTGCGGCCGGGCTGGCGCCCGGTCGAGGTTCGCGGCTACCGCGGCG
>DATCGA010000221.1:0-17276 GCA_036509215.1 Trebonia sp.
CGGGACCGACTACGCCTACCGGCTGGACGGCGGCGAGCCGCTGGCAGACCCCCGCTCGCCCCGGCAGCCGTGGGGCCCGGCCGGCCGGAGCCGGACCTACGACCACGCCGCGTTCGCCTGGACGGACCGGCGCTGGCGGGGCGCGCTGGTGTCCGGCGCGGTGATCTACGAGCTGCACATCGGCACGTTCACCCCGGAGGGGACGCTCGACGCCGCGATCGGGCGGCTGGACCACCTCGCCGATCTCGGCGTGACGGTGGTGGAGCTGATGCCGGTGGCCGCGTTCCCCGGCGATCACGGCTGGGGCTACGACGGGATCGGCCTGTGGGCGGTGCACGAGCCCTACGGCGGCCCGGACGCGCTCAAGCGTTTCGTGGACGCCTGCCACGCCCGCGGTCTCGCCGTCTACCTGGACGTCGTCTACAACCACGTCGGCCCGGGCAACCGGCTGGCCTCGTTCGGGCCGTACTTCACCGACGCGCACCTGACCCCGTGGGGCCCGGCGGTCAACCTCGACCAGCCCGGATCGGACGAGGTGCGCGCGTTCATCGTCGAGAACGCGCGGATGTGGCTGCGGGACTACCACCTCGACGGGCTCCGCCTCGACGCGGTGCACGCACTGGTGGACACCCGCGCGGTGCACATCCTCGAGGAGCTGGCGGTCGCGGTCGACGCGCTGGCCGCGGCGGCGGGCCGGTCGATCGTCCTGGTGGCCGAGTCGGACCTCAACAACCCGCGGCTAATCACGGCCAGGCAGGCGGGGGGCTACGGCCTCGACGCGCAGTGGAACGACGACTTCCACCACAGCGTGCACGCGCTGGTGACCGGCGAACGGCAGGGGTACTACAGCGACTTCGGCTCCCTGGCCGGGCTCGCTAAGACGCTGACCAGGGCGTACTTCTACGACGGGACCTGGTCGGCATTCCGCCGCCGGACCCACGGCCGCCCGGTCGACACCCGCCAGACGCCGGCTTACCGGTTCGTGGTGTTCGCCCAGGACCACGACCAGGTCGGAAACCGGGCGGTCGGCGACCGCCTCACCGCCACCCTGGTCGGCCACCCGAATCGGCACGGGCTGCTCGCGATCGTGGCCGGCCTGCTGCTCACCGCGCCCTGCACGCCGATGCTGTTCATGGGCGAGGAATGGGGCGCCGACACGCCGTGGCAGTTTTTCACCGATCACACCGATCCCGGGCTGGCGGCGGCGGTCAGCGCCGGCCGCCGGTCGGAGTTCGCCGCGCACGGCTGGGGAGCCGCCGACGTCCCCGACCCGCAGGACGAGGAGACGTTTCTGGCTTCCAAGCTCGACTGGCAGCAGCCCGCCCGCGAGCCGTACCGCTCGACGCTGAGCTGGTACCGCGCCCTGCTGGCCCTGCGCCGGTCCCGCCCCGAGCTGGCCGACCCGCGCTTCGACCTGGTGCACGTCGACTATGACGAGGACGCACGGTGGCTGCTCATCCACCGGGGCCGGCTCCGCGTCGCCGCCAACCTAGGCACGGCCGAGGCGGTCGTCCCGTTCGGCCGGCCCGCCGCCGACCCAGTTCCGCTCCTCGCCTCCGCCCCCGGAGTGACGGTCGATCCGTACGCGGTCACCCTGCCCCCGGCCACGTTCGCGGTCGTCGACCTGGCTGACGGGCCGACGCCCTAGCGGGTCACCCGGCCGGGGCGAAGCTGACGTCGTTTGTGTCGACGGTGCCGGCCGTCCGGCCGGGGGCGCTGTGGTAGCGCCAGTACAGGTTGGTGTGGGTGATCACGGCCTCCGGCGGCGGCGCCCCCCACTGGGTCTTGTCGCTGGTCGTGTGCGCGTCGCCGACCAACGTCACGTCGTAGCCGCGGGTGAACGCCCCGTGCAGGGTGGAGCGGATGCAGGCGTCGCTCTCCGCCCCGGTGACGATCAGCCGGCCGACCTCGCGCTCGGCCAGCCGCTCCTCCAGGTCGGTCGCCTCGAACGAATCGCCGTAGCTCTTGTGCACCAGCGGCTCGGAGTCGTCGCGGGCCAGCTCGGGCGCCAGCCCCCACTCCGCGCTGCCGCGGGCCAGGCCGTCGGGGTCGTCGTGCTGCACCCAGATCACCGGCACCTGCTGCGCGCGGGCCTGGCCGACCAGGGTGTTGATGTTCGCGACCACGTCATCGCGCCTCGGGGTGCCGTCCACCACCCCGTTCTGCACGTCGATGACCAGCAGCGCGGTGTGCGGCCGATTGGGCAGGGTCGTCATGGGGAGTGCTCCTAGTCCCTCGTCGCGGATCGATCCCGTTCGACCTCACCGTAAGCTCGGCCACCGACATTCCAGGGGAAAAATGTGCCTCGCGACACTTCACACCGCGGCCGTGCGCAGGTAGTCCGGTACTACTGACAGACGGAACCGTCTAGGAGGCTCGCGATGGAGCGGATCCACCACTCGGATGTCATCGGCTCGCTGCTCCGGCCGAGGTACCTGACGCAGGCGAGGGACGCCTACGCGGCCGGCCAGCTCGGCGCGCCCGAGTTCAAGCGGATCGAGGACCGCGCCGTCGACGAGGCGATCGAGCTGCAGGAGGGCATCGGGCTCGACGTCATCACCGACGGCGAGTACCGGCGGTTCTCCTTTTTCGATCAGATCGTGAGCGAGATCGACGGGCTGACGCCGATCGAGAGCACGCCCGTCCACTTCAAGAACGCCGAGACGGACTGGGTCTGGCACAACCCGTTCACCGTGACCGGGAAGATCAGCCAGCGCCGGAAGCTGACCATCGAGGAGTTCGCCTACAACCGGGCCAGGGCCGACAGCCAGATCAAGATCACCCTGCCGTCGCCGCTCTTCCTGTACACGGGATGGTCGCCGGAGCTGTCGACGGCCGCCTACAGGGACGCGTTCGCGCTGTTCGAGGACGCCGCCGCGATCATCAGGGCCGAGGCGGCGGCGCTGGCCGAGCTCGGCTGCACCTACATCCAGATCGACTCGCCCGACATCGGCACGATCGTCGACCCGGAGAACCGCGAGCTGCGGGAGAGCCTCGGCATGCCCACCGAGCGGACGCTGACCGAGGGGCTGGAGATCTTCAACAGCGTCGGCGACGTTCCCGGCGTGACCTTCGGCGTGCACGTCTGCAAGGGCAACAACATGAGCCAGTGGATCGGCGCGGGCGGCTACGACCTCACCGCCGAGGCGATGTTCTCCCGGCTGACCAACTTCGACGTGTTCCTGCTGGAGTACGACGATGCGCGCTCCGGGTCGTTCGCGCCGCTGGCCATGGCGCCGGACGACAAGCAGATCATCCTCGGCCTGGTGTCCAGCAAGACGACGACGCTCGAGTCGCCCGCCGAGCTGACCGCGCGGATCCACGAGGCGGCCAGGTACACCGGTCTGGAGCGGCTCGGGATCTCCACCCAGTGCGGTTTCTCGTCGACCCTGCCCGGTGCCAACCTCACCACCGAGGACGTGCAGGAGGCCAAGCTCGAGCTGGTCGCGGAGGTGGCGGCGGCCGTCTGGTAGCCCGCGATCCCGCCCATGGCCAGACCGATACTTAACCGGTAAATTGACGGCCATGCAGCGCTACGGCTTTTTCGACGACGATCACCGCGAATACGTGATCACCCGCCCCGACACGCCGGTGCCGTGGATTAACTACCTGGGCACGGACGGCTACTACGGCATCGTCTCGAATACGGCCGGCGGCTATTCCTGGCATCAGGACGCTCGGCTGCGGCGGCTTACCAGGTACCGGTACAACAACGTGCCGGCCGACGCCGGCGGGCGCTACCTCTACCTCAGGGACGACGCCGACGGCGAATACTGGTCCCCGACCTGGCAGCCGACCCGGTCCGCGCTGGACGCCTACGAGTGCAGGCACGGCCTGTCGTACACCACGATCAGCTCGGCCAGGAACGGCATCAGGGCGAGCACGCTCTACTTCGCCCCGCGCGGCGAGACGCTGGAGGTCTGGCGGCTGACGGTGGCCAACGACCGCGACACCCGGGCCGAGCTGTCCGTCTTCTCCTCGGTCGAGTTCGCGCTCTGGGACGCCCAGGACGACGCCACCAACTACCAGCGGAACTACTCGACCGGCGAGGTCGAGGTGGCTGACGGCGTGATCTACCACAAGACCGAGTACCGCGAGCGCCGCGACCACTTCGCCTACTTCGCCTGCTCCGAGCCGCTGGCCGGGTTCGACACCCAGCGCGAGGCCTTCCTCGGCCCCTACCGGGGGTTCGACCAGCCGCTCGGCGTCGAGCGGGGCGCGCTGTCGGACTCGCTCGCGCACGGCTGGTCGCCGCACGGGGCGCACCACGTCAGGCTCACGCTCGAGCCCGGCGAGGAGAAGGAGGTCATCTTCCTCCTCGGCTTCTGGCAGAACCCGCGCGACGCCAAGTTCGACTCGGCCGGGCTGCTCAACAAGGCCGGCGTCAGGCCCGTGATCGACCGCTGGCTCGACCCGCAGGCCGTCCGGGCCGCCGTTGCCGACCTGCGGGAGCACTGGGACGACCTGCTCGGCGTGCTGACCGTGGCCGTCCCCGACGACGACGCCAACCGGATGGTCAACATCTGGAACGCCTACCAGTGCATGGTGACGTTCAACCTCAGCCGCTCGGTCTCCTCCTACGAGACCGGGATTTCCCGCGGCATGGGATTCCGCGACTCGTGCCAGGACCTGCTCGGGTCGGTTCAGCTCGCGCCCGAGCGGGCCCGGCAGCGCATCCTCGACCTGGCCGGGACCCAGCTCGCCTCCGGCGGCGCTTATCACCAGTACCAGCCGCTGACCAAGACCGGCAACGACGCGATCGGGGCCGGGTTCAACGACGACCCGCTGTGGCTCGTGCTCGGCGTCGCCGCCTACCTGAAGGAGACCGGCGACACGGCCATCCTCGAGGAGACGGTCCCGTTCGGCGACGCGGGCGAGGACACCCTCTACGGGCATCTGGAGCGGTCCGTCGGCTACACGCTCGACCGCATCGGCCCGCACGGGCTGCCGCTCATCGGCCGGGCCGACTGGAACGACTGCCTGAACCTCAACTGCTTCTCCGACACCCCCGGCGAGTCGTTCCAGACGACCGAGAACAAGCCCGGCGGCGTCGCCGAGTCGGTGTTCATCGCTGGCCTGTTCACGCTGGCGGCGCGCGAGCTGGCCGCCGTCGCCGACCTGGCCGGCCGGGGCGAGGACGCCGACGCCTACCGGGCCGACGCGGAGAAGATGTCGGCCGCCGTCGCCGAGCACGGCTGGGACGGCGAGTGGTTCCTGCGCGCCTACGACCACTACGGCAACCCGGTCGGCTCCGCCCGCGACGCCGAGGGCCAGATCTTCGTCGAGCCGCAGGGCCTGTGCGTGATGGCGGGGATAGAAAAAGCAGGACTATCCCGAACGGACCCTGGCTCCGACTCCTCCGACACGCTCGCCGCCCGGACGCTGGCCAGCGTCAGGGAGCGGCTCGCCACCCCGCACGGGATCATGCTGGTCCAGCCGGCCTTCAGCGCCTACCGGATCGAGCTCGGCGAGATCTCCACCTACCCGCCGGGTTACAAGGAGAACGGCAGCGTGTTCTGCCACACCAACCCGTGGATCATGATCGCCGCGGCGATGACTGGCGACGGCGACGCCGCCTTCGACTACTACCGGCGGATCAACCCCTCGGCCCGCGAGTCGATCAGCGATCTGCACCGGTGCGAGCCGTACGTCTACGCGCAGATGATCGCGGGCCGCGACGCCGCCACCCACGGCGAGGCGAAGAACTCGTGGCTGACCGGGACCGCGTCCTGGAACTACGTCGCGATCACCCAGTGGATCTGCGGCATCCGCCCGGAGCTCGGCGGCCTCCGGGTCGACCCGGTGCTGCCCGCCTCCTGGCCGGGCTTCACCGCCACCCGGCGCTTCCGCGGCGCGGAGTACCGGATCACCGTCCGCCGGGCGGGCACCCTCGACTCGGGACTGGCCGAGAGCGCCGGCGTCCGCGTCAACGGCCGCCAGATCGCCGGGACCCTCCTGCCGCTCGCGCCCCCCGGCGAATCCGTCGCCGTCGAGGTGGTCCTCCCGGCCGCCTAGCCAAGCGCGCGCTCGCCGCAGCCCGACGCCCACGCCGCCGACCCCAAACGGGACCTGTCGCCTACGCCATCGACCCGAACCTCGACCTGTCAGCTACGCCGCCGACCCCAATAGACGATGTCGATGGCGTAGCCGACAGGTCGGCGTTCATGTCGGCTACGCCATCGACCTCCAGCTCTGGGGTCTGTGAGCGCTATGGGGCACAGCGCTGGGGGCCAGAGGCGCCCGGGTCCGTTCGAGATGAGCGGTGTGGTCTTTTGATCTTGTTTTTGGGCACAAGGGCGGGGCCGTCGAATCGGCGCTTGCGCCCCTTCTCGGGGCCGGACCGCGGGGTTACGCTCAGCGGGATCTGCCGAAGGGCGGTGCGCGATGACGGTGCGGTTCCCCGACGAGCCCGGGTTCCAGGGCCGGTTCGCGCCGGTCCGGCTCGAGGGCGAGATCCGCGGGGTCGAGGTGACGCAGGGGGAGATCCCGGCGTCGCTGCGCGGCACCTTCTACCGGGTCGGGGCCGACCCGGCCTGGCCGCCGCTGGCCGAGCGCGACTTCTACTTCAACGCCGACGGCATGGTCGCGATGTTCCGGTTCGGGAACGGGTTCTGCGACTTCCGGTCCCGGTACGTGCGGACGCCGCGCTTCGTCGCCGAGCGGGCGGCGCGGCGGTCGCTGTTCGGCGCGTACCGGAACCCGTTCACCGACGACCCGTCGGTCGCGGGCCTGTCGCGCGGGCTCGCCAACACCAACGTGTACTGGCACGGCGGCCGGCTGCTGGCCTCCAAGGAGGACAGCCCGCCGGTCCAGATCGACCCGGACACGCTGGACACCGTGGGCGAGTTCAGCTGGGACGGCGACCTGTCGTCGCAGACCGCGACCGCGCACCCGAAGATCGACCCGCGCGACGGGTCGCTGGTCTTCTTCGGCTACATGGCCCGGGGCGAGACGACCCGCGACATCGCCTACTACGAGGCGGACGCGTCGGGCAAGATCGTGCACGAGGCGTGGTTCGAGGCGCCGTACTCGTCGATGGTGCACGACTGGGCCGTGACCGAGAACTTCGTGATCTTCCCGATCATCCCGCTGACCGCGTCGCTCGACCGGCTCAAGGCGGGCGGCCCGATCTACGTCTGGGACGGGTCGCAGGACGTCTACCTGGGCGTGGTCCCGCGGCGCGGCTCGACCGTGCGCTGGTTCCGCGGTGTCAACCGGTTCGCGTCGCACATCATGAACGCCTACGACGACGGCCGGCGCATCCACATCGACACGCCGGTCGGCGAGAAGTCGGCCTTCCCCTGGTTCCCCGACATCGCCGGGGCGCCGTTCGACCCGGAGAAGATCAGCGCGTACCTGTCGCGCTGGACGATCGACACCCAGGCGCCGCCGGATCTCGGCGACGGGTCGACCACGTTCGGCCAGGCGCGGCTGACCGACTGCTCGGGCGAGTTCCCGAGGACCGATGACCGCTGGGCGGGGCGCGGCTACCGGTACGGGGTGATGAACCTGACGTCGGTGCCGGGCGAGCGGCCGGACGACGGGCTGCCCGGGTTCCGCTGGCTGGCGTCGATCGACCCGGCCTCCGGCGCCATGCGGACGCGGTTCGCCGGGCGCGACTCGACCGTGCAGGAGGCGATCTTCGTGCCGCCGCCCGGCTTCGACAGCGCCAACGGCGAGGGGTACGTGATGCAGCTGGTGGACCGGCACGCGACCGGCACCACCGACCTGCTGATCCTGGACGCGCAGCGCATCGACGCCGAACCGGTCGCGACGCTGCGGATCCCGATCCGGCTGCCGGGCGGGCTGCACGGCAACTGGGTCACCGACGAGCAGCTGGCCCGGCGGGCGGGCTGACGACAAGGAGGTCGCGATGACGGCAGAGGATCGGATCGCCGAGCTCGAGAACCGGCTCGGCCTGGTTGAGGACGCGCTCGCGATCCGCAACCTGCAGCACGCCTACGGCTACTACCTCGACAAGTGCTACTACGACGAGGTGGTGGACCTGTTCGACCCCGACGGCGAGGTCGTCTTCATCGGCGGCGTCTACCGCGGGCGGGCCGGGATCGCGCGCCTCTACACCGGTCGGTTCCGCAGCCGCTTCACCGACGGGCACAACGGGCCGCAGCACGGCCGGCTCCTCGATCACCCGATGCTGCAGGACATCGTGCACGTCGACCCGGGCCGGCGCACCGCCTACGCCCGGTTCCGCACGCTGATGCAGGCCGGCACGCACGAGTCGGTCGCGACCGAGCAGGCGCCGGTGCGCCAGTGGTTCGAGGGCGGCCTCTACGAGAACACCTACGTCAGCGCCGACGGTCTGTGGAAGATCAAGAAGCTGTTCTACCGGGCGTTCTGGCACGGCTCGGTCGAGGAGGGCTGGGCGCGCACGCGACCGGACTTCGTGCCCAACGCGAGCGTGACCTACCCGGACGACCCCTACGGCCCCGACGAGCTGCTGGCGAACGCACCGCGACTGTGGCCGGACACCACGACGCTGCCCTTCCACTACCGTCACCCGGTCACCGGCAAGGACTTCGTCCCCGACTCGTGGGGCGCTTTCCCCGCCTGATCAAGTCATTGGAAATTTAAAGCAATGTTGCTCTAAAATTGCGACGTAGAACTGACTAGTGCGCAGCGTGACCGGGCCTGCGGCGTGCTCCTCGGCACCGCCGCCGGCGATGCGCTCGGGGCGGGCTACGAATTCGGCCCGCCGCTACCCGACGACGCGCCGGTGACGATGCGCGGAGGCGGCGGGTGCAACTGGGCACCGGGAGAGTGGACCGACGACACCGCGATGGCGATCGCCATCGCCGAGGTCGCCGCGACCGGCGCCGATCTGCGGGGCGTCGACGCCCAGGACCAGATCGTGGCTCGCTGGGCCGGGTGGTCGCGCACCGCACCCGATGTCGGCATCCAGACCAGCCAGGTGCTCGGTTCGCTGATGCGGACCGCGCCGGTCGCCCTGGCCTACCTCGACGACCCGGCCGGGCTGAGGCGGCGATGGCCGTCAGCGCGCTCACCCACTTCGACCCGTCGGCCGGTGAAGCCTGCGTGCTCTGGTCGCTGGCCATCAGGCACGCCGTCCTCACCGGCGAACTTAACCCTCGGGTCGGGCTCGAGTACCTGCCGGCTGACCAGCGTGGCGTCTGGGCCGATCGGCTCGATGCCGCCGAGAGACTGCGGCCGAGCGACTTCAGCAACAACGGCTGGGTCGTCGAGGCGCTGCAGGCCGCATGGTGCGCGATCGCCCGCACGCCGTATTCGCTTCCCGGCGATGATGGTCCGAAGATCGGCGTTTCGCAGGCCGACCTCATCCGCCTGGCGTCCGAGATCGCCGGTTGCGCCTGACCGTATGCGGACGGCGAGAGCGCGGGCGAGCCAGGCGCCGGCCAGCGCCTGGAGGGCCGCGAGGAGCAGGGTGGCGCATTCCTTGCAATAGTCCCAGAACGTGACAAAACGGAAGCGTCACCCGAAGCGCGCGTTTGTTCGAGATGATGGCGGTCGTGCGCTTTTACGCCGACCTCCATATCCACTCGAAGTTCTCCCGCGCCTGCAGCCGCGACTGCGACCTTGAGCACCTGGCTTGGTGGGCTGGGCGCAAGGGGATCGGCGTGGTCGGGACGGGCGACTTCACCCACCCGGCCTGGCGGGAGGAACTCGGCGCCAAGCTGGTGCCGGACGCGCCCGGGCTGTTCCGGCTCCGGCCGGAGCTCGAGCGGGCGGTGCACGAAACGCTGCCGCCCGCGTGCCGCACGCCGGTCAGGTTCCTGCTGTCCTCAGAAATCTCGACCATCTACAAGCGCGACGACCGGACGCGGAAGGTGCACCACCTGCTGTACGCGCCGTCGCTCGACGCCGTCGACGAGATAACCAGCCAGCTGCTTCGCGTCGGGAACCTCGCCTCGGACGGTCGGCCGATCCTCGGGCTCGACTCGCGCAACCTGCTCGAGATCACGCTCTCCGGCGGAGACGGCTGCTACCTGGTGCCCGCGCACGCGTGGACGCCGTGGTTCGCGGTGCTCGGCTCGCAGTCCGGGTTCGACCGGGTGGCGGACTGCTACGCCGACCTGGCCTCGCATATCTTCGCGGTGGAGACCGGCTTGTCGTCCGACCCGGAAATGAACTGGCGGGTGTCGAGCCTGGACCAGTACCGGCTGGTGTCCAACTCCGACGCGCACTCGCCGCCGATGCTCGGCCGGGAGGCGACCGCGTTCACCTGCGAGGCGGACTACTTCAGTATTGAGCGGGCGCTGCGGACCGGGGACGGGTTCGACGGCACCGTCGAGTTCTTCCCCGAGGAGGGCAAGTACCACCTCGACGGCCATCGCGCCTGCGACGTGCGGACGACGCCGGCGCAGACTCAGGCGGCGGGCGGGAAGTGCCCGGTCTGCGGGAAGCGGCCGACGATCGGCGTGCAGCACCGGGTCGACCTGCTGGCCGACCGGCCGGAAGGCTACCGCGTGCCCGGAGCGGCCGGCTTCACCTCGTTCGTCCAGCTGCCGGAGATCCTGGGCGAGATCGCCGGGGTCGGCCCGAAGTCCAAGTCCGTCACCGCTCAGGTCACCGCGCTGGTGGAGCGGTTCGGGCCGGAGCTGTCCATCCTCGGCGACGTGCCGCTGGACGACCTTGCCGCAGGCGCGCCGTCGATCGTGGCGGAGGCGATCGGCCGGCTCCGGCGCGGCGACGTGCGCCGGGAGGCGGGCTACGACGGCGTCTACGGGACGATCCGGCTGTTCGACCCCGGGGAGCTGGCGGGGGCGGCGCTGTTCGACCTGCCGCGCACGCCCCGTAAGGTCCGGGCCGGCGCGGCCGCCGCCGAGGACGATGTCCCGGCCACGCCATCATCCAGCGCGCTGGATCCCGAGCAGCACGCGATCGTCACCCACGACGGCGGGCCGCTGCTGGTGGTGGCCGGTCCCGGGGCCGGCAAGACCCGGGTGCTCACCCACGCGATCGCGCACCGGATCGGCAACGGCCTGCCGCCCGAGCGGTGCCTGGCGGTCACGTTCACCCGGCGCGCCCGCGACGAGCTCAGGGAGCGTCTCGCCGGCCCGCTCGGCGAGGCGGATGCGGCTCGGGTCACCGTCGCCACCTTCCACGGCCTCGGCCTGCTGATTCTGCGCGACCTCGGCCTCGAAGACCGAGTCGACCTAGACTCCGCTGATGGCTTCGACCAGTTGCTCACGCTCCCGGTGGCGCTGCTCGACGGCGATCCGGCGGTTGCGGCCGCGTTCCGCTCCCGGTGGACGGACGTGTTCGTCGACGAGTACCAGGACGTGGACGAGCAGCAGTACCGGCTGCTGCGGCTGTTGACCGCACCGGATTCGCGGGTCTGCGCGATCGGGGATCCGGACCAGGCGATCTACGGGTTCCGGGGCGGCGACGTCGGCTACTTCCTGCAGTTCCAGTCGGACTTCGGCTCGGCGGCGACGGTGCAGCTGTCCCGCAGCTACCGGTCCGCGCCGACCATCGTGCGGGCCGCCATGCAGCTGATCCGTCCGGGCACGCTGGTGCCGGGACGAGAGCTGGTGCCGGCCAGGTCAGACATCCCGGACGGGCCGGTCGCGCTGCGCGCCGTGTCCGACGAGCGCGAGGAGGCGGACGCGGTCGCGGCCGAGATCGAGACGCTGCTCGGGGGCGCCTCCTTCCACGCCCTGGACAGCCGCGCGGTCGACAGCCGGGACCGGGCCGAGCACCAGCTCTCCTTCGCCGACTTCGCGGTCCTCTACCGGACGTCGGCGCAGGCCGCCGCCGTCGGCGAGGCCCTGGCCAGGCGAGGGTTCCCGCACCAGCGGCGGTCGCACGCACGGCTGGCCGAGACCGCGGGCGTCCCGCAGATTCTCGCCGCGCTCGGCCACCGAGGCATGCTTGACGCCGACGTGGCCGGCGTCGACGGGCTCGACCGAGGCGTGGCCGAGTCGGATCTCGCGGGCTCGACCGCTGCCTCGGACGCTGGCGTGGTGCCGGTCGCGGAACTGCTGGCGAAGGCGGTCGACATGGCGCTGTCGTCGTTGCCCGCTGTGGCGTCAGTGTCCGGTGGGTCGCCAGTGCCGGGTGGGTCGGGCGCGGGCGCCGGTGCGCAGCGCGATGCCGAGCTCAGGCGGGCCGAAGCGATCGCGGCGATCCGCTCCGCCGCCGACGTGATCGCCCCGCTGGCGGACCGGTGCGGCGCCGACCTGGGGCGGTTCCTCGATGAGGTCGCGCTTGGAGCCGAGGTCGATACCTGGGACCCGCGGGCCGACCGGATCACGCTGCTGACCCTGCACGCGGCCAAGGGACTGGAGTTCCCGGTGGTCTTCATCGTCGGCTGCGACGACGGCCTGCTCCCACTGCGGCCGTGGCGCGGCGCCGAGATCGACTACGCGGAAGAGCGCCGGCTGCTCTTCGTCGGCATGACCCGGGCCACCACCCGGCTGACGCTGCTGACGGCGGCGAAGCGGACGCTTCGCGGCGAGGTAACGGAATGCTCGCCGTCGCCGTTCTTGTCCTCGATTGACCCGGCCCTGCTCGACCGCCGCGACGGCGGCGCGCCCGGCCAGCGCACCCGCCGCCGCGACCGGGCCCAGCAGACCACGCTGTTCTGAACCGTCACCCGCAAACCGCAACCGGTTGGCCTCGTAGATAGTCCCAAGGGCGGGCGCGGAGTTCGGGACAGAATGGATGATGCTCATGGTTCAGCGCAAGACCGTGCCGTGGTGGGAGGCGGCGGTGGCCCTGGCGGTGCCCCGCAGATCACATTCTTCAGCCCGACCCAGGGAGTGCTCGTGGCCGGGGAGACGCAGGGCGCGTTCGGGAGCACCTTGTATACCACCGCCGACGGCGGCCAGAGCTGGACTCCGGTGCCGCAGGGAGCCGACCTCGCCCGGCTCGGCGTCACCGTCGACTTCGCCAACCCCCAGGACGGCTTCGCTTGGACCAACGGCGTGGAAAGCGACCCGGTCCCGCCCACCTCGATCTACGAGACCACGAACTCAGGTCGATCCTGGCACGCCTTCACCCCGAAGCTAGCTGGATAACAGCCAGCCGGCCGGTCGAGCGGCCAGGCCAAGTCCCTGGCAAGGATCGTGGATCGTTGTGTACACCGGGATGTACACAACGATCCACTGTCTTCCAAAAGCGCCGCTGGAGAGCCTGCCCCGCGACATGGATGTGGCAGCCACGGTGCCAAGGACCGTGACTGCCACATCCGACGCCGGGGCGGCCAGCGCTCCGCCCGCGACGGGCTTACTTCTCCTGGGTGAGGTTGTAGACCGTGACGCCGCCGACGGTCTCGGACTTGAAGTGCGCCGCCACCCAGGAGGTGATCGCCGAGGAGCCGGTACCGCCGCCGAACGTCTCGGTGTTCTCGCCGAGGTAGTAGTGGATCTCGCCCTTGGCGACCAGGCCCTCGAACTCGGCCAGCGTCGGAGACGGGTCGGTGCCGTTGAAGCCGCCGATCGCCAGCACCGCGTCGCCGCCGGTGGCGAGCTCGATCGGGGCGGCCTCCTGGGTGCCCACGGTCGCGGCGATCCACTGGTACTTCGACCCGTCCTGCTCGAGCAGCGTGGTCAGCGCGCTGCTGACCTGGGTGCCGCCGGACAGGCCGCCCATCGCGGCCCCGCCGCCGCCGAAGCCGCCGGTGCCCGTGGTTCCCCGCCCGGTCGCCGACTTAGACCCGCTAGCCGAGCTGGTGCCGCCAGGGAACGAGCCCGAGCCGCCGGGGAACCCGCCGGATGTGGACCCGCCGGATGTGGACCCGCCGGATGTGGATCCGCCGATGCCGGTGGGAGCGCCGCCAGTGCCAGAAGCCGCGCCACCGGTTCCGGTTCCAGTCGGCGCGCCCCCGATCCCGGTCGGCGCCGTGCCGGTTCCGGTTCCGGTGCCGGTTCCGCCGTGGGTACCGGCGCCCCGGGTTCCGCCGCCGCCGCCAAAGCCGCCGCCGCCGGGCGCGCCGCCCGCGCCGCCGCCGAACGACCCGGCCACGGCCGGCCCGGCGCTGGGGATCGAGCCGGTGTGGGTGCTGTTGGCCGTGTCGAGCGAATAGGCCAGCGGCCCGCCCAGTCCGGCCACGATCGCGAGCGCCATCGGCGCGTACACCAGCGTCGGCGCCCGCCGGCGCCCGCCGGCCGGCGCTCGGTGATGATCCGCCCTGCGCAGCAGCTCGGGCACGGCGAAGACCGAGATCGCGCCGAGCACCCCTGCCAGCAGCACCGTCCACCGCAGCCACGGCAGCCACGCGGGCGTCCGCTCAAGCAGCTCGTACGCCCAGATCCCAGTGACCAGCACGCCGATCGCGACGACCGCCCGGCCGAGGACCGACAGCCCGGACTGCAGGAGCGAGATGGCGCCGACGCCGACCAGCGCGCCGATCGCCGGCGCAAGGGCGACCATGTAGTAGGGGTGGATGATGCCCTGCATGTAGCTGAAGACCACCCCGGTGACCAGCAGCCACCCGCCCCACAGGAGGGCGAACGAGCGGACCCGGGAGGTACGCGGCGCCCGCCGCGATATCCACAGCAGCGCGCCCAGCGAGATCAGCGCGGCCGGAATCAGCCAGCTGATCTGCCCGCCGAACTCGGACTGGAACAGCCGGAAGACACCGGTCGACCCGCCGAACGAGCTGCCGCCACCGCCGCCGCCGATCGACCCGGTCTCCGAGCCGTCGAGCCGCCCGAAGCCGTTGTAGCCCAGCGCGAGCTCGAGGATGTTGTTGTCGGTCGACCCGCCGAAGTAGGGGCGGTCGGCGGCGGGCGTCAGCTGGGCGATCGCGATCCACCAGCCGGCCCCGACGATCACGCCGCCGAGCCCGGCCAGCAGCTGCCAGATCCGGCGCCGGAGCCGGGTCGGCCCGGCCCACAGGTAGGCGATGCCGAAGCCGGGCAGGACCAGGAACGCCTGCGCCATCTTGGTTAGGAAGGCGAAGCCGATCAGCAGGCCCGCGAGGACCAGCCACCGGGTCCGGTCGCGCTCGAGCGCCCGCTGCACCGCGTACCCGGCGGCGGTCATCAGCAGCACCAGGAGCGCGTCGGGGTTGTTGAAGCGGAACATGAGGGCGGCAGCCGGGGTGAGCGCGAGCACGGCGCCGGCGATCAGGCCGGCCGACGGCCCGAACCAGCGTCGCACGGCCGCGTACAGCAGCGCCACCGATGCCACGCCCTCAACCGCCTGCGGCGCGAGCAGCGACCAGGAGCTGAACCCGAATATCTTCGCCGACACCTCGTCCACCCAGAGCGACGCCGGGGTCTTGTCGACGGTGATGAAGTTGGACGAGTCGAAGGAGCCGAAGAAGGCCGCCTTCCACGACTTCGTCCCCGCCTGCACCGCAGCGGCGTAGAAGTCGTTCGCGTAGCCGTTCCTGCTGAGGTCCCACAGGTACAGCAGCGCGGTGAGGGCGAGCAGGCCGAACAGCGCGGGCCTGGCCCACTGCGGATCGGCCGCCGGGCCGCGGACCAGGCGGCGCAGCCGCCCGGGGGGCGGCGACGACCGGTGGGCGGGTTCGAACGTGGCGGTGGTGGCGCTCATCGCGCATCTCCAAGGGATCGGCGGGGCGCGGTCGGCGCGGGAGCGGGCGCCGGCTGGGGCTCGGCGAACACCCACCCGCGGTACAGGACGAAGCGCAGCGCGGTGGCGACCAGGTTGGCCGCCACCAGCACGGTGATCTCGGCTCCGCGCCCGGGCGAGGCCGACACCGCGTGCAAGGCCATCAGCGCGCCGGAGGTGAGGACCAGGCAGACGCCGAACGCGATCAGCCCGCGGAAGTGGTGCGCGGCCGCCCCCGCCCGGCCGGTGACGCCGAACGTGAGCCGCCGGTTGGCGGCCGTGTTGAAGACGGCGGTGAGCAGCAGGCTCAGCGCGTTGGCGGCCTGGGCGCCCATGAACCCGTGCAGCGCCAGGAAGACCACGACGTAGGCCAGGGTCGACAAAACGCCGATGACGGCGAATCTCGGCACCTGCCACGCGAGCCCGCGCGACGGCCCGAGGCCGGTCTCGCGCAGCTGGGGGACCTTGATCGTGCCCCGGGCGAGCCCGAGGCCGACTCGCTTGATCCCGCGCAGGTCGCCGAGCGCGGTGTCGACGATGTTGACCCGCGAGTCCGCGTCGTCGATCCAGTCGACCGGGACCTCGTGGATGCGCAGCCCGGCCCGCTCGGCCAGCACCAACAGCTCGGTGTCGAAGAACCAGCCCTTGTCCTCGACCAGTGGCAGCAGCTGCCTGGCCTGGTCTGCCCGGATCGCCTTGAACCCGCACTGCGCGTCGGAGAACTCGGCCCCGAGGGTCGTCCGCAGCAGCAGGTTGTAGCTGCGCGAGATGATCTCGCGTTTGGGACCTCGCACCACCCGCGATCCCCGGGCCAGCCGGGTTCCGATGGCGACGTCGCTGTGCCCGGACAGCAGCGGCGCGACCAGCGGGAGGAGCGCGTTCAGGTCCGTGGACAGGTCCACGTCCATGTACGCCAGCACCTCGGCATCGGACGAGGACCAGATCTCGTGCAGTGCCCGGCCGCGGCCGGGGATATCGAGGTGGACCGCGCGCACCTCGGGGTACTTGGCCTCCAGCGCGCACGCGGCCAGCCAGGTCCCGTCGGTGCTCCCGTTGTCCGCGATCGTGACACGGGCGCTGAACGGAAAGGCGCAGCGCAGGTGCTCGACCAGCCGGGTGACGCTCGGCTCGAGGTCGTGCTCCTCGTTCTTGACCGGCACGACGATGTCTACATCTACCTGAGGTGTCTCACTCATAGCCCCGAGTGTGCGAACCGGAACTGGTCGGCCCCTGCCGCGCGCGTATCCGCGGCCTCTGAGTAAACGCCTAACTTCTGAAAACCCGCTGACCGGCGTCGGCGGCCCGGGCGACGGCGAGCGCGGCGGCCGCCTGCACGATCATGGCGGCGTCGGCCGGGCGGCCGGAGCGGATCTCGACGGCGGCGCTGCGCTCGGATTCGCGGTGCGCCATCAGCCAGCGACCGCCCCGCCAGGGCGCGTCGGGGTCGGCCCAGTGGAACTGCCCGTGCCCGGCCAGCACGCCCGGCTGCGGATCGCACAGCGCCCCGTCGAACGGAACCGGTCCTTCCCGCCCCAGCGCCGTCCGCGCCCGGACAGCGAGGAGGGCCGACGTGCCGACGATCTGCCCGGCTCGGAGCTCGGTCGCGAGGCCGGCCAGCCGCTCGGCCGTGGCGTACTCGTGGTTCAGCCGCTCCAGGGCCCGGTAGAGCTCGGCCAGCTCGGCCGCTTCCGCGTCGTCGCGGACGGGGCGGCCGCCGCCGAGGACGTCGCCCCACCGGCCGGCCGCGTCGATCA
>DATCGA010000222.1:0-5076 GCA_036509215.1 Trebonia sp.
GAGATCGCCGCCCGCCGCCAGCGCCCCGCCTCCGCGTGGCCGGTCATCGACCGAACGGCGGCGGCCGACCAGTCCGGGGCCGCGAGCTGCAAGTACCTGGGCGCGGAGTCGAGCCAGCCGGGATCGGCGGTCACGATCGCAAGCCGCTCGAGCACCTCAGCCGCTAGCTCGAGCCCGGTATCGATCTCCGCCAGCCCGTCCCCGCGCTGACCGGTTGCGACCAGGCACCGACCCAGCTGGAACCTGGCCCTGGTCAGGCCGATGTCCCGCTCGTCGGGGTCGGCCGCGGGCGCCTTGAGGTACATGCCGATGACCTCGCGCAGCAGCCCGACCGCGGCCGCCCTGTTCCCGGCCTCGTCGGACGCCAGCGCGAGCCGGGTGAGCACGTCGATCCGGGCGACCTCGTAGACCGCCGGCTCGGCCTCGGCCAGCTCGGCGTAGTGCCCGGCCGACTCGGCCAGCATCGCGATGGCCTGCCAGCCCGCCCCGTAGCGGGCGTGCGTGCAGAGCGCGGCCGCCAGCTCCGGCTGGTGCCGGGCCGGGTCGGGCGCGCCCGCGCAGAGCTCCCGGCTGATCGAGAGCGCGGTCCCCGAGTGTTTGGTCGCCTTGTCGTGGCTGCCCTCGATCGCGGCCCTGATCGCCTCGCCGAGGTGGAAGTCGTACCTGCGCTCGAGTGTGCTCACCCACAGCGCCTGGCGCCCCGATACCGGGCCGGCCGGCCCGCCGCCGACCGACGAGCCCCGCGCCGACCGCCTATGCCGGGCCATGAACATGCCGCGAGCCTCTCCAGGTAACCGCGCCTTCCGGCCCTAGAAAGATCATCTCATAACACCGTGTAACAGACAATACACGGAGCGATACTAACTGTGCGTGATACTCCCGAATTAGGCGTCTTCGTCCGTACCGTCAGGCGCCGAGAGCGGCCGCGCCCGCCTGGGACGCGACCAGCGTCAGGAAGGCCGAGGCGAGCGAGAAGGTCTCGCCGATCGGGCGCCCGGCCAGCCGGTCCTGGTACGCCTGGTACCGGCTCAGCTCCCACTCCTGGCCGCGGGGGGGCAGGGTTGCCAGCGTCGGGGCGGGCAGTGACCGCCAGGCCCACTCGGTGATCGGCGCGTCGCCGCCCTCCACCTCGTCCGGCCGGGGCTGGATGAAGTCGGCGTGGTCGGCGTAGTAGCCCATCCGGTTGCGCACGAACCGCAGGCCGCCGAACGTCGCCTCGGTCACCCGCCGCTGCCACCCGGGCAGCCCGGCCAGCGTGTTGTCGTACTCGTCGGGGTAGTACCGCACCAGGGTGGCGTCGACGATCGTGACCCACCACACGGCCTCGCCGATCACCGCGAACGCCTGCGCGCGGTGGCGCGCCCTGACCTTGCCGAGCCGGTCGGTGGTGTCCCGCATGGCGACGAGGGCCCAGCCCAGGGCGCTCGGCTCGGTCCCCGGGCGACGGTCACCGTCGTCCCAGTTCTCGCTGCCCCATTTCTGCTGGTCGCGGTTGACCAGGTTCCAGTTCTCGCGGTTCCAGGCGACCCGGCAGCGCGCGGAGCAGAACCGGGCGTGCTCGCGCTTGGGCATGAACTCCATGCCGCAGCGCTCGCACCGCCTAGTCTCCGCCATCTGGTCAGGTTACGCGTAACACACCCTGCCACCCACCGTCAGCGCCCGAACATTGAGCGAACTCTACGCAGCCGGTTCGCGACGTGACCAGGCGTCAGGCGGCCGGCCGGGTGGCGCCGATCAGCCCGGGGAACGCGTAGATGCTGTCGATCCTGACGAACGACCCGGTGAACGGGGCGTCCACCATCAGGCCGTGGCCGATGTAGATCCCGACGTGGTGGACGGTGGCCGGGTCGGCGATGTTGAAGGCGTAGAAGACCAGGTCGCCCCGGCGGAGGCCGGCCAGCGGCACGTGCGGCCCCGATACCCACTGGAACCCGGTCCAGTGCAGCAGCCGGACGCCCGCCCTGGCCCAGGCCTGCAGGGCCAGCCCCGAGCAGTCGTAGGAGCCAGGCCCGGCCGCGCCCCACTGGTAGGGCTTGCCGAGCTGGGTGAGGGCCCAGTCGGCGGCCGCGTTGCCCTGGGCCGCGCTCGCGCCGGCGTCCGGCGCCCAGTCGGGCGCGAACACGCCGGGGGCGGCGCCGCTCGGGCCGCCCGCCAGCACGCCGGCGGCGACGCTGCCCGGCCTGGTGACAACGGGCGACGAGGCGCCCGAGGCGCCGGAACCGCCCGCCGCCGCGGGCGCGGCCGCGCCCGCACGGGCGCCGGCGGTCTCGGCCGACAGCCGGGACCTGGCCGCGTCGGCCGCCTTGACCAGGCCCGCCTGCCGGCTGACGGCCGCCGACACCGACGTCTTCAGGAACGAGGCCGCCTGGGCGGCGGCCCGCCGCTGCCCGAGCAGCCCGGCCGCCTGCTGGCCGAAGAGCCGGATGACGATGTCGTCCGCCTGCCGGGCGGCAAGCAGGTCGGTTTGCTGATTGTCCATCGCCTGCTGCAAGCCGATCGCGCCGAGGTAGCTGCGGGGATCGGTGATGCCCGCGAACACGGCCGCGGCCATGTCCGGCCCGCCCTCGGCCTCGTACTCCGCGGCGGCCAGCTGGGCCAGCCGGGCGGCCGCGCGCCGCTCGGACTGCCTGGCGGCCGCCAGCCGGGCCTGCGCCGCCCGGTAGGCGGCGGACGCCTGGTGCTCAAGCGAGACCTCGTGGTCGTACCGTTCGGTCAGCGCCTCGGCCTGCGTCCTGAGCCCGGACAGGGCCGCGCTGAGCGTCCTCGCCCTGGCCCCGGCCCGGGCCAGCGCGGCCGCCCGGGAGGCGACCAGGCCCTGCGCGGCGGACAACTGCCCCGCGCCCGGCTTCCCGCCCGCCGTCGCCCGGGCCGCCGTCAGCGAGGCCGCTCCACCCCCGATCGCGGCCGCCCCGATCGCGCCGACCAGACCGAGCGCGGCGAGCCGCAGGCCGCCCGCAACGGCCAGATGACGCCAGCCAGTACCCATCCCGCCCCCAAGCGCAATCACATTGCTACGTAGCGTAGTCGTATGTCGCAGGAATGCCGGGGAGATCCATGCACTTTGTCAACGTAGGCGGGAATACTTTGGGTGCCGGGCGCAGAGCATGGCACCCCATGGCTCACACTTGGTAATGGCCAGGTTGGAAGCAAGGAGGACCGGTGGACAACACCGAAAGCGTGCTGAGACGGGCACCGCTATTTGACGGGCTTGACGATGAGGGCGCCCGCGCCCTGCGCCGGCAGATGGCGGAGGTGAAGCTCTCGCGCGGCGAGCACCTTTTCTTGGAGGGCGATGACGGCGACGCCCTCTACGTGGTGATCGAAGGCAAGATGAAGCTCACCCGGGCCGCCGCCGACGGTCGCGAGAACCTGTTGAGCGTGATCGGGCCGAGCGAGATGTTCGGCGAATTGTCGCTGTTCGACCCTCGGCCGCGAACCTCGAGCGCCAGCGCGGTGACCGACGCGGTGCTGGCCGCGCTCAAGCACGAGGCGCTGACGCCGTGGCTGCGCGAGCGGCCCGATGTGTCCCTGCACATGCTCCGCGCGCTCGCCCAGCGGCTGCGCCGGGCCAATGACGTGACCGCCGACCTTGTCTTCACCGACGTCCCCGGGCGCGTCGCCAAGAACCTGCTCGACCTCGCTGATCGCTTTGGCACCCAGGAGCTCGACGGCCTGCACGTGCACCACGACCTCACCCAGGAGGAGCTGGCGCAGCTCGTCGGCGCGTCCCGGGAGACCGTGAACAAGGCGCTGGCCGACTTCGCCGCCCGCGGCTGGCTGCAGATCTCGGCCCGCTCGGTGCTGATCCTCGACGCCGAGCGCCTGCGCAAGCGCGCCCGCTTACCTCCCCGCTGACCCGCTGACCCGCTGACGCTACCGGCCGGCCAGGTAGTCGAGCTGGGCGCGGACCGACAGCTCGGCGGCCGGCCAGAGCGCCCGGTCCACGTCGGCGTAGACCACCGCGACGATCTCGGCGGGCGTGCGCGCCCCCGTCGCCAGCGCCGCCCGGACCTGGTCGAGGCGCTCCCGGCGGTGCGCGATGTAGTAGTCGAGGACGCCCGCCGGGTCGGCCAGCAGCGGCCCGTGGCCGGGCAGCAGGACCCGCAGCGGCGCCTCGTCGGCCAGCGCCCTGAGCTTGTCGAGCGTCCTCAGGTAGTCGCCAAGCGAGCCGTCGTCCGCGATCACCGTCGTGCCCCGGCCGAGCACCGTGTCGCCCGTCAGCAGACCACCGTCGGCCGTCAGCAGCAGGCTCAGCGAGTCCGCCGTGTGCCCCGGGGTGGCGACCACCCGCAGCTCGCAGCCGGCGCTGGTCAGCACCGTGCCCGGCCCGAATCCCTCGCTGCCGAGCCGGAAGGCCGGGTCGAGCGCCCCGACCGGCGCCCCGCTGAGCTCGGCGAAGGCGGCCGCGCCGGCCGAGTGGTCCGGGTGCCCGTGGGTGAGCACGATCTGCGCCACCCGCCGGTCGCCCGCGCAGGCGAGCGCGAGCACCCGCCGCAGGTGGCCCTCGTCGTCCGGCCCCGGGTCGACCACCACCGCGGTCGGCGAGCCGGGCTCGGCGATGATCCACGTGTTGGTGCCGTCCAGCGTCATCGGCGACGGGTTGGGCGCCAGCGCGCACCACGCGCGGGCGCTGCCCATGCCGTCGGCCGCCCGGCTGCCGTCGGCCGGGCGGAGACCGGATTCTGCGCTCACAGCGGGTACCCCACCTCGTCGGGGACGTAAAGCCAGGCCCGGCCGTCCTCGAGCACGAGCCGCGGCACGACAGGCTCGATCACCGGCCGACGGCCGAGGATCGCCGCCACCGCGTCCTGGCCGGCCGCCGCCGCCTCGGCCGCGAAGCCGTGCAGCGTGGTCGCGGTCGGCGGGAGCATCGAGATCTGCCCGGCCCGGGCCGACTCGATGGCGTCGGCCGGCCGCAGCCAGGCGATGCGGTCGGACTCGGCCGCGTGCCCGGTCGCGACCTGGCCGGCCGGGAGCGCGGCGGCGAAGAAGCGCGCGTCGAACCGGCGGGGCTCGCCCTCGGGGGTGATCCACCGCGCCCACGGGACGAGCAGGTCGGCCCGGAGCACCAGCCCG
>DATCGA010000223.1:0-10072 GCA_036509215.1 Trebonia sp.
GCCGCCGGGGTCGGGGCCCTCGATCGCCAGCCCGCGCTCGGCCAGCAGGCCCACCGCCATCGCCACCGCTTCCTTGGAGATCCCGGCCAGGGCGGGGATGTCGCGGGTGCGGACGCCGTCGGGGCCGATCACGCGCAGGACGGTGGCGCTGACGGCGAGGGACGGGCCGGGCGCGCTCTCGAACTGGAGCGCGAACGCGAGCAGCGTTTTGGACAGCAGCGCCCATAGGGCAGGTCGGCCGGACGTGCTGGTGCTGCTGGGGCTGGTGGTGCTGCCGGGGCGGGCGGATTGGCGCGGGGGGTCGAGCGCAGGCCGTAGCCGAGGATCGGAAGGCAGTCCGGCAGGGACGGGTCAAGGCGGGCCGCGACGTCGGCCAGGGCGGCGCGCAGGCGATCGATCGCGGCGGCGCCGAAGCGGGTCCGCCAGCGGGCCTCGGTCTCCTCGGTCGCGGCCTGCCAGACCTCGCGGGCGCGGCGGCCGGCCGCGGTGAGGGTGACGGTCGCGTCGGGCCCCGGCCGCTTGCCCCGGCCCGGGTCGGGCGCGTAGCTGACGTAGAGCCAGCGGCGCATGCCGTCCAGGTTGGTGCCGGTCCTCGCGCGACGGCCCAGCTCGGCCACCGTGATCGGTTCGTCGGGGAGATGGCGCAGGCAGTTGGCCCACATCAGCAGGGAGGTGAGCCAGGGCGCGCCGGCCGGCGCGCCTGGCGACAGGCCGTCGTTGGCGGTGCGGTGCGGGAGGCGGTGCTCGGCCTCGTTGTCGGCCTCGATCGTGAACGCGACCAGCGCGGCCGACAGCAGGGCCGACAGCGGGAGGACGGCGGAGGCGCCATCCTCCTAGGGGGCCGAGGAGGTCGATGCCGGGGACGGGGAGGTCGGTGCCGCGGCCCCGGCGAGGAGCAGGCCGGCGTTCAGCTGGCGCTCGGGAGCTGCTGACGGCTGCCAGCCGACCGCCGCGAGGAGGTCGCGGGCCTGGTCGTGGGTGAACTGCGACCGGGCCGGCTCGCCCATCTCGGCCACCCGCTGCTGGAACCGGGCGCGCTGCTGCGGGGTGGCGGTACCGGTGGAGACGCTCATCGCGAGCTCGCTGCCGTCGGCCGCGACCTGGCGGAAGGCGGACAGAACGCGCTCGACGACGGCGCGTTCCAGGTAGACGGCGACGCCCTCGAGCAGGAACAGCGTCGGGCTGGCCGGGTCCAGGCCGGCCGCGAGCAGCGGCTCCGCGATCGGGTCAGCGGAGAAGTCCGCCGCGACGAAACGGACATGCGCGCGTTCGAGGCCGAGCCGGGCGACGCGTTCCACCTTGTCGGCCTGGGTGGACGGGTGGTCGAGCTCGAACCAGGTCACGCCCGGTTTGGCGTAGCGCTGGGCACGGCCGTCGTAGCCGGCCCCGCCGATCACGACCTGCCGCACGCCCCGGTCGAGGGCGTTCACCACCGTGCGGTCGAAGAAGGCCGTCCGCGCGCGCAGGTACTCGTTCATGCGGCCCTGGCTCGGCTGCTCATCGCCGGCCACGTCGGCGGTGAGCGACCGGTCGGCCGCCGGGTCGCCGTAGTCCGCCGCCACCCGCTCGTACTCGAGCCGGTGCGCGGCGACCCTGCGCGCCGTCTGCGACGCGATCCCGTCCTTCATCTTGGCCACCTTAGCCTGATTAGATGTCGGGGTGACCGACGCAGAGCTGACGATGCGGCCGATGACCCGGGCCGAATGGGACGAGTGGATGCCGCGCCAGATGGCCGGCTACGCCGAGCACATCGCCGCCTCGGGGGCGATGTCCGCGGCCGACGCGTGGGCGAAGGCGAAGGCCGACACCGCCCGGAGCTTCCACGGCGGCTACACCACGCCCGGCCAGCTGGTTTTCCGGCTGATGGCCTCGGGCGAGGCGGCCGGGTGGCTCTGGCTGTCGGTGCCAGGCCCCGATCCTGACCGGCTGATGGCATGGGTCTACAACATCGAGGTCGACCCGGCCTTTCGCGGGCGCGGCCTCGGCCGGGCGGCGATGATCCTGGCCGAGGGCGAGGCGCGGTCCCGGGGCATGACGTCGCTCGGGCTCAACGTGCACGGGCAGAACACGGTCGCGCGGTCGCTGTACGAGAGCCTCGGCTACGACGTGACGGCGCTGCAGATGAGGAAGCCGCTGTAGCCCGGAACGCCGCCGCGGACGTGCAGGCGCCGCGGGCCGAAATCGCCGCGGAGATCGGATCGAGAGTAGTTTCGCCTGGTAGATTACGCATAGAACATGCGTTTGACAGCCGAACATGTTTACGTCATAGTTGACCCTAGTGGGATACGTTCAGAAATTTTTTTCCTGAAGGGTCAGGATCATGGGTCAGAAGACTGTTCGTTTTAGCGATCTCAGCGGCCAGCTCATCATGCGCGATGACGTTCTCGCGCGCATCGTCATCCACGAGCACCCCGACCTGGGCGACGGGCCGGTCGAGATCGAGACCCTCGCGGACGAGGCCCTCGCGATGGAGAAGGAGACGCTGCGGGTCGCTGTGCTCGACGTGTACCTGCCGGGCGAGGAGTCGCCGCGGCGGGTGACGATGGACGCCGACGCGTTCGGCGCGCTGGTGACGGAGAAGTCGGTCGGCGAGATGCTGACGGCGGCCAGGCCGGTCAGGCGGGCCGGGCGACCGCGTCAGTCGAAGTCGGCCCAGTAGCGTCCGGGCGGAGGCCGCGGTCCCCCTGACGGCGGGACCGCAGGGCCACCACCGTCAGCAGGGCCAGCAGGGCGATGCCGGCGAGGATGTAGGCGTTGCCCGCCAGATCCTGCAGGTGCGTCCAGTGGTATTCCTTGAACCAGGGCAGATCGCCGTAGAGGAAGTACTTCGTGACCGGCGTGTAGGGGCCGTCCCAGATCAGGCCCTGGGTGAAGTTGCCGGGACCGGAGTTGTGCACGCCCCACAGGTTGCCCGGCCACGGCGCGAAGATCAGCAGCAGCGCGACGATCAGTCCTGAGCACCAGTAGGCGGCGGCGCGCTTGCGCGCCTGCCAGGCGCGGGCCGCGTAATGCCCGGCCGCCATCATGGCCGGCACCACCCAGACCCAGTGGTGGTCCCAGCTGATCGGCGAGTCGAGCAGCCCGACCAGGGCGGCCGCCAGCAGGCCGAGCATCAGGTGCCCGGCCCGGTCGAGCTGGGCCGCGACCAGCAGGCCGACCACGGTCACGATCAGGACGAGGATCACCCAGGGCACGGTCGCCGCGTTGATGGACCCGGCCAGCCGGGTCGCGATCCCCCGGAGCGACTGGTTGCCGGTCCAGCCGGGAAACCCGGTCCGGCCGTCGGAGATGAACAGGCCGTTGAACCACCAGGCCTTGGAGTCGCGAGGCAGGATCAGGAAGCCGAGCACGACCGTGAACACGAAGCTGCCGGTCGTCACCGCGGCCGCCCGCCACTTCCTGGCCAGCAGCAGGTACGGGATGAAGACGAGCGGGGTGAGCTTGATCCCGGCCGCGAGCCCGGTGGCGATGCCCTTGAACCGCCGGGTGTCGGGCTGGCGCAGGTCCCAGATGATCGCCGCCATCAGCAGCAGGTTGATCTGCCCGAGGTAGAGCGTGCGGAAGACCGGCTCGGTGAGCAGCCCGGCGGCGACGCCGAGCAGCGCCCCGCCCAGGCGGACCCGGCGGCCGGAGTACCCCAGGCCGCCCATCGTGCACCAGGCGGCGATGAACAGGAAGATCAGGTTCGCGACCTGGACGATCCTCGGCAGCACCGACCACGGGATGAACGAGACGGCGGCGAAGAAGAGCGCGGCAAACGGCGTGTAGGTGAAGTTGAGGTTCCCGGCCCCGGTCCAGTCGTACAGCGGGAACGGCTGCGCCCCGAGCTTGGCGTTGTACGGGCCGAGCTGGCGGACGATGAGGCCGCCGTCGCGGTACACGGCGAGGTCCACTGGCCACAGCGTCGAGGATTCCGGCTGGGTGAACGCGTAGATGAGCCATCCGCCGAGAACGAGCACAAAGGCGATAATCCCGACGATCAGCAGCCGATTCCTTGCGACACTCTCGCGGGGCGCGGCGGACCCCAGACGTTCAAGCACCGAGCTCACCAGCGGAACCATACCGGATCTTAAGACTCCTTGCGACTACCTTAACGTTACGAGTGTAAAGTGAGAAGTGACTGGTAAAGCGCTGAAAACTCCCTGAGTGAGGCAAGTACGTTGACGGCGCCGGCCGCCCGGAGCTCGCCGTCGGTGAACGACCCGGTGGCGACGCCGACCGGCCTTGCCCCGGCCGTCACCGCCGCCGCCATGTCGGCCGGCGTGTCCCCCACGTAGACGGTGGCGCCGACCGAGGTGAGCACCGTGGCCTTCTCCGGTCCGTGCACACCGCCGAACACCGCGTCGGGAACCAGCCCGAGCGCGTCCAGGCTCAGCCGCGCCGTCGCCTCGAGCTTGGCGGTGACCACGATTACCCGCGCTCCGGCCGCACGGACCGCCGCCAGCGACTCCAGCGCACCGGGCAGCAGCCGCGTCAGCGGCCCGGCCAGCCGCAGGTAGTACGTGCGGTAGATCGCCATCGCGGGCTCGATCGCCTCCGGCGGCATCCAGTGCGCGAGCTCGTCCTCGAGCTTGATGCCCAGCCGCCGGTCGACGCCGGCCGGGTCGATCGCCACCCCGGTATTGGCCGCCACCCCGGCGAACGAGCCGAGGATCGCCGCCCGCGAGTCGATCAGCGTCATGTCGAGGTCGAACCCGACCGGCGCGGGGGTCATCGCTCCCCCTCGGCCAGTACCGGCAGCATCCGCGGGCGGGCCGCCAGCAGGCCGACCACCAGCAGGATGGCGGTGAGCGCGAACAGCACGATGACCGACGCGGTCCAGCTCCCGGTCGCCGAGTGCAGCAGCCCGACCCCGAGCGGGCCCGCGCTCGCCAGCAGGTACCCGGCCGCCTGCGAGAACGCCGACAGCGAGGCGGCCGTGGCCGCGTCCGGGCTGCGGGCGGCGGTGAAGAAGATCGCGAGCGCGAGCGCGGCGTTCTGGCCCGCGCCGAGGATCAGCGCCCACGCCACCGCCGAGCCCAGCGGCGCGTACACCAGCCCGGCCAGGCCGCCCGCGATCGCGGCCACGGTCGGCACCACCAGCGCGTGCTGGGCGCGCATCCGCTGCGCAACGACTGGGACGACCAGCGAGACCGCGAGGTTGCCCACCCCCATCAGCGCCAGCAGGTCGCCCGCCCCGGCGGCGGACTCGCCCCGGTCGCGCAGGATCGTCGGCAGCCACGACAGCGTCGCGTAGTACACCAGCGACTGCAAGCCCATGAACAGCATGACCTGCCAGGCGAGCGGGTGCCGGTGCACCGCCAGCCGACCCGCCGCGGAGCGCCCGAACGGACTGGAGCCGGCCGGGACCGTTCGATGCGACGGGGTTGATTCTGACTTGAGCTGCGGCAGCCACAGCAGCGCCGCCAGCGCCGCCGGGGCGGCCAGCCAGCCGAGGGTGAGCAGCAGCGAGCCGCCGCTGCCCTGCCACAGCGGCACGCTGACGACTGAGCCCGCGATCGCGCCGAGCGACAGCGCGGTGATGTAGAGGCCGATCAGCATCCCCGCCCGCTCCGGCCAGCGCCGCTTGATCAGGCTGGACAGCAGCACGTTCATCACCGCGATGGCGGCCCCGGCCAGGATCGTGCCGGGGAACAGCGCGACCGACGCCGCCGCCGCGCGGAGCAGCAGGCCCGCCGCCAGCGTGATAATCGCGGCCAGCAGCACCCGCTCCTCGCCCAGCCGCCGGGCGAACGCGGCGGCGAAGCCGGAGACCACGCCGAAGCAGATCACCGGGGTCGCGGCCAGGATGGAGATCGTCGCGCCGGACAGGCCGAGCCGCGTCTGGAGCTCGGGGAAGATCGGCGGCAGGCTGGTGATCGCGCCGCGCAGATTGAAGCCGAGCGCGATCACGCCGATGACGAGCAGTGTCCGTTCCAGCCGGACGCGCGCTGGCGTTGGCGTGGCGCTCGGCGGCGCGGGCTGTATCCGGGTCACGAGTAGCTAACGCTACCCGATCGCGGCCAGGCGGAGCGGATCGGGACATATCGGACGCCGGTCGCGGGAGCAGGCGGCCGGTCAGCCGCCCGCCTCGGCGGTCGCGTACAGCTGCGTCACGGCGGCGCTGAAGATCGCGGCGTAGGACACCTGCGGGGTATCACCGCCCTGCTGGTAGCCGCCGATCACGCCGATGACGGAGCCCTGGCCGGTCGCCGCGTCGACGTCGGCGAGGAAAGGCCCGCCGCTGGTGCCGGTGGTGTACCCGCCGCAGTCGAACTCGAACTGGGTGGCGCTGAAGCCCTTGAGCGAGCCGGTGCACCAGACTGGCTCGGCGGTCCCGTCGGGGTAGCCGATGACCTGGACGGACTGGCCCGTCGGGGCGTCGGTGGCAAGGGTTTCCGCGCCGGTGACGTCCTCGATCGGGGCCTCGTCGGACGCGTCCGACAGCCGCAGGAACGCCACGTCGTGGTCCGGGTCCTGGCCGGAGTCCCAGGCGCTGTCGGTGTAGACCTTGCTGACCGGCCAGACGCCGTAGGGGGTCTTGCCGTCGGCGTAGCCGGGCACGAACACGATCGCGGCGGACTTTTCGTATACGCAGTGGGCCGCGGTCACGGCCAGGTCGCCGGCCTTGCTGTCGACCACGCTGGCGGTGCAGAAGTGCGAGCCGAGCTTGCCGTTGGTCTCGGTGAAGAGCGCGCCGACGGCCGCCGCCCCGCCGAACGGCGCCCCGTTCCCGGCCGGCGCGGTCGCCGCCGCCGCCGGGGCGAGCTGCTCGATCGGCACGCCCCGTCCGGCCGCCGGCACCGAGCGGGCCCGGCCCGCGCTGCCCGCGCTGCCCGCGCTGCCCGCGGCGAGCAGGAGCAGGGCCGCAGTAGCGCCTAGCGCGCCCAGGCAGACAGACAGCCGCCTCGCCCGCCCGCCGCCGCGCCCCCGGTCGCTGTCCGACCGGCGGCCTGCGATCACCCGCATCCGGAAACCTCCGCTGCGCCCCGCTCTCCACGCCCCGATATTCAATCGTTATCATCGGGGCGCGCCTATAGTATCCACCGTTTCTGCAGATTCCCTCAGAAGCCCCCTGGAAATCTCGGGTCTATGCTGGGGGCCGTGCTCGACCTGGACCGGCGTATCGCGAAGCTGGCGATTCCGGCCCTGGGGTCGATCGCGGCCGAGCCGCTCTACAATCTGGCCGACACCGCGATCGTCGGCCACCTCGGCCGGTCACCGCTGGACGCGCTGGCGATCGCGGCCAGCGTGCTGTCGGTGGTCGCCTGGCTCGCGATCTTCCTGTCCACCGCCACCACCACCGAGGTGGCGCGGAACTCCGCTCAGGGGGCGCATCGGACGGCCGCCCGGGCGGTCGGCGCCGCCTACGCGGTCGCGGCCGGCTGGGGCGCGGTGACCGCGACGGTGCTGGTGATCCTGGCCCCGTACGCGGTGTGGCTGCTGGGCGGCCGCGGTGCGATCAGCTCGGCCGCCGTCGAGTACGCGCGGATCTCCGCGATCGGCCTGCCGTTCCTCTACCTGTCGTTTGCGGGCAACGGGCACCTGACCGGCCAGCAGGACACCGGGACGCCGCTGCGGATCGCGGTTTTTGCCAACGTTGTCAACGTGGGGCTCGAGGCGCTCCTGGTGTTCGGCCTGCACACGGGGCTGGCCGGCTCGGCCTGGGGCACGGTCGTCGCGCAGATCGTCGCCGCGGTCGCCTACGCGCGAGCGTCGCGGCGCTCGGCCCTGCGGCCGGCCGCGCCGACGGGGGCGGAGTTGCGGGCGCTGCTGCGCGACGGGCATCGGCTGTCGGTCCGGACGATCGCGCTGGGTGTGGTGCCGCTGGCGGTGACCGCGATCGCCGCCAGGCTCGGCCCGGTCCCGCTGGCCGGGCAGCAGATCGGCTACCGGGTCTGGTACCTGCTCTCGCTCTCGCTCGACGCGCTCGCGGTCCCGGCCCAGGTCTACGTCAGCGCCGCGCTCGGAACCGGCGACCGGGAGGCG
This sequence comes from Trebonia sp., assembly GCA_036509215.1. GTDB lineage: Bacteria > Actinomycetota > Actinomycetes > Streptosporangiales > Streptosporangiaceae > Trebonia. Next base: position 7,969 of record DATCGA010000223.1, read on the forward strand.
GCCCGGCTGGCCGCGCGCCGCACCCTGATGCTCGGGCTGGCGGCGGGGATCGGGCTGGCGGTGGTGACCGCCGCGCTGGCGTTCGTCGCGCCGCAGGCGTTCACGGCCGACCCGGCCGTCCGCCACGACGCGGTGATCGCGCTGCTGTGCGCCGCGCTGACGCAGCCGCTGGCGGCGCTCGCGTTCGTCTACGACGGCGTCATCCTCGGGCTCGGCGACTACACCGCGATGCGCCGGGCGATGGTCGTCGCGATCTTCGCCTTCGCCCCGCTCGCCCTGCTGGTGCTCCGCTTCCACCGGCTCGGCCTGCCGGGGGTGTGGGCGGCGCTCGGCTGCTGGATGGCGGCCCGCACGGTGCTGCTCGGCCGGCGCTGGGCGCGCGCGATCGGCGATCGGGCTCAGCCGTAGGCGCTGGCGCCGAGCTTGACCGCCAGCCCCAGGCCGGCCACCGCGACCGCGATCCGCAGCAGGTGGACGGGGAGATGGCGGACCAGGTGCTGCCCGGTGAAGCTGCCGACGGCGAAGCCGAGCGCCAGCAGCGGCACGAACGCCCAGTCGACGGGCGCGTAGCAGGCGAAGATCATCGCCGCCACCAGGTTGGCCGCGCCCCCGACCACGTTCTTGATCGCGTTGACGCGGATGAGCGACTCCGACAGGGTGGCGGCGAGGATCGCCAGCATCAGCACGCCGCCCGCGGCGCCGAAGTAGCCGACGTAGACCGCCACGCAGAACATCGCGCCGAGCCGCCACCGGGACCGCTCGGCGCCCGGTCGCGGGGCCAGCGCGCGCAGCCTCGGCTGCAGGATCAGCGCCACCGATGAGCTCGCGATCAGCACCGGGACCACGTAGGCGAACGCGCCGGGCGGCGCCACCAGCAGGATCATCGCGCCGACGGCGCCGCCCGCCGCGGTCACCGCGCACAGCCGGAGCACCCGGTCGCGCTGGCCTTGCAGTTCCGGGCGCGAGCCGAGCATGCCGCCGGGGACCGAGAACACCAGCGCCATCGTGTTGGTGACGTTGGCGGCGAGCGGCGGCAGGCCGAGCGCCAGCAGCGCCGGATAGGAGACCATGCTGGCGACGCTGGCCACCGACGCGGCGATCCCGCCGCCCACGCCGGCCGCGATGAGGGCGCCCGCCAGATAAATCGTCATAGCCGGCTCTTAGCATCGCCGATCGGCGGGACTTCCTATAACGGTAGAGACTGTGACATTGGCCGCAGCGGCGCCGTTCACAGTCAGAGTCAAGATCGCTTTCCTATCGAACGGACCGTGGCTTTCACCCGACTCGCCCGCATGGCTTCAGACGTCGCGAACTTCGATCGTGGTGGAATAGTGCGGTGAATTCGTCCGGTGGCTCTGTTGTCATGGTGGCCGGGGTGACAGACGTGACCGGCACGGCTGCCCTCGTTCCTGGCGGCCGGCGATGGGTCCGGCGATGGGTGCGGCGGCTGCTGGTTGGCGGCGCCTGGACGGTTGCGGTGGCGGCCGCGTTCGCCGTTTATCTGCGACTGGCCGGCACTCGGGCGGTCAACTCGGACGGCGCCTCGACCGCGCTGGCGGCGTGGGACCTGCTGCACGGCAACCTGCTGCTGCGCGGCTGGTCGCTGCCGGACGCCAACTTCTCCACCACCGAGGTGCCGCAGTACGCGCTGGTCGAGCTGGCGGTCGGCCTCGGCCAGAACGTCGTGCACATCGCCGCGGCGATGACCTACGCGCTCGTCCTGCTGCTGGTGGCGCTGGTGGCAAAGGGGACGGCGGCCGGCCGGGAGGCGGCCGCGCGGATCGCGATCGGCGTCGGGATCATGCTCGCACCGCAGCTCGCCTCCGGCGTCAACGTGCTCGTCTCCTCCCCCGACCACTTCGGCACGTCGGCGCCGCTGCTGCTGATCCTGCTGATCATCGACCGGGTCCGGCGTCCGCGCTGGTGGGTCCCGGTGATGGTGTCGCTGCTGCTGGCGTGGGCGCAGCTGGCGGACTCGGTCGTGCTCCTGGCGGCGGTGATCCCGCTGGCGGTGGTGTGCGCGTTCCGGGTGGCGCGGTCGCAGCAGCGGCTCGCGGCCCGGTGGTATGAGATCGCGCTGGCGGGCGGGGCGGTCGCCGGGTTC
>DATCGA010000224.1:0-5180 GCA_036509215.1 Trebonia sp.
CGGCCTCGTCTGCGTGGCCGGGGCGCTGCTGCTGGCAGGACTGCTTCCGGCCTTCCGCCGCCAGCGCGCCGAGGAACCCCAGCCCGTCAGCGCGCCGGGGGAACTCAGCCCGACTTGACGCAGGTGTAGGCGCCGTAGAGCCGCCGCTCGTAATGGACGTCGGCGATCTCGAACCCGGCCGCCGCCAGCATCGGCTCAAGCAGCCACCGGAACGTGCTGTACTCGGTGCGAATGTGCTCGGCGTAGTCCGCCGCCGTATAGCCCTTGGCCGGGTCGGTCGCCGCCCCGGCCAGCCAGCCCGCGAACACGTCGGCCGCCTCGGCGGGCGAGAAGTCGTAGATCAGGTCCCGCAGCAGCAGCACCCCGCCCGGGCGGAGCATGCCCGCGATCCGCTGCAGCGCGACCGCCTTCCAGAAGTCCGGCAGCTGATGCAGCGCATGCCGGGTGAACACGGCGTCCACCGGCGCGCCGGGATCGAAGCTGAGGAACCCGCCCCGTTCCGCCGTCAGGTTGGCGATGCCGTCGGCGACCGCCTTGGCGCGGAGCGCGGCCACCATCGCGGGCGACACGTCGACCGCGATCACCCGCCCGAACCGCCGGGCCGCCTGGACGGAGAACTGCCCCGTCCCCGCCCCGAGGTCCATCACCACCGACGCTGCCCCCAGCCCCTGCGCCTCGAGCGCCGCGATGTGCGCCCCGGGATCGGGGTTCCCCTGCTTGCGGTCGTACCCGGCGATGAACGCCTCGTCCAGGTGTTCCGCTCCCGCATGCGCCAGCTCATCCAGCATCCACGACTCATCCACGCCCCAACCCTCCAACGCCACTCCCCACCCCAGCAACCCGTTTTCTGATAACAGTAAGAAGTCTCTCGATCTCGAATTATTGTGCGACGTTTGATCCGGAAAGCGTATACAAACGTCGCACAATAATTCTTCTGTGCGTACATGCCTCTGGGCAGCGCTCACCGCCGGGCGGCGGCGTTCCCCCGGCTGGTCCTGTTCACCCGTCCGGGGTGATCCATGTTCCGGTTTCACGTCGTACGGTGACGCTGCGATTACCGCGATTACCAAAGGAGGCGTCGTGACGCTTGGACCTGTCGAGTTGGTGGTGCTCGGCTTCCCTGGCAGCCGGTTCAGCGGTGAGATCCAGCCGCGGATCCAGGATCTCGTTGATCGGAACATCGTCAATATCGTGGACGCCCTGCTGGTGATGAAGGACGAGCGCGGGGATGTGACGTACTTCGAGCTGGAGGAGATGGAGGAGGCAGACGCCGACCTTCGGGCCCTCCACGCGCTCGTCTCCGAGGAGCTCGACCTGATCTCCGGTGAGGACGCCGAGGTGTTCGCCGAGGACCTGGCACCCGGCTCATCCGCCCTCGCGCTCGCCTTCGAGCACACCTGGATGCGGCCGGTGCGCGACGCCGTCGTCAACTCCGGCGGCGTGCTGATCGCCGATGTCCAGATTCCCGCCCAGGTCGTGGACGAAGTGCTGGACGCCGTCGGCCACATCCAGTCGCCAACCAACGGCTGAAAGGATTCCCCATGCCCTTCCGCAGAGCAGGACGCCCCGGTCTCATCGGCACCATGGCCCGCACGGCGGTGGTGGCCGGCACCGCCAGCGCGGTGGTCAACCACGGCAACCAGCGCAGGGACGCCCGGCAGCAGGCTGCCAACGAGGACCAGCAGTCCCAGGCCCAGATGGCCGACATGCAGACGCAGCTTGACCAGGCGAACGCCGAGAAGCAGGCGGCCGCCCAGCAGGCGGCCATCGACAAGGCGGTCAACGAGCGGATGGCGCAGCAGGGCGCGTCCGTCCCTGCCCAGGCCGGCCACGACGACACCATGGCCAAGCTGCAGAAGCTGGCCGACATGAAGTCCCAGGGGCTCCTCTCGGACCAGGAGTTCGCCGCCATGAAGGGCAAGTTGCTCGGAATCTGACCCGCGTCAGTCGTCGGCGGCGACGGCCATGGCCGCGCCCCGCGTCAATACCAGCAGTTCCTTGAACGTGGTCGGGAACACCGAGTGCGGGGTGCCGGCGGCCGCCCAGATGCAGTCGTAACGCTCAAGGTCGGTGTCGACGATGGTCTCGATGGGGGCCGGGTGGCCGACCGGGGCGACCCCGCCGATCGCCTGGCCGGTCGCCGCCCGGACCTCACTCGGCGTGGCCCGCCTGATCTGGGCCCTGCCCAAGCGCCGGGTCAGGGCGTCCACCGCCACCCGGTGCGCGCCGCTCGTCATCACCAGCAGCGGCGTCTCGTCAGCTATGAAGATCAGGCTGTTGGCGATGGCCCCCACCTCGCAGCCGAGCGCCTGCGCGGCCTCGGCCGCCGTCCGCGCCGCCACCGGCAGCTGCCGCACGCCGACCGCGGCGGCGACTGAAGCCGTCGCCAGGGCGTCCTGTACCTTCCTGGCCGAGGTCGGCAGCGCGTCGTCCATGCGGAACTCCTTACCTGGATTGGACCGAGGGTCAGCGCGGCCAACGGAAACTGATCGCCGAAATGGCCGCAGAGCCAGTCTCGTCCGTCGCACCGCAACCACCAATCCATTTTCGCCAGCGCAGGACCGATCCCCGCCTCGTCGAGGGCGCCCCAGTGGCCTAAACGCCCGACGGACTCAGGTCGCCGACATCGTACGCCAGCCGGTGCGGCGTCCCGAACCGGTGAGCGGTGATGCTGATCGCCTGCTCGCGCAGGAACGGCAGCATCTCCACCCGCCCCGACTCGGTCACCTCCTGGGCGTAGATCGCGATATCGGGCCGCCCGTCGACGGCGTGGTACACCGAAGACGCGTCGCCGCCGATGAGCCGCACCCGGCCGCCCGGCAGCGCCAGAAGCTTGTCCTCCCACGATGCGCGGCTCTCGACCGCGACCGAGACGGCGCAGGCCGCGAACGCCCGCTCCACCGGAGCCGGCAGCGAGACGGCCGACGAGACGACGACCCCGGCCCCGGACCCGCCCCCGGCGACCACCCCGGCCGCGACGACCCGGATCAGCTCGGCGACCGACTCCGACTCCAGCCGCACCTGCACCGAGTGCGGCCGGTAGCGCAGCACGTTCCGCTCGGCCTCGAGCCCGCTCACGTCGCGAGCCGTGCCGAATTCCGACGTCCACGCCAGGGCGTCCGAGCGCAGCGCGCGCGAGATCATCTCGAGGCTGCCCACTCCCGCTTCCCGCGCGGCCGCCAGCAGGGACGAGGCAACAGGACCGAGAGAGGCGTCCGCCGACGAAGGCCGGGTCACCCAGTTCGTGAGCCCGACCAGGTAGTTCGGCCCGCCCGCCTTGGTGCCCGCCCCGACTGAGGACCGCTTCCAGCCGCCGAACGGCTGTCGCCGGACGATCGCCCCGGTGGTGCCCCGGTTGATGTACAGGTTGCCGGCCTCGACCCCCGAGCACCAGCGGGCCAGCTCGCCAGGGTCGAGCGAGAACAGCCCGGCCGTGAGCCCGTACGGCGTCGCGTTCTGCAGCTCGATCGCGTGATCCAGCGAGTCGGCGCTCATGATCCCCAGAACCGGCCCGAAGTACTCGGTCAGGTGGAACGGCGATCCCGGGGCCACCCCGTCCTTCACCCCCGGCGACCACAGCCGCCCGGTCGCGTCCAGCTGGCGCGGCTCCACCAGCCACCGCTCGCCGGGCGCGAGACTAGTCAGCGCAGAAAGCAGCTTGCCCTCCGGCGGCGAGATCACCGGGCCCATCTGGCTGGTCGCCTCCGAAGGCCACGCCACCGTCAGCGACGTGACCGCGTCGACCAGCTGCGCCCGGAACCGGGCGGAGGTCGCGACCGAGCCGACCAGGATCGCGAGCGAGGCGGCCGAGCACTTCTGCCCCGCGTGGCCGAACGCCGACCGCACGACGTCGCGCACGGCCAGGTCGATGTCCGCGCTCGGGGTGACCACGATCGCGTTCTTGCCGCTGGTCTCGGCCAGCAGCGGCAGATCGCGCCGGAACTGCCTGAACAGCGCGGCGGTTTCGAACGCGCCGGTCAGGATCAGCCGCCCGACCCGGGGATCGGCCACCAGCCGCTGACCGAGCTCGCCCTCGGACACGTTGACCAGCTGCAGCGCCTCGGCCGGCACCCCGGCCGACAGCAGCGCGTCGACCAGCACCGCACCGCACCGCGCGGCCTGCGGGGCGGGCTTGATGATGACCGCCGAGCCGGCCGCCAGCGCCGCCAGCACCGAGCCGGCCGGGATCGCGACCGGGAAGTTCCACGGCGGCGTCACCACCGTCAGCGCCACCGGCGAAGCCGCCGCGCCGTCGACGGAGTCCAGGGCCGAGGCCAGCGAGGCGTAGTAGTTGGCGAAGTCGATCGCCTCGGACACCTCGGGATCGCCCTCGTCGAGCGTCTTCCCGCACTCAGAAGCCATGACCTCGACCAACCGGCCGCGCGCGGCCGCCAGCCCGACCGCGGCCCGGCGCAGGACCGAGGCCCGGTCCGCCCCGGAAAGTGCTCCCCACGCAGCCCCCGCGCGCACGGCGGCAGCGATCCGCGTCTCCAGCACGTCGGCCGCGGTGACCGTCGACCGCTCAACCAGATCCCGCCCCAGCGAGCTGGCCGCCGCCCGGTCAAGGATCGAACGCCCCCAGGCCGTATTGGCCGGCAGCGACGGGTCGGTGTCGGGCGTGTTAGCGAACGCGCTCATCACGTCGACGGCCTCGGACAGCCGGTCCTGACGCCGCGACGGCGCCGGAATGGTCCGGTCGAGCGCCTTCAGCGACGCCAGGAAGCGGTCGCGCTCCCGCCCGAACAGCGACGAGTCGGTGCTGAGCTGGAACAGCGCCGACATGAAGTTGTCGCTGCTGGCGCCCTCCTCCAGCCGCCGCACCAGGTACGCGATGGCGGTGTCGAACTCGCGCGGGTGCACCACCGGGGTGTACAGCAGCAGCCCGCCGACGTCGCGCCTGACCGCCTGCGCCTGCGCGGCCGCCATGCCAAGCAGCATCTCGAACTCGACCCCGTCCCGGACCGAGCGGAGCCCGGCCAGGTGCCAGGCGAACGCGATGTCGAACAGGTTGTGCCCGGCCACCCCCACCCGCACGTTGGCGATCCGCGCGGGGTGCAGCGCGTAATCCAGCACCCGCTTGTAGTTGGTGTCCGAATCCTGCTTGGACGACCAGGTCGCCAGCGGCCACCCGTGGACCGACGCGTCGACCCGCTCCATCGGCAGGTTCGCGCCCTTGACCA
>DATCGA010000225.1:0-7473 GCA_036509215.1 Trebonia sp.
GGCCGCGGGGCGCGTCGACGATCCCGTCTACCCCGGAGATCCCGACCGGCGCCTGCGCGCCGACGGTGAGCCGGGTCCTGGTGCCCGCGGTGACCGGGTACCGGCCGCCGCTGACGAGCCCGGCCGCCTTCCCCTCGGCGGCGGAGGTGATCAGGTCGCCTGCCGCGAAGCCCGACCACACCTGCTGGTCGCTCGCGGTCGCGGGCGGCGTCCACGGCCGCAGGGCCGACTCGGCCGCGGCGAGCACGGTGAGCTGGCGGCCGTTGACGGTGATCTTGGCCCCGTCGATGGCCAGCACGGCCCGGACCCCGCTGAGCTTGCGCAGCCGGGCCAGGTCGGCCGCGGTCAGGCCGCCCGGCACCGAGGCGATGACGTCGGGCACGATCAGCCGCAGGTCGGTGGCCCCGGTGAGGGTGGCGTGCGAGGACGAGCCGCCGGCGGTGCTCGCGCTGGCACTGGGCGCCGCGCTCCTGGTCGCCGCGCTCCTGGTCGCCGCGGCCGTGGTCGCCGCGGCCGGCAGCGCTCCCGCCGACGGGGCCGGGCCGCCCGAGAGCGCGGCGACGAGGGCGGCGATGGCCGCGCAGACGGCCACCAGCCCGCCTCCCACGACGGCCGGCCTCGCTCGGCGGTTAACGGTCAGCAGCCTCACAGTGAGGCCAACTCTACAAAGCCTGCGCCTCGAGGTCAGCTTTAGGCCCGTCATCGGCGCGCTTCTTGCTGTTATCTTGTCGACGGCCACGCGCGGCCGGCCTCGGGCGGCGCGGATGGACCGCATCTATCGGGTAATCGCAGGAACTGTCGTGGCTACGACTACGCTCTGAGTATGACGCAGGAGGCAGACCAGAGTCCCGCGCAGCCAAGTATCGGGCAGCAGGGCGCCATGGCGGCCCGCGGGTCCGCCAAGAGCCGGAGCGTCGGGCGCACCCCGCGCAGGCCGTCACGCCCGTCGCTGGGCGGCGGCGCGCCCGCCCAGGACCGCGAACTGCGGGCGCAGGGCCGGGAGACGGTGCGCAAGCTGCTCGAGGCCGGCATGATCGAGTTCGAGGAGCGCGGCTTCGGCGGCGTCCGGGTCGATGACGTGGTCAAGCGGGCGGGGATCTCGCACGGGACGTTCTACCTGTACTTCGCGAACAAGGAAGACCTGTTCAAGGCGCTGCTGCGGGACGCGCTGCACGACATGGAGATCGTGGCGGGCGACTTCCCCGTCGTCACCAGCGACGCCACCGGGCTGACGGTGCTGCGGCAGTGGGTGCGCAAGTTCTTCAGGGCCTACGCCGCCCACGCGACCGTCATCAGGATCCTGAGCTCGGCCGACCTGGTGCCGGACGAGGTCTTCAGCGAGGGGCTGCAGCTCTTCTTCGCGATCGCCGAGGCGATGACGACCGGGATGACCGCCGCCGCAATCGCCGCGGGCAAGCACCAGGAGACGCCCGAGCTCACCGCGGTCGCCTGCCTGATGATGCTGGAGCGCGTCAACTACCTGATCAGCACCGAGGTCCAGCTGCCGGTGGCCGAGATGTCGGACAAGATCGCCGACATCATGTTCGCCGCCTTCGGCCTCGCCGCCGCGTAACCGGGTTACCGGGGCGGCCGGGCGGCGGCTCGGGCCCGCCTGACCGGCGGCTTGGGCGGCTCGGGGTAGCCGAGCGGGACCGAGGAGGGCGGCTTCACCTCGGCCAGCCGCAGGTACGTCACCAGGCGCTCGCCGCCGCGGCCGGACAGGCCCGCCAGCACCTGCGCCAGCTCGGCCACGTCCCTGGCCACCACCGACAGGATGTAGTCGGTCTCGCCCGCGACGCTGTCCGCCCCGATGACCTGCGGCAGGGACCGGACGTAGGCCTCGAACCTGGCACCCGAGCGCGGGTCGTGCCGCGGCAGGGTGGCCATCACGAAGACCTGCAGCGGAAAGCCGACCAGGGCCGGGTCGACGTGCGCGCGGACGATCCTGATCACGCCCGACTCCTTGAGCGCCCGCACCCGGTGCAGGGTCGCGGCCGGGGACAGGCCGGTGCTGCGGGCGAGCTCGACGTTGGTCTTGTCGGCGTCGGCTTGCAGCTCGGCGAGGAGCTGGATGTCAATTTCGTCAAGCTTAATGGCCATAGCACAAAATTATATTTAGCCAGAGTGCTGGAATGGCAAATGATGACCGGCGCGAAGGCACGCTGGAGGACATGAGCACCACCCGTCTCCCCGTCGCGCCCGTCCGCACCTCCCCCGTCAGTCACGCCGCCGTCCATCACGTCCCCGCCCGCCCGGCCCCGGTCAGCCAGCGGCGCGCCGTCGCCGCGCTCGCCGCCGCGGGCGTGGCCTGGGGGACCAGCGTGCCGCTGTCGAAGGCGGCGCTCGGCTGGCTCTCGCCCGGCTGGCTGGTGGTGGCCCGGTTCGCGGTCGCGGCGGCGGTGCTGCTGGCGACGGTGGACCGGAGCGCGCTGCGGGCCGCGTTCCGCTGGCAGGTGCTGGCCTGGGGCGCGGTCGGCTTCGGCGGCTCAGTCCTGGTGCAGAACACCGGCCTGGCCAGGACCAGCGTCACCCACACGGCGCTGCTCATCGGCACCGGCCCGGTCCTGGTGGCCGTCATCGCCGCCGCCTGGCACCGCAACGTCGCCCGCCCGGTCGCCTGGGCGGGGTTCGCGGTCTCGCTCGGCGGCATCGTGGTGGTGGCCGGCGGCCACGGCGGCGGCGCCACCGGCTTCGGCGACGCCCTCGTGCTGGTCTCGGTGCTGATAGTGGCGACCATGACGGTCGCGCAGGGCCGGCTGCTCGAGGGCCAGAACCCGGCCGCGATCACCGCCGTCCAGTTCGTCGGGGCCGCCCTGGCCGCGCTGCCGGTCGCGGTCGTAGCCGGCGGCCTGCCGCACGCCCCGGCCGCCGGCAGCGCCGGGGTGGTGTCGGTGCTGGCGGTGGTCAGCCTGGCGGTGGTGGGGACGCTGGTGCCGTTCACCTTGTTCGCCTACGGCCAGCACGCGGTGTCGGCCGAGGTGGCCGGGGCCTTCCTCAACCTCGAGCCGCTGGTCGGGTCGCTGGCCGGGGTCGTCTTCTTCGCCGACCCGGCCGGGCCTCGGCTGCTGGCGGGCGGGGTCGCGATCCTCGCCGGGATCGTGATGAGCAGCGTTCCCGGCCTGCGCGGGCGCGGCCGCGGGCGGGCGCCGCTGGCGGCCACGTAGGCCGGGGCGGGCCGGGCCGCGGGCGGTGACTGGTTGTTGTACTCGAGAATTCGGTAACAATGAAGGACGTGCGTTTTCTTCATGATGTCACCCCAGCGACCGACCTGACCTACAGCGACGTGTTCATGGTGCCCGGGCGGTCGTCCGTCGCCTCGCGGCTCGACGTGGACCTCGGCACCACCGACGGCAGCGGCGCCACCATCCCGATCGTCGCCGCCAACATGACCGCCGTCTCCGGGCGGCGGATGGCGGAGACCATCGCCAGGCGCGGCGGCCTCGCGATCATCCCGCAGGACATCCCGGGCGAGGTCGTGGCCGACGTCGTCTCGTGGGTGAAGAGCCGCGACCTGGTCGTCGACACCGCGATCACGCTGCGCCCGTCGGACACGGTCGGTGACGCCCTGGCGCTGCTGCCCAAGCGGGCGCACGGGGCGGTGGTGGTGATCGACGCGGCCGGCGCGCCGGTCGGGGTGGTCACCGAGGCCGACTGCGCCGGGGCCGACCGGTTCGCGCAGCTGTCGGCGGTGATGTCGGGCGACCCGTTCACGCTGCCGGGCGGCCTGCCCCCGGCCGACGCGTTCGGCCTGCTGCACGCGGGGCGGCACCGGCTGGCGCCGGTCGTGTCGGCCAGCGGGGAGTGCGTCGGGATCTTGACCAGGACCGGGGCGCTGCGCGCGACCCTGTACTCGCCCGCCGTGGACGCCCGCGGCCGGCTCCGGGTCGGCGCCGCCGTCGGGGTCAACGGGGACGTGGCGGCCAAGGCCAAGCAGCTGCTCGACGCCGAGGTCGACGTGCTCGTGGTCGACACCGCGCACGGGCACCAGGACAAGATGCTGACCGCGCTGCGGGCCGTCCGCGCGCTGTCCCCGTCGGTGCCGATCGTGGCCGGGAACGTGGTCACCGCGGCCGGCGTCCGCGACCTGGTGGCGGCCGGGGCCGACATCATCAAGGTCGGGGTCGGGCCCGGCGCGATGTGCACCACCCGGATGATGACCGGGGTCGGCCGGCCCCAGTTCTCGGCCGTGCTCGAGTCCGCGGCCGAGGCGGCGTCGCTCGGCGCCCACGTGTGGGCCGACGGCGGGGTGCGCTACCCGCGCGACGTGGCGCTGGCGCTCGCGGCCGGGGCCTCGGCGGTGATGATCGGGTCCTGGTTCGCCGGCACCTACGAGTCGCCCGGTGACGCGTTCAGGGATCCCGACGGGCGGCTCTACAAGGAGAACTTCGGCATGGCCTCGGCCCGCGCGGTGCGGCTGCGGACCGCGTCCGACTCGGCCTACGACCGGGCCCGCAAGGAACTGTTCGAGGAGGGCATCTCGGCCGGGCGGATGTACCTGGACCCGGTCCGGCCGGGGGTCGAGGACCTGCTCGACATGATCGTGGCCGGGGTCCGGTCCTCCTGCACGTACGCGGGGGCGGCCGACCTGGCGTCGTTCGCCGAGCAGGCCGTGGTCGGCCTGCAGAGCGCCTCCGGGTACTCCGAGGGGATGCCGGTCCCGACCAGCTGGTAGCCGGGCTGCCGCTAGCTCGGCTAGGGCGCGGGCTGGGTCGCGGCCGCGGTGGCGGCCCAGGCGGCGATCCGGTCGGTCAGCGCGTCGTCGGTGTAGCGCTCGGCGTGGCCGAAGCCGGGCAGCAGCCAGAACTCCTTGGGCTCGCGGGCGGCGTCGTAGAGCTGCTGGCCGTGCTCGGGCGGGAAGTAGACGTCCTGGTCGCCGTGCACGATCAGCAGCGGCGTGGGCGCGATCATCGCCGCCGCCTCGGCCGGCGACACCGGGTCGGGCACCGGCCAGCCTTCCGGCGAGATCCGGGTCTTCAGCACGTGCCGGGTGAACGCCCGGCCGAGCCGCTTCTCGGCCGCGAAGTGAACCCGGCGCATCGGCTCGGTGCCGCGGTAGTACCAGCGCCCGGGACCGCTCACCGAGACCACCGCGTCGACGCCGCGGCGCAGCGCCGCCTGCCGGAGCACCACGCTCGCGCCCATCGAGAAGCCGACCGTGACGACCTTGCCGTAGCCGAGCCCGCGGGCGTACCTGACCGCCACGTCGACGTCGTTGACCTCCTTGTCGCCCAGCGTGGAGAGGCCGCCGGACCGGCCGTGGCCGCGGAAGTCGAACGTCACCACGCCCGCCGCGCGGTTGAGGCGCCGGACGATCGACCACACCATCGGGCGCTGCCAGGACTGGGTGAAGCCGTGCGCCACCACGATCGCGAGGTCCCGGTGGCCCGACGGCGGCTCCGGCGCCGGCAGCTCCTCCAGGTCGCGCCCCTCGGGCGCGGGCAGGTGCACGGCGTCGATCGGGACGCCGTCGTCGGTGACCAGGGTGGCGGTCATGATGACGGGTGTCACGGTGCTCCATCGGGGTGCGGCGGCGCTGGGGGCGCGAGATCGGCTGAACGCTCCTAACCGTAACCAATCGCCGCCCCTGGACATGCCGAGGGCCGCGCTCCCGGGACCAGGACGGTCCCGGGAGCGCGGCCCGCTCTCGCTGCGGCCGCAACGCAGCGCGAGCTCGAGGACTAGTCCTCGACGCTGACCGGGCTCGGCTCCTCCGTCGACGGCGAGGCTTCCGCCTCGGCGGTGACGCTGAGCCTGGTGGTGTAGATCTCCTCGGCCGGGTAGACCTCTTCGCCGTGGATGGCGACGTCGCCGACCGCAAGCTGCTCGTCGGTCAGGCGCAGCTTGATCCGGAGCACGTACTTGATGAACATCCAGATGACGAACGTGACGGCCGCGTCCCAGACGATGATCGTGAGCGCCGCGAGGAACTGGACCAGCAACTGGTGCGGGTGGCCGTAGAACGCGCCGGTGGAACCGCTCGATGCGCCCGAGTTGGAAAGGTAGACGATCATGTGCGGGTCCGCCAGGCAGCCGACGAGCAGGCCGCCGAGCAGGCCCGCGATGCCGTGGGTGTAGACCACGCCGAGGGCGTCGTCGACCTTGTTGAACGGCCAGACGTACTTCGGCAGCGTGTACCAGGCGACCCAGACCACCGCCGAGCAGATGAGGCCGATGACGATCGCGCCGAAGCCGTTCACGTAGCCGGCCGCCGGAGTGATGCCGACCAGGCCGCAGATCATGCCGTTGAGGCCGCCGAGGAAGGTCGGCTTCTTCTCCGAGGAGAAGAACATGTCCATCAGGATCCAGGTCATCATCGCGATGGCTGTGCAGAGGTTGGTGTTGACCACCGCCGCCGCGGCGTCCGAGCCCGCGAAGTACGGGTCACCGCCGTTGAAGCCGTTCCAGCCGAGCCACAGGATGCCAGCCCCGAGCGCCACGAACATCAGGTTGTTGGGGATGGCCCGCTCGCGGTCCTTCTTCAGGCGGGGGCCGATGACCGCCGCCGACACGAAGCCGGACACGCCGGCCGCGAGGTGGATGACGTAACCACCGGAGAAGTCGAGCGCGCCCTTGCCCGCCCAGTATCCGCCGCCCCACAGCAGGAACGCGTTGATCGCGTAGGCGAACGTGATCCAGAGCGGGACGAAGACCAGCCAGGCCTTGAAGCTGACCCGGCCAAGCACCGAGCCGATGAACAGGATGGGGGTGATCGCCGCGAACACGAACTGGAAGTACTCGACCGACGCGCCCGGCAGCTTGAACGCCGGCATGAGGCCGTTGAGCAGCGGGATGTTCGCTTGGCCCTCGAGGGAATTGGCGCCGAGGATGGTCCTCGGGTCACCGACGAACGTACTAATCAGCGGTGTGCCAAAGCCCATCTTGTAGGCCCAAAGGACCCAGACGATAAGGGTCAGGCAGAAGGTAACGAACACCATGAGGACGGTGTTCATCGCCCACTTCTTCTGCACCAGGCCGCCGTAGAGGACGGCCAGGGCCGGAATGGACATAAGCCCGACCAGCGTTGCCGCTGTCATCTGCCAGGCGTTATCTCCGCTTCCTAGCCACGAAGCGTATGGACTCACTGTTCTACTCCTCCAGAGGGCTACCTGCTGAGAAGGGCCTCTCGGGTTCCAGGGTCGCCCCCCAGGCTTATGTCCCGCCCCGGCCGCTCCGCGTGCTTTCATGCAACGCTTAATGTTTCCCATGCGCGGGTTTCACCAGCATTTCCCGTTTGTTACGCCGCCGGTAACGTGGCAGGTGGAACGGAGCGCGATGTTTCGTGGATGTGTCGCGATGTCCGGGCTTTTGGCGCGTTTGCCGCGCCTTGCAGGCACGTGACGGCCGCTCGGAGGGTTCCGACACATGGCCGTAACTTTGCCGTAAGCCGGGACTGGCCGGCTGGCCTGCTGGCCGATTGGGTGGCTGGCGGGCCGACTGGAACCCGTGCTGCCATTGTGCCAATTGGCGCTGGCG
>DATCGA010000226.1:0-4201 GCA_036509215.1 Trebonia sp.
CCGGACCTTGTCCTCGAACACCCGGAAGGTCCGCTGCCCGTCGCACGCGACCGTCACCGCGTCGCGACGGCGCTCTCCGGCCGGAAGCCTCCGCGCCCGAGCCGACGGCGTGCGGAACACGCGATCAACCCGGAACCGGTCCCACCCGCCGACCCGCACGCTGTAGACCTCATGCGAAATACGGCGGGGCGAGTCTTCAAGCGTCATGATCGTGTCGACCAGGAACCCGACGCCGCCGAACCCCGCCCGCCGGGCGGACTCCGGCACCGCGCCCAGCATCGCGCCGCCCACCACCTGGCCGTCGGTCCACTCGCACAGCCGCGCGCTGAACGGAGCCGGCTCAAGCCCGCCCCGGTAGAGCAGGTTCAGCACCTCATCGCCGACCGGCGTCCGCCCATCGGCAACCCCCGCGCCACTGTCTGCGCCGGCCTCCGCCGCCCCGTCCGCCGCCTGGCCGGCCGCCCCGTCCGCTGCCTGGCCGGCCGCCCAGGCGGGCAGCGGCTCGTCGTCCGGCATCACGTCGTCCGGGTCCTCCGCGGTCGCGGCCGCGAACGGGTCGACCCGCTGCTTAGGCGTGTACTTGATGGCCACGCCGAGCCCGCCCGCCGCCAGCCCGCCGACCAGCTTGAGCGCCTCCACGCCGACGTCATCCACCGGCCGGCGCTCCCCGGCCGGCCGGCCGCCGAAGAAGCTTCCCGCCGCCGGGCTGAACACCGAGGCATCGACCGCGCCGCCGACCTCAAGGTCAAGGAACTCGGTCACCCGCGCCTCCCGGTCCCGGTACCGCAGTTCACGGCGGAGCACGATCCCCAGCTCGGCGTCGATGACGGCGGATACCCGTTCGGGGCCCGGCGCCAGCCCCCAGGACACCAGCGACGGCACGGCCAGCCCGCCCAGCTGAACGGGCCGCGCCGCCCCGGTGACCGCGATCCCCGCCCGCCCGGCCACCGTCGTCTCGCCCTCGACGCTCAGCCGGTAGCCAAGCAGCAGCCAGGCCGGGGCGAGCAGCCCGGGGACCGGAGGCTGCGGTTTGCGCTCGAACCTCACCCGTTCCTCCGGCGGAACGTCCGCGAGCCACTGCCAGACCCGCTCCCCGTCGCAGCCGAGCACGCGCGACCCGTCCTCGGCCGCCAGCCGGTACCGCTTCCCCGGCGCCAGCAGCAGCGCCGACTCGGTATCCGACCGATCGGCCGTCATCTCCATCCATTCCGGCCACGTCGACGACCCCGGCTTCGGTATCCCGGCGCCGAACGACCACGACATCTCGCCCGAGTTCGTCGGCGGGAACTGCCCGACCCCGCGCACCCTCCCGCTCAGCGTCAGCCGCGTCCAGTCCGCCCGATACAGCAGCCCCACAAGCTCCCGCTCACCCATCGAGCCACTCCCGCCCCTCACCAACCCGCGCCGATCACCCCAGCATCCCCCACCCAGCCGTGATCCAGAAAGACCGGGTGTACTAACCGTCAAATAGCGACGTCAACTACCCCCGATGACGCCGTCGCCAGCAACCCGTCGCGATAACAGCAAAAAAGCCCGCACGCAAGCGAGTGCCCCAAAGCCCGGTCACCCGCCCAGCCCGAGCTCCCGCGCCACCGCCGTCAGCGTCGCCCCGAGCGGCGCGTCCACCGTCGCCGCCGCCAGCGAATCCCCCCGCGTCGCCCCCTGGTTCACGATCACCACCGGCGCCCCGAGCGACGCCGCGTGCCGCACGTACCGCAGCCCCGACATCACCGTCAACGAAGAACCCAGCACCACCAGCGCCGACGACGCCGAAACGAGCTCAAAACAGGAGGCGACCCGAGGCCGGGGCACGTTCTCCCCGAAGAACACCACGTCCGGCTTGAGCGTCCCGTCGCACGAGGCGCAGTCGACCACGACGAACCCCGACGTCTCCTCGAGCGCAACGTCCCCGTCCGGGTTCACCGCAGGCTCAGAAGACCCAGCCACAGAGAAATCGCGAGCCCAGCCGGGATTCGCGGCCCGCAGCCGCGCGTCAAGCTCCTCCCGGGGCGACCGCTGCCAGCACGACAGGCAGACCACCCGGTGCAGCGACCCGTGCAGCTCGGTGACCGAGGAGGCCCCCGCCGCCTGGTGCAACCCGTCCACGTTCTGGGTGATGATCCCGCCCACCAGCCCGGCCCGCTCGATCGCCGCGACCGCCCGGTGCCCCGGATTCGGCGCCGCCCCGGTGATGTGCCGCCAGCCCAGGTGAGACCGCGCCCAGTACCGCTGCCTGGCCGCCGCCGACCCGGTGAACGCCTGATAGGTCATCGGCTGCCCGGCCCGCCGGACCTGCCCGCTCGGCCCCCGGTAGTCGGGGATGCCGGATTCCGTCGACAGCCCGGCGCCGCTCAGCACGGCGACGTTGCCCGCCCCGAAAATCTCAACCATCATCTCGAACGGTCCCGGCTGACTCCCCACCCCAACCGTCTCCACCAGCTCAGGCACCGTCATACCAACCATTTTGCCTCATCCCGCCCGGTGCCCCGTGGTCCCGGGAGAGACCCAGGGCACCGGCCTCGGCCCGCGGACCCAGCCAAATCCGTCATGATTGATACGTGTGCACGGTAGTTCTCAGCCTTGAGCCCGGCCAGCGGATGCCGCTGCTGCTGCTCGGCGTACGCGACGAGCTCGTCGGGCGGCCCTGGCGACCGCCCGCCCGCCACTGGCCTGGCTCGCCGCTGGTCGGCGGCATCGACGAGCAGGCCGGCGGCACCTGGCTGGCGGTCCACCCCGACGTCCCCCGGGTGGCCTGCCTGCTCAACGGCCGGGGGACCGAGGCCGACCCGGGCCGCCGCCGGAGCCGGGGCGAATTGCCGCTGCGCGCCGCCGCCGACGGCGCGGGCGTGCTCAAGGAACTGGCCGACGACGCCAGCGCGCTCGCCGCCTACGACCCGTTCTACCTGGTCTGCGCCGAGCCGGAGGCGGCCGCGCTGCTGGCCTGGGACGGCGTCCGGGCCGAGCTCCGCGACCTCGCGCCGGGCACCCACCTGCTGACCAACGCGGGGCACGCCTACCCGGCCGATCCCGCGCACCCGGATGACCCCGCCGCCGACCCGAAGGCGGCGGCCTTCGGGCCCAAGTTCGCCGCCTCCCGCCCGTCGGCCGACCCGGCCGCCGCCGAGCGCGAGGCCTGGGCGGACTGGCTCGCCCTGGCCGGCGGCGACGACCGCGACGTGGCTGACCCGGCCGCGATCATCGCCCGCAGGAACCTCCCCGACGGCCGACTCTGGGGGACCACCTCGGTCACCCTGGTCGCCCTCGCCCCCGACCAGCTCCGCTACGACTTCCAGGCCAGCCCCGGCCGCGAGACCGGATGGTATCCGGTGCCGATTTCCCGATAGCCAGGTCTGTGCCGGTATGGTTACTCTATGTACGGGGTCAGGTTTGTCGCATCTGCCGTAGCGATAAGCGCCGTCGCCGCGGCGTCCGCCGCCCTGTCCGCTCCCGCAACGTTCGTGGCGTCCGCCCCGTCATCGGCCGTCAGAGCGTCGGCCAAAGCGTCCGCCGCCCCGCCGCGCATCGTGGTCACCCCGGATGCGATCCGGCTCCCCGGCCGGCCTCGGCGCTCGCCGCTGACCACCGTCCAGTGCGAGGAGACGGAGGCCATCGCCTGCTACTCGCCCGACCAGATCAGGGCCGCGTACCACCTGCCCGCGCTGTACGCCAAGGGGATCACCGGCACGGGCGAGACGATCGCGATCGTGGACTCGTTCGGCTCGCCGACGATCCGGTCCGACCTGGCCACCTTCGACAAGAAGTTCGGTTACCCCGCGCCCCCCACGTTCACGATCATCACCCCGGCCGGCCAGGTCCCCGCCTTCGACCCCAACAACAGCAACATGACCAGCTGGGCGGGGGAGACCACGCTCGACGTGGAGTACGCGCACGCGCTCGCGCCGGGCGCGTCGATCCTGCTGGTGGAGACGCCGACCTCAGAGAACGAGGGCACCAGCGGCTTCCCGCAGATCGTGCAGGCCGAGCAGTACGTGATCCACCACGGGCTGGCCGCGGTGATCAGCCAGTCGTTCGGCGCCACCGAGGAGACGTTCGCCAGCTACGCGCAGATCAGGCCGCTGCGCGCCGCCTACCTGGACGCCGACAGCCACCACGTGACCGTGCTGGCCGCCTCGGGCGACGCGGGCGCGACCGACTACACCGCGAACGGGACCGACTTCTACACCCGCCGGGTGACCTCCTG
>DATCGA010000227.1:0-9050 GCA_036509215.1 Trebonia sp.
TGAGGCCGGGCAGCACCCACTTGCCGGTCGCGTCAACCCGGGTGGCCGAAGCAGGCACGACCAGGTCCGGTCCGCCCACCGCCGCGATCTTCCCGTCGGCCAGAAGGACCGTGCCGCCTTCGATCGGCTCGCCCTCGATCGGGACGACCCGCCCGCCGGCGATGGCGATGGCGATGGCGCCCGCCGTGCCTCCCTGTGCATGCACCGCGCCGGGCGTCATCGTGCCGCGATCACGGCGCGGGCCTTGGCGGCGTGCACCGCGCCCTCCAGCGCGGCCAGGTCGAAGGCCCCGTAGTACCGGTTCCCGTTGATAAAGAAGGTCGGTGTGCCAGAGACCGAGGCGAGGTCGGCCGAGTCCACGTCCTCCGCGACCCGGTAGGCCCCCGCGTGCTTGCGCAGGTCAGAGCTGAACTTCTCGGTGTTGAGGCCCAGGTCGCCCGCGTACCCGACCAGGTCCATGAAGGTCAGCGCGCCCTGGTGGTCCATCAGCGTGTCGTGCATCTCCCAGAACTTGCCCTGCTTGGCCGCCGCCTCCGCCCCCTCGGCGGCGAGCTGGGCGTGCGGGTGGACCTCGGTCAGCGGCAGGTGCCTGAACACGAACCGCAGCTCCCCGTACTCCCGCACCAGCTCGCGGACGGCGGGCTCGGCCTGACCGCAGTACGGGCACTCGAAGTCGCCGTACTCGACCAGCGTGATCAGCGCGCCGGCCTTGGGGCCGCGGATGTGGTCGCGCTCGGGGTCGACCGGCACCGCCAGGTCGGTGACGCTCATCGCGCTGCCGAGGAGCGCCCGCAGCCGGGTGCGGGGCGAGAGCTTGTCCAGCCCGTGGAAGACCAGCCAGGTGAGCCCGGTCGCGAGGATGACCCCGGACAGGATGCCGAGCTTGGCCTCGTTGAGCGTCGGCCCGGTGAAGGCGAGCGAGGCGATCAGCAGCGAGACCGTGAACCCGATGCCCGCCACCGCGCCCACCCCGACGACCCCGCCCCAGCCGATCGGGGGAGTGATCCGACCCCGGCTCAGCTTGCCCACCAGCCAGGCCGTGCCCGCGGTGCCGATCGGCTTGCCGACCACGTAGCCGATCATGATGCCGAGCGTGGCGGGCGCGGTGTAGGCGTGCGCGAGGAACGACGTGCTGATCTTGATGTCGGCGTTGGCCAGCGCGAACAGCGGCACGATCACGTAGCTGGTCCACGAGTGGTAGCGCTCCTGGAGCCGCTCGTTGGGCGAGATCGAGCTTCGCACCACCACCTGGGCCTCGGCCGCCAGCCGGGCCGTGGGCTGCTCGCGGAACGCCCGGAAGGTGTCGGTGGCCTGCTCCAGGTCCTGCCGCGCGGCCGGGTAGGCGCAGGTCAGCAGGCCGACGACCAGCCCCGCGACGATCGGGTCGACCCCCGACTGCCAGAACGCGACCCAGGTCACGAGCCCCAGCACCAGGTAGGCCGGGCCGTTGCGGAAGCCGCGCCGGGTGAGGACCGCGTAGACCGCCAGCAGCAGGACGCCGATCAGCAGCGCCAGCCAGCGCACGTGGCTGCTGTAGAAGATCGCGATGATCGCCAGCCCGGCCAGGTCGTCGACGACCGAGAACGTCAGCAGGTAGGTCCGCACCCGGTCGGGCAGCCGCTTGCCGCCGACCAGGGCCAGCGCCCCGAGCGCGAACGCGGTGTCGGTCGACGCCGCCGCCCCCCAGCCGTGCGCGGTGCCGCGGCCGACGTTGAGCGCGAGGTAGATCGCGATCGGCACCAGCATGCCGCCCAGCCCGGCCAGGAACGGCAGCGCCACCCGGCTGCGCACCCGCAGCTCGCCCATGTCGAACTCGCGCCGCGCCTCCAGCCCGACGACAAGGAAGAACAGCGCCATCAGGCCGGAGTTCACGAACTGGCGCAGGTCCAGGTCCATCCCGTGGCCGGCCACCCGCGCGGTGAGCACGGTCGACCACAGGCTCTCGTAGCTTCCGCCCGCGAGGTTGCTCCAGAGCAGCGCCACCAGGGTCGCGCCGGCCAAGATGGCGGCCGAACCGGTCTCGGTGCGCAGGAATTGCCGCAGCGGGGTCTTCCCGCTGGTCGACCACGCGGTGGAGGGAGCGGCAGCGACTCCTGGCGCGGGGCTGGCCTGTTGAGACTCGGTCATAGCTCTATTGTCGCCGGTGGCCCGATTCGACCGGACGCGACGGCCCCTGTCGGGCGGCCGACTAGTCCTAGGATCACCCTTATGGCGCAAGATCAACAGACCGAACCAGACGCTCGCGTCGCCGCCGCGGCCGCGCACTGGGGCTACCGGTTCACCTCCAACGGCACCGACTACGCTGACTTCACCGCGACGCTGGCCAGGATCGCCCGCTGGGCCGACTGGTGCCGCGAATGGGGCGTCACCGCCGGCCGCTACGAGCAGCTGGCCGAGGCGGCCGAGAACGCGGGCGAGCAGGAAACGGCCAACGGCGCCTGGCGGCGGGCGGCCCTCGCCTGGCACTGGGGCAAGTTCGTCTTCGTGGACGACCCCGGGCAGCAGCGCGCCGCCCACGATCGCTCGGTCGCCTGCTACCGCCGGGCCGCCGCCGGGCTGACCCCGCCCGCCGAGCTGGTGCGCATCCCCTACCAGGCCACCCAGCTGGCCGCCTACCTGCGGGTTCCCGCCGCCCGCAGCAGCGACACGGCGCCGCCGGTGGTGATCATGGTCCCCGGCCTCGACTCGACCAAGGAGGAGCTGCAGGCCACGGCCGAGTACCTGCTGGCCAGGGGGATGGCCACGCTGGCGGTCGACGGACCCGGCCAGGGCGAGGCCGAGTACGACCTGGTCATCGAGCCGGCCTACGAAAAGGTCGCCACCGCCGCCGTCGACTACCTGGCCACCCGCGCCGACGTCGATCACGGCAACGTCGGCCTGTTCGGCGTGAGCCTCGGCGGCTACTACGCCGCCCGCGCCGCCGCAGGCGAGAAACGGCTCAAAGCCGTGGTCAGCCTGTCCCCTCCGTACCGTTTCGACCTGGACTGGGACAAGCTGCCCGGGCAGACGAGGGCCGCCTTCCGCGTCCGCTCGGGCGCCGCCACCGACGACGAGGCGCGGTCCCTGGCGGCGGCGCTCACCCTCGAGGAGGCGGCCCGCGAGATCACCACCCCGCTGCTCGTCATCGGCGGCGGCCGCGACGCCATCACCCCCGCCTACCACCAGGAACGCCTGGCGGGCGAGGTCGCCTCGGCCGAGCTGCTCAGCTACCCGGACGGCAGCCACGGCGTCACCAACCGCGCCTACGAGTCCCGCTCCCGGCTGGCCGACTGGCTGGCGGCCCGCCTGGTCGCCCGGCTCCCCGGGTAGACGCGCAGCGAGGCGAGGGGCAGATGTCCAACTCTGCGCCTCGCCTCGCTGCGTGTTGCCTTGCGGCCTTGCGGCCTTGCGGCCGCGGGCTGGGTCAGGCCGACGGGCCGGCGCCCAGGGTGAGCGTGGTCGTGTGCGACTGACCGGAGGTGTCGGTCCAGGTCACGGAGATCTTGTCGCCCGGGTGGAGCGAGATCAGCCCCTCCGAGATCTGGGTCCCTGTGGTCACCGACGTCCCGTTGATCGCGGTGATCACGTCGCCCTCGGACAGGCCGGCCTTGGCGGCCGGGGTGCCCGGCTGGGCGCCCGCGAGCTCGACCCCGGAGGTCAGCCCGCTCGTGCTGGCGATCTCCACCCCCATGAACGCGGTCGCGCCGATGTGGACGGTGGACGACCCGGAGCCCGACTCGATCTGCTTGGCGATGGACAGCGCGGTGTCGATCGGGATCGCGTAGCCCTGCGTGGTGCTCCCGCTGCCGGCAGACGACGAACCGGAGGACCCAGAGGACCCAGAGGACCCAGAGGAACCGGACGACCCGGAGCCGCCGCCGAAGCCGCCAGAGCCCCCGGAACCGCCGCCGATCCCGCCGCCGTTCCCCTCGCCGCCGAACGAGTAGTTGGTCGACGCGGCGGTGTCCATCCCGATGACCTGGCCGTGCTCGTTGACCAGGGGACCGCCCGAGTCGCCGGGCTCGATGCCCGCATTGGTCTCGATCAAACCAGTCAGCTGCTCAGAGGTTCCTGAGGATTCATCGGAGGCGGTGATCGACTGGTCGAGCCCCGTGATCGATCCCGTTGCAACTGACGGCTTGCCGCCAGCGCCCTCGGCGTTGCCCAGCGCCACCACCGAGTTGCCCACCCCGGCGCTGCTCGAGTCGCCGAGATCGGCCACCGTCAGCCCGGACGCGCCGGTCAGCTGGAGCACGGCGACGTCCTTGCTCTCGTCGTAGCCGACGACGGTCGCCTTGTAGGTCTTGCCGTTGCCGATGTCGGTCACCGACACCGAGGTGGCGCCGTTGATCACGTGGTTGTTGGTGAGGATCTCGCCGTTGGCGGTCAGCACGATGCCGGTGCCCTTGGCGGTCTCCTGGGCGTAGCCGAGGGTCGAGGTCACGTCGACCAGGCCGGGGTCGATCCGGTTGGCGATCTGGGTCGTCGACATGGCCGTCTTGGAGGTCGCCGCCGCCCCCGCGCCGGTGCTCGACCCGCCTGCCAGCCCGACCGCTGCGCCGGCGCCGAGCGCGGCCGCGACGACGGCCGTCGCGGTCAGGCCGAGCGCGTGTCTGGCCCGGCGCCGCCGCGGCGGGTCCGGCACCGGGTACGAGCCGCCCGGCCCGTAGGAGTACTGGCCGTGCGGGTACTGTCCGAAAGGCTCACTCATTGGTACTGCCACCCCGAATCCTGTTCGTGGCTGCTGCTCACTGGTTACAGGTAAGAGAATCGTCCCCGAACCTGGGCGCACCCCGAAGGGACCATCAGCCCAACCTACTGGTTACCTGAGCGTTATCTCAGGACCCTGAGGCCGGGCAGCGCCGGGCTGCCTACCGCCCTTATCAGTAGCGTTCAGGTTCCCCAGGCCATTCCAGCAAGATCAAAATCTAAGGTTTTCCCGAACGGTCCCGGCTGACTCCCCGTCGCTCCACCGCGTCTGGCGCGACGGAACGCCGACGGCCGCCAGGGCACCTGCCCCCGGCGGCCGCCGTCAATCGCTTCACGGGCACCGGTCCACGGCGACCGCTCGTGATGCCCGCTTACCGCACCGCGGCCGGCTTCTCCGCGTCGTCGCGCAGGTGCTGGTCGATCTCCCGGCCGCCGCGCGACAGCGCGAACAGGATCGCCCCGACGATGAACACGATGACCATGACGACCAGCGTGATCCAGTCGAGGTTGAACTCGGCCCCGCGCGGGCTCGACAGGCCGGTCGGTGCGACCATGTCGATGAACATGACCAGCAGGAACACCGCGGCAGCGATCGTCACCGGCCACGCCCAGCGGCCGAGCGTGAACTTGCCCGCGGGCACCCAGCCGCGCGCCCGCGCGACACCGGCCCCGATCACCGTTAGCAGGAACGACAGGTAGATGCCGCTGGTGGCGAACGAGACCAGCGAGACGAGGGCGTTGACGTGGCCCGGGTAGGTGAACCACAGGATCTTCACGTTGTTCGCGGGCGAGGCGAACTCGAAGAGCACGAACAGCGCCGTCACCACCGCCCCCGCCACCAGCGCGTTGACCGGGGTCTTGAACCTCGGGTGGACCTTGGCGATGCTCTTCGCGGCCGGCAGCGCGCCGTCGCGGGCGTAGGAGAACATCAGCCTGCTGCCCGCGCCCTGGACCGAGCTGCCGCAGGAGAAGAACGCGAAGACGAGCAGCAGCAGCGCGACGTCCTGCAGCCAGGTCGGCAGCTGGGCCAGGATGTACGGCACGCCGCCGGCCACCGCCGCGGCGACGCCGCCCTTGGTCGGGATCGACAGCAGCAGCGCCGCGATGATGATGAACGACGCGACGCCGCCCCAGATCAGCGCGTGCCGCATCGCCCGCGGCACCTGGCGGCCGGCGTCCTTGGTCTCCTCCGAGATGTCGCCCGCCGACTCGAAGCCGTAGAAGATGTAGACCGGCGCGAGCACCGCGATCATCAGCGCGCCGAAGTACGAGCCGTTGAAGTTGAGCCCCAGCGCGTTGGTCTTCACGTTCTGCGCGCCCTGGGTGGAGAACAGGTACCCGACGTTGTGGTGGAACCCGTGGATGGCGAGCACGATCGCGATGCCGAGGGTGCCGAGGATCTCGACGTACACGCCGAACTGGGCGACCCGGCCCATGACCTTCGCGCCGGTGATGTTCAGGGTGGACTGGATGGCGAGCAGGACCAGCACCACCATCAGGATCGCCCAGTGGTTGGCCGGGTTGAAGTTCCAGTTGAACCAGTTGTGCATCAGCGCGGCGAAGTAGCCGACCACCCCGGTGTCCACCGAGGCGACCGTGACCAGCAGCGCGATCCCGTAGAACCAGCCCACGAACCAGCCGTATCTGCGGCCGACGTTGTACTTGCTGTACTGGTACAGCGCCCCTGAGATCGGATAATGGCTGGCCAGTTCGCCGAAGACGAGTGCAACCAGCAGCATGCCCCCGACCGGGAGCCACAGGGTCCAGATGTAGCCGGGGCCGGCGATGCCGAGCCCGATGGTGAACAGCGAGAACACGCCAACGATGGGCGACAGGTAGGTGAACGCAACCGAGAAGTTGGAGAACAGGCCGAGCACGCGGTTCAGTTGCGGCTTGTAGCCGAGGCTCTCCAGCCTCGCATCATCGTCATCGGTGGCCGCCGTGGTCTGCGGCGTTGCCTCTTGCATGGAGTTAACTCCCTCGATCGTTAGTGACTTGGGGTACATCGTGCACTTATGTGGCCCTTGTGCCAAGACCACGCCGACTGAGGTCAACATCTCATTTTTCGATATAAAGTCTGATGTTAGAGTTTTTTCGCCAAGATCCCTTTGCGATAAAGGTTGCGCTCCGTGCAGGTCCGCTCCGTAAAGTTGTCCAGAACGGATGCGTGGCGGCTCGCATACGAACAATTACCCCCTTTTCGTTGAGGAGCGTGTGTTGAGCGCAGAGACCGTCCCGGCCACGGCGGGACAGGTGGCGGCCGCGGGTGACGAGCTGCGTCGGCTCGCCGACGAGTACGTCGATGACCTCGCCCGCCGCCATCCGGACACCGCCACCGAGCTTGGCGATCACCGGTTCGACGAGCTGCTGCCGGACCGGTCGGAGGCGGCGCTGGCGGACGAGCGCCGTGGGCTCGACGCCTTCGCCGCCCGGCTGATCCACCTGCAGGGCCCCGCCCAGGACGGGCCCGCCCAGGACGGGCCCGCCCTGGAGCCGGAGCTGCGGGTGGACGCCGCGCTGATAGCGGGCGACGTGGCCCGGCGCCTGTTCGAGATCGAGGAGCTGCGCGAGCACACCTGGAACCCGCTGGTGGCCAACCCCGGCTCGGCGATCTACATGCTGCTGGCCCGGGACTACGCGCCGCTGCCGGACCGGCTGCACTCGCTGGCCGGCCGGCTGGCGCGGGTGCCGGACGCGCTCGCGGCCGCCCGGGGCTCGCTCGGGCGGATGCCGAAGGTCCACCTGGAGACCGCGATCACCCAGTTCGACGGGACAATCGCGCTGGTCACGGACGCCGCCGCCGCGACGGGCGCCGCCTCGGCCTCGGCCTCGGCCTCGGCCTCGGCTGCGGCGGCGGCCGAGGTCGGCCGGGCGCGCCCGGCCGCGCTCGAGGCCCTGGTGGCGCACCGCGACTGGCTCGCCGCCCGACTGGCCGAGGCCTCGGCCGAGGCGGGCCCGGACGGACCGGGCGGTTTCGCCGACCCCCGGCTCGGCCCCGAGCTGTTCTCCCGCAAGCTCTCGCTGACCCTGCAGGCGGCGGCGGACGCCGACGCGATCCTGGCCCGGGCCGAGGCCGACCTCGAGCGCATCACCGAGGAGATCACCCGGGTCGCGGCCGGCCTCGGCGGCACGCCGCGCGAGGTGCTCGGCCGGCTCGGCGAGGCCGCCCCCGACGAGGCGACGATCCTGGCCTTCTGCGCCCAGGCGCTCGCCGCGCAGACCGCCTTCGTCCGCGACCACGACCTGATCACGGTCCACGACGACCAGGTCGAGCTGATCGACATGCCGGAGATCAACCGGGGCGTCGCGGTCGCCTACTGCGACCCGCCGGGGCCTCTCGAGTCCATCCCGCTGCCGACGTTCATCGCGGTCTCGCCCACCCCGGCCGACTGGCCGGCCGACCGGGTCGCCTCGTTCTACCGCGAGTACAACCGGCACATGGTGCACAACCTGATGGTGCACGAGGCCATGCCCGGCCACTACCTGCAGCTGGCGCACGCGCGCCGGTTCGCCGGCGCGACCCGGGCCCGGGCCGCGCTCTGGTCGGGCTCGTTCGTCGAGGGCTGGGCGGTCTACGCCGAGGAGCTGATGGCCGACCACGGGTACCCGGGGGAGGCCGACGCCGCCGCCGTGCGGATGCAGCAGCTGAAGATGCAGCTGCGCATGGTGATCAACGCGATCCTCGACGCGCGGGTGCACGCCCACGGGATGACCGAAGCGCAGGCGCTGGCGCTGATGGCCGAGCGCGGCTTCCAGGAGGAGGGCGAGGCGGCGGGCAAGTGGCGCCGGGCGCAGCTCACCTCGGCCCAGCTGTCCACCTACTACGTGGGCTACACGGAGGTGTCCGACCTCGCCGCCGAGCTGGCCAAGACCGGCCTGGAGCCCAGGGACCTGCACGACCGCATGCTGGCCCACGGCTCCCCGCCCGTCCGCCTCCTCCGCACCCTCCTCTAACACCGCCACCCGCACCCACCCCCCTCGAACCCGGCCACCCGCACCCACCCCCCTCGAATCCGGCCCCCGGCCACCGTCACGACACTGACGACCGACCATCCTGCTTAGCTAGCCGGCACTGGGCGAGCTGACGCACCAGGTGCCGTTCGAGATGGCCCGCGTCAGGGTCGGGTAGAGAAGTATTCGCGTGGGCAGCACGCGTCACTTAGACCACTCTGGCCGAGGCTGGCCGGCGTTCGGGCGTCATCGTGTGCCGTTCGGGTCGTATAGCGCCCCTTTTGGAACACAATGACGGTCATTACGCCAAATGGAGTCCATAACGGAACACAATGATGACTTTTCTCCGCGCCCCGAGACCGCCGACCGGGGACCCCGGAGATGAGGTCGGGGGTTTCGGGGCGGCCTGC
>DATCGA010000228.1:0-2014 GCA_036509215.1 Trebonia sp.
GATGACCTCGCCGATCTTGTCCACCGGGACCTTGATCGTGATGATCCGCGGCGCCTGGGGGCTCATCTCGCCCGGGGCGTCGATCGCCTCGCGCATGACCTCGAGGATCGTGAGCCGGGCCCCGCGGGCCTGGCGCAGCGCGGCGCCGAGCACGGCCGCCGGGATCCCGTCCAGCTTGGTGTCCAGCTGGAGCGCGGTGATGATCTCCGTGGTGTCGGCCACCTTGAAGTCCATGTCGCCGAATGCGTCCTCGGCGCCCAGGATGTCGGTCAGCGTGACGTACTCGCCGCCCTCGTAGATCAGGCCCATCGCGATGCCGGACACCATGTCCCGCAGCGGCACACCGGCGTCGAGCAGCGACATGGTGGACGCGCAGACCGAGCCCATGGACGTCGAGCCGTTCGACCCGACCGCCTCGGAGACCTGGCGGATCGCGTAGGGGAACTCCTCGCGGCTCGGCAGCACCGGCAGCAGGGCCCGCTCGGCGAGCGCGCCGTGGCCGATCTCGCGCCGCTTAGGCGACCCGACCCGGCCGGTCTCCCCGGTGGAGTACGGCGGCATGTTGTAGTTGTGCATGTACCGCTTGGTCCGCTCCGGGTTGAGCGTGTCGATCATCTGCTCCATCCGGAGCATGTTCAGCGTGGTGACGCCGAGGATCTGCGTCTCACCGCGCTCGAACAGGGCCGAGCCGTGCACCCGGGGCAGCACGTGCGCCTCGGCGGACAGCTGGCGGATGTCGCTCAGCCCGCGGCCGTCGATGCGGAGGCCGTCCCGGATGACCCGCTCCCGGACCAGCTTCTTGGTCAGTGCGCGGAAGGCCGCGCTGATCTCCTTCTCGCGGCCCTCGAACGAGCTGCCCAGCTTCTCCACGGCGAGCGCCTTGACCTGGTCGGTCTCGGTATCGCGCTGCTGCTTGCCCGCGATGGTCAGCGCCCGGGCCAGCTCGTCGGAGATCTCCCGGGCCACGGCGTCGTAGACGTCCGGCTGGTAGTCCACGAACACGGGGAACTCGCCGGTCGGCTTGGCCGCCTGGTCGGCGACCTGCTGCTGGGCCTCGCAGAGCAGCTTGAGGAACGGCTTGGCCGCCTCGAGGCCCTCCGGCACGGTCTCCTCGGTGGGCGCGACCGCGCCGCTGGAGGAGTCGGCCAGCATCCCGATGGTGCCAGTGGTGGACTCCGCCTCGACCATCATGATCGCCACGTCACCGTCGGGCAGCATCCGGCCCGCGACCACCATGTCGAAGGTGGCGTCGTTCAGCTGCTCGTGCGTCGGGAACGCGACCCACTGGCCCTTGATCAGGGCGACCCGCACGCCGGCGATCGGCCCCGAGAACGGCAGCCCGGCCAGCATGGTGGACAGGGACGCCGCGTTGATGGCGACCACGTCGTAGAGGTGTTCCGGGTTCAGCGCGAGGATCGTCTCGACGACCTGGACCTCGTTGCGCAGGCCCTTGACGAACGAGGGGCGCAGCGGCCGGTCAATCAGCCGGCAGGTGAGGATCGCGTCCTCGGACGGGCGGCCTTCCCGGCGGAAGAATGAACCGGGGATGCGGCCGATCGCGTACATCCGCTCCTCGACGTCCACGGTGAGCGGGAAGAAATCCAGCCCCTCCCGGGGATGCTTGCCCGCCGTCGTGGCGGACAGGATGACCGTCTCTTCGTCCAGCGTGGCGACGGCGGATCCGGCGGCCAGGCGGGCCAGCCGGCCGGTCTCGAACTTGATCGTATGGGTGCCGAAGGCGCCGTTATCGATAACGGCTTCGGCGGTAAACACACCCTCCATGGGTGAGACCTCCTTCTGAGGTCCCGCTCCGCCCGCCGCCGGTGGCACGTGGCTGGTGCTGTCCGGCCGGTGCTCTCCGGCCCAGGTCGCAACCTGGTGCCGTCGAGTCCGTTCCATCTGGCCCGGCCAGCGGCCGGCCCGGTCTTCGATCGAAGCCCTCGGCCCGCCTGCCGCGCTCCCGCAGGAACGCGTGCACGAGACCCGAGAACCACTACCGAGGACCGGTCCTGGC
>DATCGA010000229.1:0-16586 GCA_036509215.1 Trebonia sp.
GTACCAGGACTCGAACCTAGACTAACAGAACCAGAATCTGCTGGGCTGCCAATTACCCCATACCCCATTTGGCAACGCGGGCCGAAACCTTCCGTACCGCGCCGATGTAGTGTATCGAATCCCGGACCCCAGAGCGAACGCGAAACCCGGGTCAGCTCGTCGAGCACGCCGGAACGCCCGCGGGGCCGGAGCTCATCCGGATCTGGAGCACCGGCGGCGCCTCGGCCAGACTCTCGACCTGCCCCCCGGCCGCCAGCTCGCGCAGCATGCGGGCGGCCGCCGACCCGGTGCCGGGAATGTCCCCGCGCAGCGCGGTCAGCGCGGGGTGCATCAGCTCGCACAGCGCGGAGTCGTCGAAGGAGACGATCGACAGCCGGTCAGGCACGCTGAAGCCCATCCGCTGGGCCACCCCGAGCCCGGCCGCCGCCATCACGTCGCTGTCGTACAGAATCGCGGTCGGCGGCTCGGCCGCGCCAAGCAGCCCGACCGTGGCGGCGGCGCCGTGCTCGGCCGAGTAGTCCGCCTCGACCGACACCGCGTCAAGGCCGGCCGCCGCCGCGACCGAGGCGAACGCCTCCCGGCGGAGCACCGAGTGCCAGTACTCGGAGCGGCCGCCGACCCGCGCTATCCGGCGGTGCCCCTGCCCCGCCAGGTACCCGACGACGGTCTCCACGCAGGCCCGGTCGTCCTGCCAGACGGCGGGGAGCGTCCCCGATCCCTGCGGCGTGCCGATGACCACGGCCGGCATTCGCAGCTCCTCGAGCACGCCGACCCTGCGGTCGTCCACCTGCAGGTCCACCACGAACACCCCGTCCACCCGGCGCTGCTGCCACCACCGGCGGTAGAGCGCGATCTCGGCGTCGATGTCCTCGGTCACGGTGAACAGCAGCGTGACCTGATGTTCGGAGAGCTCGGCCTGGATGCCGGAGACGAGCTGCATGAAGAACGGCTCGATGCCGAGGGTTCGGGCGGGCCGGTCGATCACCAGGCCGAAGGCCTCCGCCTTGCCCGCGGTCAGGGCGCGGGCGGCGCTGTTGGGCTGGAAGCCGACTTCCCTGGCGATCGCCAGGATGCGCTCCCTGGTCGCGACGGACACGCCGGGCTGGCCGTTGAGGGCGAAGGAGACCGCGGCCTTGGTAACGCCCGCCCGCTGGGCGATGTCGGCAATGGTCGGACGTCTCATCCGGCTTCCCTTCGCGGCGCGCGGTCCCGCCTAAGCATAACCGGAGCGCCCGGACGCGTCCGTTTTCCCACGTCAGCGTAGACGATCATGCACTTAACCGGTAAAGTCCACGGCGGGCCGGCAAACCCCCGAGTCCGGCCAAGGGCTCGGCCAAGGGTTCGGCCGGGGCAGGGAGAGGCATCGGTGCGCAGAGACACCGCGCGGGTCATGACGGATAGCGGGCCGGCTTTCGGTCGCGCTCTACGGCGCGCTCGCCGCCCAAGCCGGCGTCCGCCGCCCGATCACCGTGGACGACCCGAGGGTCGCCTGCGACGTGCTCGTCAACCAAGACGGCACCCGATTCGCGGTGCTGGCCAGCCACGCGGACGAGAACCTGACGCTCAAGCCGGTGCTGCCCGTCGGCCAGCGGCTGGCCGACCTCGACGATGAGCTGGCGGCGGACACAGTCACCCTGGGACCGTTCGGGATAAAGATCTTGAAGTTCGGGGCGAGCTAGGGCCCCTAGAACAGGACCGTGAGGTCCATCAGACGTAAGGAAGGAAGAGGCCTCGCCTTGCCGAAGTCTCTGCGCTAAGCCGGAATACCCATCCGCAGACGATGTTGTCACATCCACGGAAATGGACTAAATGGTCCTGTTAGGCTAGCAGGAACCGCCACGACGACGCGGAAGGATCCCGATGAACACCGCTGTTACCTACGACGCCGGGTTCGCGCATCAGATCGGCCGGTACTCGGACGCGGTCCGGTGGCAGAGCCGAGGCTGACGGCCGAGTACCCGGTCATCGCCGACGCCCCGCAGCCCGTTCTGCACTACCTGACCGAGGCTCTGTCGACCCGCTACGGGCGGCCGTACGCGCGCCTGTGGATGAACTGGCACCGGGACAACGCCGACGGCACCGGCTGGCACGCCGACCGCCCGGCCAACCAGCAGGACGAGGCGGTGATCCCGGTCCTCAGCCTCGGTGCCACCCGCCGGTTCCTCATCCGCCCGGAAGGCGGCGGGCCGAGCACGACGATCGTGACCCACGGCGGGGACCTTGTCGTCATGGGCGGCCGCTGCCAGAAGGACTACCAGCACTCGGTACCCAGGCAGAGGCAGCCGGCCGGGGCCCGGCTGAGCCTTAATTTCTCGATCGCCGTCCCGCGATGACGAATCCGACTAGCGAGGAACCAGACGCGCCCGAGCCGGGCGGCTCGCCGCCGGGCCGCCGGCTCACCGCGCGCGGGGCGGCAACACGGGACCGCATCGTCGCCGCGGCCGCAGACCTTATGTACGTCAAGGGCGTCAACGCCACCGCCCTGGACGACATCAGAGCCGCCACCGGCACCAGCAAGTCCCAGCTGTACGCGCACTTCCCCGACCGGGACGCCCTCGTCCACGAGGTCATTTCCCTGCGGGGCCGGCAGGTGCTGGAACGGGAAACCCAGCGACTGGGGCGGCTCAGCTCCTTCAGCGGCCTGATCCGCTGGCGCAACGCCCTGATCGAGGTCAACTCTCTCCAGAACGGGGCCCACGGGTGCGCCCTCGGAGCGATGGCCAACGAGCTCGCCGACCAGGACGAGCAGGCGCGAGTGAGCCTGGCGGGGCTTTTCCTGGCCTGGGAGGAGCTGCTGGCGGCCGGCCTGCGGCGAATGCAGGACAAGGGCACGCTGAGGCTTGACGCCGATCCCGATCGGCTGTCGGTCGGCCTGATGGCCGCGCTGCAGGGCGGCTACCTGCTCGCCAGCACCGCGCACGACGTCCGGCCGATGGAGATTGCGCTCGACCTCGCGCTAAGCCACATCAAGTCCTATCTGACCGAATAGGTTTCCCCTATGCCTTGGTACGACTTGCCGCTGGAGCGGCTACGCGAATACCGGACGAGCACGCAGGAGCCGGACGGACTCGACGACTGGTGGGCGGCCCGGCTGCGCGAGGCGCGCGACCGGGCCCGGCCGGCCACCGTCACCGCCCACGAGCCCGGCCTGTACGCGCCGTTCGTGGTGTCCGACGTCGAGTTCTCCGGCGGCGCGGGCGAGCGCGTGCGCGCCTGGCACATCACCCCGGCCGACCGGGAGGCCCGCGGCGTGGTGGTCAAGTTCATCGGCTACGGCGGCGGCCGGGGCGCCCCGGCCGAGCACATGCTGCTGCCCGCGCTCGGCTACGCCGTGCTGGTGATGGACAGCCGGGGCCAGGGCGGCCGGTGGTCGAGCGGGGCGACGGCCGACGGAATCGGCACCGGGCCGGAGAACTCCCTGGTCATGACCCGCGGCATCACCACTCCTGAGGAGTACTACTACACCCGGATGTTCACCGACGCCGCGCTCGCGGTCGACACCGCGCGCGAGCTGGCCGGGAACCCCGACGCAGCGGTGGCGGTCAGCGGCGGCAGCCAGGGCGGCGCGCTCGCGCTCGCCGCCGCCGCCCTGCGGCCGGACGCGGTGGCCGTGTGCCACGCCGACGTGCCGTTCCTGTGCGACATCCAGCGGGCGATCACGCTCGCGCCGCATGCGCCCTACACCGAGATCCCGGAGTTCCTGGCCGAGAACGTCGAGCTCGTCCCCCGGGCGCTGGACACGCTCCGTTACGTCGACTGCGCGCTGCTGGCCCGCCGGATCAGGGCCGCCACGCTGGTCAGCGTCGGGCTGATGGACGACATCTGCCCGCCCTCGACCGTGTTCGCGGCCTACAACGAGATCACCGCGGCCGACAAGGAGATCGCGGTCTACCCCTACAGCGGCCACAGCAGGCCCCAGGCGCACGCGGAGCGGCAGCTCAGGCACCTGCGGGAGCGCGTCGGCTAGCCGCCTAGCCGTCTGGCCGGCTAGTCGCGGACGGTGACCCGGTTCGTCAGCGTGCCGATCGACTCGATCGTCACGCTGACCTCGTCCCCTGCCGTCAGCGGGCCGACGCCCTCGGGGGTGCCGGTGAGCAGCACGTCGCCCGGGAGCAGGGTCATCACCGAGGACACGTACTCAACCAGCGACGGCACGTCCCACAGAAGCTCGCTCGTCCGCGCGTGCTGCCGGACGTCCCCGTTGACGGTGGTGGTGATCCCCAGGTCGGCCGGGTCGGCGGCGGTCTCCATCCACGGGCCGAGCGGGCAGAACGTGTCGAAGCCCTTCGCCCGCGTCCACTGCCCGTCACGGGCCTGCAGATCCCGTGCGGTCACGTCGTTGGCGCAGGTGTAGCCGAAGATGACCTCGTCCGCGCGCTCCTTCGGCACGTCCCGGCAGAGCCGGCCGATGATCACCGCGAGCTCGCCCTCGTGGTCGACCCGGTCGGTCAGCTTGACCGGGTAGGCGATCCGGTCGCCGTGGCCGGTCACCGACGTCGACGGCTTGAGGAACAGCACCGGCTCGGCCGGCATCTCGGCCGAGCCCATCTCCCGCACGTGCCCCGCGTAGTTCTTGCCCACCGCCACCACCTTGGACGGCAGCACCGGGGCGAGCAGCCGCACCTCGGCCAGCGGGTAGCGGTTGCCCGTGAGCCGAACGCCGGCCGGGTCGATGCCGAACGGATGGCCGTACAGCTCCTCGACCGTCTGAGGCTCCCCTGACTCGCCCTCCACGACGCCGTAGGCGACGCCGTCGCCCTTGGCGAACCTTGCGATACGCACAATGCTCCTTCGCACAATCTTCCGGGGACGGCCGGGCTACTGCTGGTACCCCTCCACCTCGGCCGCCGGGCGCACCACGGCGCCGTCCGGGCTCTCGCCGAACTCCCGCTTGGCCCGTCGCTGGCGCAGCAGATCCCAGCATTGGTCAAGCGCCTCTTCTGCAGAACGAAGACGCGCCCGCTCCTGTTCCGAGCTGAGCGAGCCGTCGGCCAGCTGCGTGCGAAGCTCGTGCTCGGTCTCGATCAGCCCGCTGATGCGCGCCATGATCTCCTTCTCATCCATGTGCCTAAGGTATGCGGTCCGATGCCGGGTCCGCGATCGGGGTATGAAATCATTCATATCGAACGGTCCCGTGCTCCGCCTCCTCCGCCGCTCCCGCCGGTCAGTCGGGCGTGCGTCCGGCCCGCAGCAGGCCGTAGCTGACCGCCTCTTCGAGTGCGTGCCAGGACGCGGAGATGACGTTCTCGTCGACCCCGACGGTGGACCAGGTGTCGCCGGTGCCGTCGCCCGACTCGACCAGCACCCGGGTGATCGCCCCGGTGCCGGAGGTGCCCTCCAGGATGCGGACCTTGAAGTCGGTCAGCTGCAGGGTGGCGAGCTCGGGGAAGGTCTGCTCGAGGGCGGACCGCAGCGCCCGGTCGAGCGCGTTGACCGGGCCGTTGCCCTCGCCGACGGCGATGACCCGCTCCCCCTTGGCGACCAGCCGGACCGTCGCCTCGCTGGTCACTGTTTCACCATCGGAATCCGCGCGCTGCTCGACGATCACCCGCCACGATTCGACGGTGAAGTGCCGCCTGCGCTCGCCCGCCAGCTCGTCGCGGAGCAGCAGCTCGAAGCTCGCGTCGGCCGCCTCGAAGGAGTAGCCGCGCGCCTCGAGCTCCTTGACCTTGTCGGTGACCCGGCCGATGACCTCCTTGTTGCCGGTCAGGTCGAAGCCGAGCTCGCGGCCCTTCAGCTCGACCGAGGCGCGGCCGGCCATGTCGGACACCAGCATCCGCATGTCGTTGCCGACCAGCGCCGGGTCGATGTGCTGGTAGAGCATCGGGTCGACGCGGATGGCGGAGGCGTGCAGCCCGGCCTTGTGCGCGAACGCGGAGAAGCCGACGTAGGGCTGGTGGGTGTCGGGCGTGACGTTGGTGACCTCGCTGATCGCGTGGGCGATGCGCGCCATCTCGCGGATGCCGTCGCCCTCGAGGACGACGCTGCCCTTCTTCAGCTGCAGGCCCGCGACCACGCTGAACAGGTTCGCGTTGCCCGCCCGCTCGCCGTAGCCGTTGGCGGTGCCCTGCACGTGGGTGACGCCGGCCTCCACCGCGACCAGGGTGTTGGCGACGCCGCAGCCGGTGTCGTCGTGGCAGTGAATGCCCAGCCTGGCCTGGGTCCGGTCGGCGACAGCGTGGACGACGTCGGCCAGCTCGGTCGGCATCATGCCGCCGTTGGTGTCGCACAGCGCGACCACGCTCGCGCCCGCTTCGGTCGCGGCCCGGATGCACTCGACGGCGTAGCCCGGGTTGGCCCGGTACCCGTCGAAGAAGTGCTCGGCGTCGACGAAGACCCGCTGGCCCTCGGTCGTCAGGTGTTTCACCGTGTCGGCGATCATCGCCAGGTTCTCCTCGAGCGTGGTGCGCAGGGCTAGCTCGACGTGGCGGTCGTGGCTCTTGGCGACGAGGGTGACGACGGAGGCGCGCGATTCCCGGAGCGCGGCGACCTGCGGGTCGTCGGCGGCCCTGACGCCGGCCTTGCGGGTCGAGCCGAACGCGGCCAGGGTGGCGTGGCCGAGCTCGAGCTCGGTCTGCGCCCGCCGGAAGAACTCGGTGTCCTTCGGAATAGCGCCCGGCCAGCCGCCCTCGATGAATCCGACGCCGAGACGGTCCAGGTGCCGGGCGATCACCAGCTTGTCGGCGACCGTGAGGCTCAGGCCCTCCTGCTGGGC
Source organism: Trebonia sp. (assembly GCA_036509215.1). Taxonomy (GTDB): domain Bacteria; phylum Actinomycetota; class Actinomycetes; order Streptosporangiales; family Streptosporangiaceae; genus Trebonia. Next base: position 6,716 of record DATCGA010000229.1, read on the forward strand.
GCCGTCGCGGAGGGTGGTGTCGTAGACGTGGAACTGGTCGTCGACCATCGTCGCTGTCCGTTTCTTCCGTATCGCTTGGCTGGCGTGAGCTGCTTGCCCAAAACAAAAGACCCCTCGCGGAACGCGAGAGGTCTGCGCATCGGCACCGGGGTCTTCCCTAGCTGCCGATGCGCCCGCCGATAATAATCAGGCCGGTCATCACAGAACCCAGTGTGCCATACGGGCGTGACTGCTCGCTAGCCGACCGTCTTGCGGAGCCGGCGGCCTTCAGGAGGCGGCGGTCTTCAGGAAGTCGCCCGCCAGCGACGCCGCCGCCTGGTTGGCCGTGGTGCCGGTCTCGATCGCCGCCACCGCCAGGTCGCCGCGGTAGCCCACGAACCAGCTGAGGTAGGCGTTGGCGCCGGTCTTGACCACGCCGGCCTGGCCGTAGACCTCGGCCCCGGGCAGGTCGGCCGGGTGCGCCGCCCCGGACTTGACCGCCAGCCGCATGAGCTGCCTGAGCTCGCTCAGGCTGCTGGCCGGCATCGGCGCCTGCGTGGCAGCGGCGGGATCGCCCGCGACGAGCTGGGGCGACAGGCCGACGCCGGAGTCCACCTCGGCCGCCACCATCGCCATGCCGAGGGGGCTCATCAGCACCCCGCTCTGGCCGATCGCCTGCGCCGCCATTTCGGCCGCGCCCGAGACCGTCGAGGCCGACCCGGAGAACGCCGGCACCCCCAGGTGCCACGACGAGCCGATGCCGAAGTCGTGCTCGGCCGCGGTGAGCTGGCTCGCGGTCAGGGTCCTGGACAGGGTCGCGAACGCCGTCCCGCAGCCGGTGGCGAAGTCGGTGGCGAACGTCGCCGTGCTCGGCCCGCTGGTCTGATAGCTGAACGTCACCCCGCCGACGGTGGCCGTCGGCTGGCACGGCAGCGGCTGGTTCTCCGCCACGTGGGCCGTGAGCAGCGCCGCCGCCGAGACGATGCTGAAGGACATGCCCGGGGCGACCTTGCCGGTCAGCGTGCTGCCGCCGTCAGGGAGCGGCATTGACCCGGTCTGGTGGGACGCCAGCGCCCGGATGTCACCGCTGCTGGCGTCGACGGCGACGATCTCGCCCGAGCCGGACTGGGCCGCCAGGGCGGAGGCGGCGGCCTGCTGGGCGGTGCCGCTCAGCGTCGTCCGCAGCGTCGCGCCCGGGTGGCCCGCTTCGTTCCACAGCCTCGCGACCGTGCGGCCGGCCGAGTTCACGACCACGACCGAGGCAGTCGGGGTGCCGACCAGAGCGTCCTGGTAGGTCTGCTCAAGCCCGGACTGCCCGACGGTCATGCCGGGCTGGTAGGCGGCGCCCTCGGCCCGCAGCACGGGCGAGTCCTCGGTCCCGACCTCGCCGACCGTCTGCTGCTCAGGGGAGTCGAACAGGCGCTGCATCTGCCGGACGTAGCCAAGGCCGGGCACCTTGGCCAGCTTCGGCCACTGGGCGGTGAACGAGTTCGGCTCAAGGGTCAGCAGGGACAGGAACGAGTTCGGCGGCGCAGCCTGAATCTGGCCGAGCACCTGCTGCTCGTCGAGCCCGGTGACCGCGCTGAACTTGGCCGCGGTGGCCGCCTCGTTGGCGAGCCGGTCCGGGTACACGCCGACCTGGTAGTCGGCCGACTCGGTGACCAGGGACTGGCCGTTCATGTCGCTGATCTGCCCGCGCTGCGGGAAGGTGGTCACGGCCGCGAGCCGGTCGCCCGCCGCGAGGCTGGGGTTGATGACCGAGGGCGACCAGTGAATGGTCCACTGGCCGCCGGACGAGGTCACCAGGAACCGTCCGGTGTAGGTCCACTGCTGCCCCGACTGCGCCAGGTCGACGGTGGCCTGGAACTCGGCCACGGCGGTGGCCCCGTGCTGCGTGACGGACTTCAGCGAGAAGAACGCGTTGGTGGCGTCGACATCGGTGTAGGCGGCCGCGAGTTCGGCCGTGACCTGGCCCAGGCCGGCGTCGGTGAGCGCGGCCGCCTGGGCGTACCGGCCCTGCTGCCAGTCGAGCAAGAACGCCTGCACGGCCGGCTCGGCCGACTCCTCGCTGCCGAAGCCGTTGGCGAGGCCGAAGCCGAAGGCGACGACGACGAGCGCGAGAACGGCCGACATCTTCTGCTTGCGGGACAGCCAGCCCTTGCGGGCCGGCTGCTTGCGATGCCGACTGCCGCCCGATCGCGGCGGCCTGCCCCGCGGCGGGGCCCCGCCAGGGGACGGCTGCTGGACGCTCGATCCGCCCGGCACTTCCGGCGCACCCGGAAGTCCCGGTACCACGGGGTCGGAGACCCCGTCACCGCCGACAGGCCTGACCGGGGTCTGCGTGCCTAGCCCGAGGGGCGGGAACGACACGTGTCCCCGGGGTCGGCCGGCGTGGCTACCCCGCTCACGAGAGCGCGCAGTCACCGTCAGCCTCCGGAGTCACCGTCGTCGCCGAATGGCACGCTCAACCTCCCTGGCCGCGTCCTTCTTGGCCAGGTCTTGCCTCTTATCATATGTCCGTTTACCGCGGGCAAGTGCGAGCTCCACCTTGACTTTGCCGTCCTTGAAGTAGAGCGACAGCGGGACCAGCGTCAGCCCCTGCTCCGACGTCTTCCGGACCAGTCGCTCGATCTCCCCCCGGTGCAGCAGCAGCTTCCTGGTCCGCCTGGGCAAATGGTTCGTCCACGTTCCCTGGGTGTACTCCGGGATATGAACGTTGTGTAGCCAGACTTCCCCGTCAACGACCTGCGCGAACCCATCGGCGAGGGACGCGCGGCCGGCGCGCAGTGATTTGACCTCGGTGCCGGTCAGCGCGACCCCGGCTTCAAGCGTTTCCTCGATGGCGTACTCGTGCCGGGCCCGCCGGTTCGAGGCGATGACCTTGTTTCCCTGCTCGCGTGCCACGTCTCTCCTGTCGGACCTTCCTCAGACTACAGAAGATACCTAGACCCTCAGGTAGCGGCGAAGGGTCACGAACGCGGTGACCCCGCACAGGGCCACCCCGATCACCATCGCGAGCACGATGACCTCGATCAAGTCGCCCATCGAGAGCCCGACGTTATAGCTGAAGTACTGCTGGAGGTTGTTCAGCAGCAGCGATTTGACCCCGACGAGGAGCGCTGCCGCGATGATCCAGCCGAACATGCCGGCGATCACGCCTTCGAGCAGGAACGGCAGCTGGATGTAGAAGTTGGAGGCGCCGACGAGCCGCATGATGCCGGTCTCTCTGCGCCGGTTGAAGGCCGACAGCCGGATCGTGTTGGCCACCAGCAAAATCGCGGCCACGACGAGGATCAGCGCCACGACGACGACCCCGTTCCGCAGGCCGTCTAGCAGGTTGTAGAACTTCTCGAGGATGGTCATCTCGTCGATGACTGAGTCGACCCCGGGGGCCCCATGGACCGCGCTCGACACGATCTGGTAGTCGGCCGACGGATTGCGCAGCTTGATCTCGAGCGAGGGCGGCAGCTCACTCGCGGTGACGGTCGAGACGAGCGACTGCTCGTTGGACATCGCCGACTTGAACAGCGTGAAGGCCTGCTGCTGGGAAACGTAGGTGACCTTCTGGACGTCGTTCGGCATGCTGTTCAGCGTCGCCTCGATGCTGGTCAGCTGGGCCGGGGTGATCGCGCCGTGGCAGCTCGGGTTGATGTCGCCCTTGTAGCAGAGGTAGACCGAGATCTCCACCTGGCTCTGCCAGTACGTACGCGTGCGATCGACCTGCTTGACGAAGAGCAGGCCCGTGCCGAGCAGGGAGAGGCTGATCGCCACCACGACGACGAGCGCCACGGTCATGGTGAGGTTCCGGCGCAGCCCGACCCAGATCTCCTGGAACACGAAGTTAGAACGCATACTGGCCTTATCTCATCCCTGGTAAGTCTTGTGCCGTCGATCGAGGCACCCGGTAAGCGGGCGGTAATAAACCCGGCCGGCTTAGTACGCCTGGCCGTAGATGCCGCGGTTCTGGTCGCGGACCACCTTGCCGTACTCAAGCTCGATCACGCGCTTGCGCATCGAGTCGACGATCGCGGCGTCGTGGGTAGCCATCACGACCGTGGTCCCGGTCCGGTTGATCCGGTCGAGGACCTTCATGATGCCGATCGAGGTGGCCGGGTCGATGTTCCCGGTGGGCTCGTCGGCGAGCAGGATCATGGGCCGGTTGACGAACGCGCGGGCCATCGCGACCCGCTGCTGCTCGCCGCCGGAGAGCTGGTCGGGCATCCGGTCGTGCTTGCCCTCCAAGCCGACCAGGTCGAGCACCTCGGGGACAACGCGCCGGATGAACCGGCGCGGCTTGCCGATCACCTCAAGCGCGAAGCCCACGTTCTGCTCGACGGTCTTGTTCGGCAGCAGCCGGAAGTCCTGGAACACGCAGCCGATCTTGCGCCGGAGGGCCGGGACCTTCCAGTTGGTGAGGCGCGCCAGGTCGTTGCCTGCCACCAGAATCCGGCCCTCGTTCGGTCGCTCCTCGCGAAGGATCAGCCGGAGGAACGAGGACTTGCCAGAGCCGGACGGCCCCACGAGGAAGACGAACTCGCCCTTGTTGACCGTCAGGTCGACGTTCTCAAGGGCGGCTCGGTTCTGGTTCGGGTAGACCTTGCTGACGTTCTGGAACTCGATCACGGGGCCATCACACGATCTCTCGATGAAGGGCTGCGGTATGCCCGGCCATCAGTGTGTCGGCGCAGGTCGGCCGCCACACGGGTATTTCCGGCCGAGCCGGGCAACTTACGGGTAACCTGGGTTGGCCAGGGAACAGTCTAGGGGGAAACTGGCAGCTAAGGCTCCAGATCACGCCAAGTGCGCCGGGGCACTGCCACCGGAGGGAGTTTGAAATGAGCTGCGAGCACCTCATCTGCGCCAACTGCGCGGGACCCGTGGTCGAGGGCCGCTGCTCGGTCTGCCGGGCCGCCCGTGAGCACGTCCACCATCACGGTCTGACCCTCACGCCCCAGCTCCTCGTCGCGGTCGCGCTGCTGCTCCTGCTCGGGCTCCTCATCGCCGCCCACGTGGTTCCGTAGGCCCCGGAGGCTAACTCGGCAGGCGCCTACTCGTCCCTCTCACCGCGGCGGAGCCAGCGGATCTCCGCGTCGATGAAGTCGTCGATGTCCCCTTCGAGGACGGCGAGCGCCTGGCCCGTCTCGTGGCCGGTGCGCACGTCCTTCACGTTCTGGTACGGGTAGAGCACGTAGTTCCTGATCTGGGTGCCCCAGGCCCGGCCGCCGTCGCCGCGCAGCGCGTCAAGCTCCTTGGCCTCCTCAAGCCGCCGCCGTTCGAGCAGCTTGGCCTGCAGAACGGCCATCGCCGAGGCCCGGTTCTGAATCTGGGAGCGCTCGTTCTGGCAGGAGACCACGATCCCGGTCGGCAGGTGGGTGATCCGCACCGCCGAGTCGGTCGTGTTGACGCCCTGGCCGCCCGGGCCCGATGAGCGGAACACGTCGATCCGCAGTTCGTCGATGGGGATGTCCACCGCGTCGGTCTGCTCCACCACCGGCAGCACGTCGACGCCGGCGAACGAGGTCTGGCGGCGGCCCTGGTTGTCGTACTTGGAGATGCGGACCATCCGGTGCGTGCCCTGCTCGCCGCGGAGCGTGCCGTAGGCGTACGGCGCCTTGACCGCGAACGTGGTCGACTTGATGCCCGCCTCGCCATAGGAGACGTCGTAGACCTCGGCCGGGTACTTGTGCCGCTCGGCCCAGCGCAGGTACATCCGCTGCAGGTTTCCGGCGAAGTCCTCGGCGTCGGCGCCGCCCGCCTGCGAGTTGATCGTGATCAGCGCCTCGCGGATGTCGTACTCGCCGTTCAGCAGCGTGCGGACCTCGAGCGCGTTAATGTCCTTGCGCACCGCAGCGAGGTCGGCGATCGCCTCGTCCCTGGCGGCCTGCTCGTGCATCTCGTCGGCGAGCTCGAACATCACCTGGGTGTCGGCCAGCCGCTGGCGCAGGCTTTCCATCCGCCCCAGCTCGCCCTCCAGGTAGGAGAGCCGCCTGGTGACCTGCTGCGCGCGTGTCTGGTCCTCCCAGAGCCCGGGGTCGGCGGACTGCTCGCGCAAGTCGGCCGCCTCGGTGCGCATCGCCTCAGGGTCGACCACTGCCTCGATGGTGTCGAGCTTGGACGACAGTTCCGGTATCTCATCTGCGGGATCGGTAGCTGCCATGCGGGAAAGCCTACGCGCATTAGGGCCTGCCAGCGTATCCAGCACGCGCCGACCGGCTGCCGCGGCCCGATATCCTCACGATCTGTGGCACACGAAAAGCGCGGGGCACGGCTCAAGCCGGCGCGCCCGACCGGGACGCGGCCGGCCGGCGCGCGGCTGGCCTCCGCGATCGCGCTGGCCCTGGCGGCCGCGCTCGTCGTCGCGGGCTGCGCCTCGGCGTCGACCAACACGACCACGACCAGCGCAAACGCCGGCAGCGGGCCCGCGCTCACCCAGACCACGGCGCTCCAGGCGTTCGACGCCTACGTCGCCGCTAGCGCCAGCGCCGCCGCGTCGGGTGACGGCAAGCTGGCGCTGTCGGTGGTCACCGGGGTGCAGCAGTCGCTCGTCTCGGCCGCGCTCAAGAGCCAGGCCGCCAGCAGCCCGTCGAGCGACGCGAGCGCCTACAGCAGCACGCTCACGATCAACCCGGCCCTCGTCCGGTACACCTACGGCGCCCCGACGCTCTACCTGCCAGAGCCGTCCGGCTACCCGCGCTTCTTCGTCGCTGACGTCGCCCGCGCGCTCGCCGTCAAGGGCGTGGCCAAGGACGCGACCACCTCGGTCGGCGGGGCGCAGCTGCCGGTCGACGGCCGGGTGCTGATGGTCTTCGAGCAGTCCGCCGCCGCCGGGCGGTGGCAGCTGGCCAGTACGGCCCAGTTCCCCGCGGGCACCACCGCGCCCCGCCTGGCCACCGACAAGAACGGCTACATCCCGCAGGTGCCGCTGATGTCGACCGACCTGCTGGCGCAGCCTTACGCCACCGGCCCGCTGCAGGCGGCCGTGGTCGACGACGGCCCCGCCAGCGCCGCCGCCAAGGCGGTGGCGGCCGGCCCGCTGACCACCGGCCTGTACCAGGCCTCGCGCGACCGCGCCGGCACCGGCCTCGAGGTGCCGGCCGGCGACGTCTACCAGTGGTCGATGGAGGGCACGCCGTACCCCGCGTTCGCACTCCGCACGGCCGACGGCGGCGCCCTCGTCCTGTACGCGATGTACCTGAACAGCACGGTCGCCGTCCCCGGCTACATCGACAACGCCAGCCCGATCCAGCCCGGCGCGCCCATCAAGGTCCCGCTGGACCTACTCCCCCTCCTCCCGTCCGGCCAGCCAAGCCCCAAGGTGGAACTCGCGGCCCAGGATCTCTTCTCCTTCGCCGCCATCGACCCCCCGACCGCCTCGTCCAAGATCACGGTCCTGGCCATCGGCGGCGCCCTCAGCTACGCCAGCGCCACCTAACCTTGGGTCAGGCGGCTTCGGGGGCGCGGCGGTGGGCTGGTGGTCGCGGGTTGGGTTGAGGGTGAGTTCGCGGAGGCTTCCCGGTACGGGGTCGGCTTGAGCGGGAGCCGTGATCGTGTGCCGAACAGGTCCGCGTTTCCGACCTACGGGGGTCAGCGTGTGCCGTTAGGGGTGCTATGCGACGCAAACAGCCCACAATGACCTCTATGTCGGCCTTGCGTGGTGCGCGTGGTGCGCGTGGGGACGGCAGGCGGGTTATCGCCGAGGCCCCAAGCCCCGTCGGTCACCCGGCCGACCGGTGTGGCGGCCCAGGAAATTTCCACCGGCCTTCCGAAGGAGTGCCGGTAAAAATTTACCTGACCGCCCAGCCCGACGTAACGGGTTTGACTTTCGCCTTTGATCTTTAAGACTGCGGCGAAATCAGCGTCCTGATAACACGCACCGCCACCGAGAGCGTGGTGAAGGTGAACCGGTCGCTCTCCCAGATCTCCGCCAGCGTTGCCGCCGCCCGCGAGACCGCGTCCGAGTTGCGCGCCTCCCAGGCCGAGACCAGGGCCGACGCCTCCTCGGCCGACGCCCCGGCGGCCGGGCAGCCGACCGCGAGCACGTCCCTGGTCAGCGCCGCGTGCGCGCCGTAGAGGTCGTCGCGCAGGGCCGACCTGGACATCGCCGCCCAGCGGTCTTCGCGCGGCAGCGCCACGACCAGGTCCCGCAGGCGCCCGAGCTGGAGCCGGTCCGCCACCGCGAAGTAGACCGCCGCGGTCTCGGCGATCCCGCAGGAACTGGCCGAGGCGCTCATCACGATGTCGAACGCCGAGTACGACGGCACCATCGCGGCCACCTCGTCGGCCAGCCCGGCGGGCACGCCGAGCCCGGCGAAGGAGGCGCGCCGTTCCTCGTAGCCGGCCAGATCCCGCCCCGACAGCACCTTCGGCAGGGCGGAACGGACGGCGGCGACGCCGTCGGCGAAGAAGGCGGCGGTCTCGGCGATGCCGAACGGCGGCCGCCGGTTCACCAGCAGCCACCGGGTCGCCCGCTCGATGAGCTTGCGCGCCTCGAGGACGACCGCGATCCGCGCGCCGGAGTCGACCACGCCCGCCAGCCCGTCGACCTGCTGCCAGAACGCCCGCATGCCGAAGACCTCGCGCGCCACCAGCCACGCCCGGGTGATGTCGGGCACCGGCAGCCCGGTCTCCTCGCCCAGCCGGAACAGGAACGTGGACCCGCCCGTGTCCACCATCTCGTTGATGACCGAGGTGGTGATGATCTCCCGGCGCAGCCGGTGCACGCCGAGCTGGTCGGCGAACCGCTCGCGGAGCTGGGCCGGGAAGTAGTCGGCCAGCTCCGACTGGAGCGCCGGGTCGTCGGGCAGGTCGGAGCCGAGCACCAGCTGCCCGGCGCCGATCTTGGTGTGCGCGAGCAGCAGGGCGAGCTCGGGCGTGGTCAGCCCGGCCCCCGCCGACCGCCGGGCGGCGATCTCCTTCTCCCCCGGCAGCCCGTCGCCGTGGAGCGAGATCCGCTTCTGCCGGGCGAGCTGGCGCAGGTAGCGCGCGTGCACGTGGAGCAGCCTCGGCGCCTGGTGCCGGGCGACCGCGAGCGCCATGTTCTGGCCGTCGTTGTGCCGCAGCACGTGCGCGGCGACCTCATCGGTCTGCGCGTGCAGCAGCTCGCCGCGCTCCTCGACGCGGATCTCGCCGCTGGCGATCGCCCCCGCCAGCAGGATCTTGATGTTGACCTCGTGGTCGGAGGTGTCCACCCCGGCCGAGTTGTCGATGAAGTCGGTGTTGATCAGGCCGCCCGCGAGCGCGTACTCGATCCGGGCCGCCTGGGTCACGCCGAGGTTGCCGCCCTCGGCGATCACCTTGGCCCGGACCGCGGGGGCGTCGATCCGGACCGCGTCGTTGGCCCGGTCCCCGGCGTCGGCGTGGGTCTGGGTGCTGGCCTTCACGTAGGTGCCGACCCCGCCGTTCCAGAGCAGGTCCACCGGGGCGGCGAGGATGGCCGAGATCAGCTGGTCCGGGGACAGCGCGTGCACGTCGCTGCCGAGGCCGAGCGCGTCGGCGGCGGCCGCCGAGATCGGGACGGACTTCATGGTGCGGGGCCATACGCCGCCGCCGGAGGAGATGACCGTCGGGTCGTAGTCGGCCCAGGAGGAGCGGGGCAGCTCGAACAGCCGCCGCCGTTCAGCGAAGCTGGCCGCCGGGTCCGGCGCCGGGTCGAGGAAGATGTGCCGGTGGTCGAACCCCGCCACCAGCTTGATGTGCTCGGAGAGCAGCATCCCGTTGCCGAAGACGTCGCCGGACATGTCCCCGATGCCGGCCACCGTGAAGTCCGTGGTGTCGGGGTCGAGGTCCAGGGTGGCGAAGTGGAATTTGACCGATTCCCAGGCGCCGCGGGCCGTGATGGCCATCTTCTTGTGGTCATAGCCCTCGGACCCGCCGGAGGCGAACGCGTCGCCCA
>DATCGA010000230.1:0-15430 GCA_036509215.1 Trebonia sp.
GCTGAGGCTGGTCCGCGAGCGGTACCCAGCCGCGACGCTGACCTTCGCCAACGGCGGCGACCGGTCGCAGCGGTCGGCGGTCGCCGAGTCCGACGTGTGCGAGGCGCTCGGCATCGGTCTGCGCTTCGCCGTCGGCGGCGAGACGAAGGCGGACTCGAGTTCCCGCATCAACGCCATCCAGGGCCTCGAGCCGCCGACCTGAGGTATCGCCTAGTCCGATGAGGTCCGCGGCCGGGGTATCGGCCGGATCTTGATGAGCGCGTTCGAGGACTGGGCGGCCGCCGAGGGGTGCACGCTGGTCGCGCTGGCCACCCGGCGGGCGGCGCCGTTTTACCGGGCATTGGGGTATGAGGAGTCGGCCGCGTTGGCAACCGGGATAACAGCAAGAAGTCGGCTGTCATCGACAGCAAAGTCCCGACCCCAGGCAGTCGACGCGGTGCGCCGGCGGCCCGGGTACCGGAACCTCAGGCCTGCACGGCCAGCGGCTGGCTCAGCCGCAGGTGGTTGCCGCTGGGGTCGCGGACGCCGGCGTCGCGCACCCCGTAGGGCTGGTCGACGGGTTCCTGGAGGATCTCCGTTCCGGCCGCGCGCAGGGTCTCGAAGGTCTTGTCGAGGTCGTCCACTTGGATGAAGACCGCCAGGTCGCCCTTGGCGACCAGTTCGCGCATGGCCTGCCGGCCGGCCGGGGCGATGTGGTGGTCCACGGCGGCCAGCAGCAGATCGTGCGAGTCGCCGGGGGCATGGACGGTGAGCCAGCGCATCTCCGGGCCCATCGCGACGTCGTCGTGGACCTCGAAGCCGAGCAGCTGAGTGTAGAAGGCGAGCGCCGCGTCCAGGTCTGTGCAGTACACGGGCGTGTGTGTGATTGAAAGTGCCATGTCAGCGACCCTACGCGCGGGCCGCCGGGGACGCTTCTCCAATCCTGCATGGCTCCGCGATCCACCCCGGGCGCGCCCACGAGCGGGTCATGCACGGCGGGACCGGCGCCAGCCGGGAGTGGTCGCGAGCCTTGTAGGCGGACGGCGGCTCGCCCACCAGGCGGGTGAACGTCGAGCTGAACGAGCCGAGCGAGGTGAACCCGACCGCGATGCACACGTCGGTCACCGACAGGCTGCCCTCGCGGAGCAGGCCCATCGCCCGCTCCACCCGCCTGGCCTGGAGATAGGCGTACGGCGTCTCGCCGTAGGCCTCGCGGAACCGGCGGGAGAACAGGGACGGCGACATCAGCGCGGCACGGGCCATCGCGGGGACGTTCAGCGGCCGCGCGTAGTCGCGCTCGAGCAAGTCCCTGGCCCGGCGCAGGTGCGCCAGCTCAGCGATCTCCATGCCAGGACCGTACCCCGAAGGAGTGTCACAGTTCGCGGGGCTGCCTTGTCTTCAGGGGAAAGATGTTTCGCGGGAAGGAAAGTCACATGCGAGTCTTCGTCACCGGAGCGACCGGGGCACTGGGACGGCACCTGGTGCCCGGGCTGGTCGCGGCCGGCCACCAGGTCACCGCCACCACGAGGTCGGCCGCCAAGACCGGGCAGTTGCGGGAGGCCGGCGCGACGCCGGTCGTGATGGACGGGCTGGACCGGGCGGCGGTGATCACGGCCGTGCGGGCGGCCGCCCCCGAGGTCATCGTGCACCAGATGACTTCGCTGGCGGATATGCGCAGCCTGCGCAACTTCGACCGCGTGTTCGCAGCCACCAACGAGCTGCGGACCACGGGCACCGACAACCTGCTGGCGGCCGCGGCCGAGGCCGGCACCCGGCGGGTGGTCGCGCAGAGCTACACCGGCTGGACGAACGAGCGTTCCGGGGGACCGGTGAAGACGGAAAGCGATCCGCTCGACCCGCACCCGCTTGCGTCGACCCGGCAGTCGATGGCGGCGATCAGGCACGTGGAGCAGGCCGTCCCGGCCGGAGTGCCGGAGGGGGTGGTGCTGCGCTACGGCAGCTTCTACGGCTCGGGAGCGTCGGACGTCATGCTCGACCTGGTGCGCAAGCGCCAGTTGCCGGTGGTCGGCGGCGGGGCCGGGGTCTGGTCCTTCATCGAATCCTCGGACGCGGCGGCCGCCACCGTCGCGGCCGTCGGCGGCGGGGCGCCCGGCGTCTATAACATTGTCGATGACGACCCGGCGCCGGTGGCCGAGTGGCTGCGCTACCTCGCGGGGCTGCTGGGTGCGAGGCCGCCGCTGCGGGCGCCCGTCTGGCTCGGGCGGCTGCTGGCCGGGGAGCTGGTCGTGGCGCAGATGACGAGCGTGCGGGGGTCGTCGAACCTGAAGGCGAAGAAGGAACTCGGCTGGGAGCCGCGGTTCGCGAGCTGGCGGGAGGGCTTCCGTGGCTGGGTCAGCGAGTGACGCGGACGTGGCGGAGTACCGGCCGCTGCTGTTCTCCATCGCCTACGGGATGACCGGCTCGGTGGGCGACGCCGAGGACATCGCGCAGGACGCGTTCGTCGGCCTGACCCGGGCGCGCCAGGCGGGAACGGTGATCGCCGATCCGAAGGCGTACCTGACGACGGCGGTGACCCGGCTGGGCATCAACTACCTGCGGTCGGCGCGGGTGCGGCGGGAGACGTACGTGGGCGACTGGCTGCCCGAGCCAGTCGTCGTGCCCGTCGACGAGCCGGGGCCGGCTGAGCACGCCGAGCTGGCGGACTCGCTCTCGATGGCGTTCCTGGTGCTGCTTGAGACGCTCTCGCCGACCGAGCGGGCGGTGTTCATGCTGCGCGAGGCGTTCGGTTACGGCTACCCGGAGGTCGCCAGGGTCACCGGCAAGACCGAGGCGAACTGCCGGCAGATCTTCGCCCGGGCCCGCCAGCGCATCGCCGCCGGAGGGCAGGCGCGTGAGGCCGTCCCGTCCCCGGCCCGACGGGCGGCGGGCGAGCAGTTCGCGCGCAGGTTCTTCGAGGCCGCCGCGGGGGGCGACATGGAGGCGCTGCTCGGCATGGTCGCGCCCGACGTGGTCTTCCATGGAGACGGCGGCGGCAAGGCGCAGGCAATCGGACGTCCGCTGGCGGGCCGGGACCGGGTCCTGCGGCTGCTCCTCGGCCTGTTCCGCCGGGGCCAGGTTCTCGACGCCTCCCTCCGGCTGGCCTGGGTCAACGGCGAGCCGGGGGCCGTGGTCTACGACGCCGAGGATCGCGTGGTCAGCGTGCTCGGGCTCGACGTGTCCGACGGCGTGGTCCAGGCCATCCACTCGGTCGTCAATCCCGACAAGCTCGGCCACCTGGGGCCGGTGTCTGATCTGGCGCGGTTGCCTGGCACCGGGTCAGATCAGACGGCTTAAGCCAGCTCACCGTCACCGGTTGTGTAGCCCGGCCTGCCTGGGGCAGGTGGGACGGATAAGCACACGCAACCGCTGAGGAGAGTCTCGTGGGTTCCATTCCGAACATCACGCTGAACAACGGCCGGGCCATCCCGCAGCTCGGCTTCGGCGTCTTCCAGATCGAGCCGAAGAACACGGCGGCCGCCGTGAGCACGGCGCTCGAGGCCGGCTACCGGCACATCGACACCGCCGAGATGTACGGCAATGAGGCCGAGGTGGGCGAGGCCGTCGCCGCGTCGGGTCTCGACCGCGGCGAGGTCTTCGTGACCAGCAAGCTGAGCAACGACGCCCACGAGCCCGACGCCGCCCGCGAGGCCTTCGACGGTACGCTCAAGGCGCTGGGCGTCGACTACGTTGACCTGTTCCTCATTCACTGGCCGCTGCCGATGCGCTACGGCGGCGACTTCGTCTCGACCTGGAAGACGCTCGAGGAGTTCTACCGCGAGGGCCGCGCCCGGTCCATCGGCGTCTCCAACTTCCAGCCGCAGCACCTGCGCCGGCTGCACGGCGAGACCGACGTCATCCCCGCCGTCAACCAGATCGAGGCGCACCCGTACCTGACCCAGGACGACGTGCGCGCGTTCTGCGCCCAGCATCAGATCGCGGTCGAGGCCTGGTCCCCGCTGGGGAAGGGGATCGTCCTCGACGACCCGGTCATCGGGCGGATCACCGAGCGGACCGGCAAGACCCCGGCCCAGGTGGTGCTGCGCTGGCACATCCAGCGCGGCGACATCGTCTTCCCGAAGTCGGTCACCTCGGACCGGATCAGGGAGAACCTCGACATCTTCGACTTCGAGCTGTCCGGGGCCGACGTCAACGAGATCACGCTGCTGAACAAGAACGAGCGCACCGGCCCCGACCCGGACAAGTTCTCCGGCCGGTAGCCCTCGTTTCCCTGCGGCTAACCGACCTCGGGCGTGCGGGTTGCGGTGCGCCCGGCTTGGTGCGCCCGGTCGGCGAACTGGGCCGAGTTGATGACCGCGGCCCCGCCGTGGTCGTTGTTGAAGTAGACGTACACGTCGGCCGCGTCCGGCCAGGCTTCAGCCAGCCGCTGCACCCAGGACCGCAGCGCCTGCGGGCCGTAGCGGGGCCGCGGCTGCGCGGTTCCCTCGTGGAACCGCAGGTAGCCCCAGGTCGCGGTCTGCCACAGCGGCGTGATCGGGCGGCCGCCCCGGTCGGCCCAGCACAGCGTCGCGTCATGCGCGGTCAGGACCTGCCGGGTCTCCTCGGTCCACCAGGTCTCGTGCCGCGGCTCCACCGCGACCCGCGGCGCTCGCTCGCCCAGCGTGGCCGCCGCCGCCCGGAACTCCTCCAGGCACGCATCCAGGAGGCCTGGGTCGCCCTTCAGCGTCGGCGGCAGCTGGAGCAGCACCGGCCCGAGCTTAGGTCCCAGCCCCGCCGCGGCGACGAGCAGCCGTGCGACCGGCTCGGCCGGGTCGCGCAGCCGCCGCACGTGGGTGAGGTACCGGCTGGCCTTGACCGCCATCACGAAGTCGTCCGGCGTCCGCTCCCGCCAGCTCTCGAACGTCTCCCGCGACGGCAGGCGGTAGAAGCTGTTGTTGTTCTCCACCGTCAGGTAGCGCCGGGCGTAATGCTCCAGCCAAAGACGCTGCGGCACCTGCGGCGGGTAGAGGCCGCCTCGCCAGTCGCGGTACTGCCAGCCGGACGTCCCGATGTTCATCGGCATGGCTGGTATCTGCCCGCCGGCGTGCGCTCCTACTGCCGGCGGAGCACCCGCGCGATCCCGGCCGCGATGGTCGTGACGAAGATCCAGCCGACGGCGATGAGCAGGTACGCGAGCCAGCGCTGCGGTCCCTGCGGGTCGTAGGCGCTGCGCTGGCCGAGGTCCACCAGCGGGATCAGCAGGTCCAGCGCGTAGATGAACGGATTGAAGGCAGGATGCGGAACGCCGGCCAGCGGCGGCGGGTGGTGCAGGCCGAAGGCCACCGTGCCGGCGGCGAGGAACGCCAGCAGCCAGGCGGCTGCCCGCAGCGGCCGGTACCCGTACCCGACCGTGACCTCCTGCAGCCACGACCACGCCTTCCCGTACCAGGGGAGGTGAGCCCGGCGCTCGCGCTCCCGAGCCAGCAGCACCCGGCGGGCGGCGGCGTCGTCACCGGAGTTGCGGTACATCGCGGCGAGCGTCTCGTAGTTCCGGGGGTGATAGCCGTCCGCGTCGCGACGCAGCCACCCGACGCGGACCGCCGCCGATAGCGGCGGCGCCAGCTCGCCGTAACTGAGACCGGAGAGCCTCAGCCGCTGCGGCCAGCTCGCCCCTTCGTCGCGGATGTTCGCGAACTGCGAGTTCCGGAAGTCCGCGATCCCGGTGGTCTCCAGGCCAGGCCCGAGATGGAGCGTCTGCGCCTGCGTGTTCCTGCACCGGATCACGTCGCCTGCGGGGTTCTCCAGGTGCGCGTGCTCCAGGAAGATCGCGCCGCCGATCCTCGAGCGCGATAGCCGGACCGCCCCCTGCGATCGGAAACCTTCGGACAGCCCCAGGGAACCCCCGATCTGGATGCCATAGGCGAGGAGAGCATCGCCACCGGGGTTGCAGAGGAACGCGTTCCGGAAGTTGAGATCCCCCCCGACGCGCAGGCCCACGAGCCGGACCTCGCCGTGGGCCTCGAACCCGTCCCGCATCAGAAAGCGAGCGCCGGCCGTCATGTCCGGCGCGTACAGCGCGTAGCCGCCCTCGTTGCGGAGGGACGCCCCGGCGAACAGCACGCTTCCGCCGATGCGAGAGCCGGCCAGCAGGAACTCCCCGTCGACGCTGGCACGCACTGCGACAAGGTCATCGTCGATGGTGAGGCGGTTGCCGAGGAACGCCTCCGCCCCGGGGCGCGTCAGCCGGGTGTCGTGCAGCTCGAGTGCCCCGGTGATGTGCGCGCCGCTGAGCACCACCGCTCCGGAGCACTCGCACCCGCTGAGGTCGAGTTTCCCGTCGACCTCAGCGAGCGGCGCGGTGAGGCCGGCCAGGTTCGAGCCCGACAGGTCAATGTCCCGCGCCTTCGTGCCCGTCAGGTCGATGACGTCCTGAAGCTGACAGCGCTGGAGGCGCACCGGAACCGTGACCACCCCGTGCGCGAGATCCAGCGTCCCGACGATCCGCGTGCCGATCAGCCGGACGGCGGCGATCCGGCCCGCCTCGGCCGGCAGCGCGCCCAACAGCAGCGCCGCGATGACCTCGGCCCGGATCGTGCGCGCGGCCACCCGCGGCCGCCCGGTCAGGTCAACGATCTCCCCGCGCGGGAACGCGTCCCACAGCGCCCGTTCCGCTGCGCTCAGCGTCTTCACGTCCACACGCCCCAATAGTGGTCAAACAGACCGGCCGACGTCCAGGGGATACGGCAGCCGCGTAGAGCGTGTACATCGCCAGGCCGAGCGCCAGCAACTGCGGGGCGAGAGCTTTCGCGGTGAAGGCCCCGATGACCAGCCCGATGCCGGCCGGCAGCGCGGCGCTGCCGATCGCCGAGGCGCCAACCTGCAGGCTGACCATTCGCGTGGTGCCGGTGACGCCGACTCGCTCCGCCGTGGTCAGCGTGAACAAGGGGAAGACCGGGGCGGCGGCCAAGCCAACCACTAGCAGCCCGGCAACGGCGAGCAGGCCGGGGCCTGGCGCCGCCATCAGCGCGCAGCCCACGCAGACCACGGCCACCGCCGCGCCGAGCACGCGGGGCGGCCCGAGGCGTCCGGCGGCCGCGCCCAGGACGACTCGTCCGAGGAACATCATCGCCCAGTAGGCCGACAGCGCCGCGCCCGCGGCCGCGGCGCTCAGGCCTCGTCCCTGGGTCAGGAACACATATCCCCAGATGCCTGCGCCCGACTCGATACCGGTCTCGACCGCGATGAAGACCAGCGCCCCGGAGGCGGCCGCGGTCGGCCGCCTCCGGCTGCCCGGTTGCCGTGCAGGCTTAGCCGCGCGCGGCGCGGGTGGCGCCGTCGCGCGCGGCGGCGCCGCCCAGGCCCGTCCGGTCACGGTGAAAACGACCGCGAGAACGGCCTGGACGCCGCCGCCGATTCCGTACACGCACTGCCAGCTGAGCCCGCTGCTCAACGCCGCGGTGGCGAGCAGCGGGCCGACGGCCGCTCCGGCGCCGTAGCCCGCGTGCATCCAGTTGATCTGCCGGGCGCTGAAATGGTGGGCGGCGTGGACGTTGACGGCGGCGTCAACCGCGCCGAAGCCGAGGCCGAAGACGATCATGCCGCAGGCGAACACCCACAGCGATGGGGAGACGGCCTCGGCTAGTAGGGCCGCGGCGGTCAGCGCGGTGCCGATCGCGAGCAGCGAGCCCGCCGACAGCCGCGGTAGCAGGCGCCCGGTGATGGTGCTCGCGACCACCGTGGCCGTGATCCCGAAGGCCAGCAGGATGCCGAGGGCCGCGACCGGCTGATGGAAGCTCAGCCTGATCGACGGCCACAACAGGCCGAGGGTGGAACTGGGCACGGCGACGCTGAAATAGGCCAGGCAGGCCAGACGAAAGGCAGGCACGGTGAGGAGACCCTTGTGAGTCGAGAAGAACGACAGTCCCGGGTGTTCCGCGGCGCTCATGCGCTGCGACGAACACGCTCAGGGACGGGTTCGCTGTGCCGCACTATCGGGGCAGCACGCGATGACAGACCGAATGTCTACGACGTCAGCGCGTGCGAGATTGACCGGGCATTTCCTTCCCCCAACCTGACAGTTTCCGAGCATATCGGAGTCGCCCCGGTCCGTTCGGGATAAAAATCTTGATTCTTCCGAACGGACCGGGGTGACTCCGGCTGGTCACGCGAGGACGGTTCCGCCGTCGACCGTGAGGATCGTCCCGGTCGCGAACGGCTGGGTGACGCAGTAGAGGTAGGCGCGGGCGACGTCGGCGACCTCGCCGACCCGGCCGGCCGGGATGGCCGCGGCGATGTCACGGTAGAACTGGTCGCGGCTGGCCTCGCTCATCGAGTCCCACAGCGGGGAGCGGACGACGCCGGGGGAGACGGCGTTGACGCGGATGGGCGCCAGTTCCACCGCTAGCGCCCGGGTCAGCGACTCGATTGCCCCGCAGATGCTCGCCGCGACCGCCCAGCCGGCGCTGGGGCGGCGCCCCGCGGTCCCGGTTGTCAGGGTGATCGACCCGCCGGGTCGCAGCTGCGGAGCGGCGGCGTGCGCCGCCCACAGCGCCCCGTAGTAGCGCAGTTCAAAGGCCTGGCGCGCGCGGTCCAGGTCGAGGTCGTGCAGGGTCATCAGGGTCAGCGGCTCGCCTGCGGTGAAGACGAGGTGGTCGATGGGCCCGAGGCCGTCGAAGAGCTCGAGGACAAGGCCCGGGTCGGTGAGGTCGGCCGCCTGCCCGCGGGCTCCGGACGGCAGCTCGGCTAGCGCCCGGTCGATGTTGGCCTTGCTGCTGGAGACGACGGTGACTTCGGCGCCGTGGCCGATGGCCGCCTGGGCCGTCGCGAGGCCGGTGCCGGAGGTGCCGCCCAGGACGACGACCCGCTGTCCGTGCAGGTCTGTGAGCTGCGTTCCTAGCGCAGTGGTGGTGTTCATGTCTCCATAGTGCGTTCCGCGCCGGTCGGGTGTCCAAGACCCCTTCGGGGCCGTGTCATACCCTGGAGGTATCAGGACGGGAGAAATCCATGGCTGACGTTGACCTTCGCAAGCTCCGCTATTTCGTCGCCGTCGCCGAGCAGCTGCACTTCGGGCGGGCGGCCGAAGTGCTGCATATCGCGCAGCCGGTGCTGTCCCGTCAGATCAGGGCGCTGGAAGGCGAGCTGAAGGCTCAGCTGTTCGTGCGGGACAAGCGGGCGACGGAGCTGACCCCGGCGGGCCGGCAGCTTCTCGCGGAAGCCGTGCCACTGCTGGCCAGCGCCGAGGCGCTCCGGCGGCGGGTCGCGCGTGCGGCCCGTGGCGACGGCTCGTTCACGATCGGGTTCATGCCCGGTCTCATCGTCACCGAGGCCGTCCGCGCCCTGTCCGCCCGCCACCCGCAGCTGAACGTGACCGTCCTGCGCACCGGCTACGAAGACCAGACCGAGGTCATCCGCGATGGCCGGGCCGACGTCAGCTACCTCAGGCTGCCCGCCGACCTGCGCGGCCTGCGCGTCCTCGAACTGCTGGCCGAACCCCGGGTCGCGGCGCTGCCGGCGGGCCACCGGCTGGCCGGCAAAGACCAGATCAGCATCACCGACCTCGTCGACGAGCATCTCCTGCAAGATCCCGACGCCGTCCCCGAATGGCGTGACATCGCCACCGAAATGCGCTCCAAGCGACGGCGCGGCACCCCTGCCTTCCGGACCGTCGAGGAGAAGCTCGAGCATGTCGCCGCGGGCCGCGGCATTGTCCTGCTCCCGTTGTCCACGGCGGCCTTCTACACCCGCCCCGGGATCGCCTACGGCCAGGTCACCGACATCCCGCCAGGCCAGGTCTGCCTGGCCTGGGACGCCGCGAGGCGCAGCCGGCTCATCGAGGAATTCGCCGCCATCGCCCTGGATCACCTGCCGGTTCCGCCCGACGCCGGCTGACCTGTTGCAGCCTGAAGCTAACAGCTGTTAATCGTTCAATGGCCGTACACCTCAAGTTCAGCTTGCCGTCTCTCCGAACCGGGAGCATCGCAATGTTTTGTCTGTGATTGCCTCAGGAGGGACAGTAATGACGGAGAGCATGGAGCGCACCCGCGTCTCGAGGCGATCGTTCCTCGGCGGCGTCGGCGTCACGGCCGGCGGTCTGATGGTGGCGAGCGGCCCGGTCCTATGGCAGCAGGCCGCCAAGGCGGACACGGTCACCGCCGAGCAGGTCCACCTGACCTTCGGCGAGGACCCGGCCCGTGAGGTCGTCGTGTCGTGGGTGACCCCGACCTCGGTGTCGCACCCGGCGGTGATCGTCGGCACCACCGACGGCGGCTTCGGCCGGGCCATCGCGGCCGAGACCCGCACCTACACCGACTCCAACAACGGCGTCGAGACCTTCACCCAGCACGCCCGCCTCGAGGGCCTGCGCCCTGAGACGGACTACGTGTACCGGATCGTCAGCGACGGCGAGACCCAGCTCTCCAGCGCGTTCCGCACCGCGCCGGAGGGACGGGTGCCGTTCCGCTTCACCAGCGTCGGCGACATCGCCTGCGGTGACACCGCCTACTCCAAGGCGTCGCTCAACGCCCTCGCGACCGCCGCGTCGATCGAGTCGTTCGACCCGGTCGTGCACCTGGTCAACGGCGACCTGTCCTACGCCAACTCCAACCAGCTGTTCCAGCCCCAGGTGTGGGAGGAGTACTTCGACAACACGCAGCTGTCGGCCGCGAACCGGCCGTGGATGCCAACCCTGGGCAACCACGAGAACGAGCCAGGCAACGGCCCCCAGGGCTACCTGTCGTACCAGACCCGCTTCGCGCTCCCGAGGAACAACTCCGGCGAGTTCGAGGGCAACTGGTACAGCTTCCAGATCGGCTCGGTGCTGTTCGTCATGGTGGACAACAATGACGTCTGCTACCAGATCGACACCGGCACCTACTTCAACGCCCCCGGCGAGAGCACCGGCGACAACCAGATCCTGACCGGCTACTCCGGCGGCAAGCAGCTGAAGTGGCTGGAGAAGACGCTGCGCGAGGCGTCGACCGACCGCACGATCGACTGGATCGTGGCCGTCATGCACCAGCCCGCCATGTCCACGTCCGACGCGGACGGCTCCGACCTGGGCATCCGGCAGACCTGGATGCCGCTGTTCTACCAGTACGGGGTGGACTTCGTGCTGGCCGGCCACGACCACGACTACGAGCGCAGCTACGCGGTGCGCGGCACCGACTCCGGCACCATCCTGCGACCGCACGTCATCAGCACCGACCTGAACAAGGTCGACTCCGACAAGGGCCTCGTCCACCTGGTGATCGGCACCGGCGGCACCAAGGGCCACGACGACGTCTACCAGACTGGCACCGCGGGCGAGCCGACCGAGACCATCAACGTCTCCGGCACCGAAACCGAGACCGAGGACGCGCCGTGGTCCGCCGTCACCGACCCCAACGCCGCCTACCCGTGGGGCCTGGGCGTGTTCGACGTGGACCCCGGCCGCTTCCCCGGCGACAAGACCACGATGACCTTCACCTACTACCACACCCCGGCCGCCACCGCGGCGACCCCGTATCCCGCCCCGATCGAGTTCGACACGTTCACCGCCACCCGGACCCGGTCCGACGGCTTCGGCTTCCGCCAGCGCGACGCCAAGTAGCCAAGCGCACCCGCTGCGATGACGGCCGGGGCAGCCAGGCGCCCCGGCCGCCGCCAATGACAGAATCTGCTTCGTGGACTCTGCTGTGCTCGACGCCTTCGGCCTGGACCCTGACGTTCTTCACCTCAACCACGGCGCGTTCGGCGTCGCCCCGGTCGCCGTGCGCCGGGCGGCCGCCGCCTGGCGCGAACGCGCCGAACGCAACCCGCATCGGTTCAACCGGGTCGAGGTCCCCGGGCTGATCGCGGCGGCGCGGGAGCGCGCGGCCGGATTCCTCGGCATCGACCCGCGCCGTGCGGCGTGGGTACGCAACGTCTCCGAGGGAGTGTCGGCTCTCCTCGGCTCGCTGGAACTGCACTCGGGTGACGAGCTGGTGACCAGCACCCACGGCTACGGCGCGGTCCGCAAGGCCCTCAACCACCATGCCGCCCGGGCCGGGGCGCGCGTGGTCGACGCGGTCTTTCCCGTCGGCGCCGGCGACGACGAGATCGTGTCGGCCTACGCTCGCGCCTGCTCCTCGCGGACACGGCTGGTGGTGGTCGACCGGATCACCTCACCGACCGCCACCGTCGTCCCCGTCGCGGCGGTGGCCGCCGCCGTCAAGATCGCCGCCGCCGAGCCCGCCGCCGCCGGGGCCGACGTCCGGGTGCTGGTGGATGCCGCCCACGCGCCGGGCCAGCTCCCTGACGACATCGAGGCGCTGGGCGCGGACCACTGGGTCGGGAATCTGCACAAGTGGGCCTACACCCCGCGCGGCAGCGCGATCTTGTGGAGCCGGCCGGGCGCCGACGTGACGCCGACCGTGCTCAGCTGGCAGCTCGAGGACGGGTACGCCGAGTCGTTCGACTACCCGGGCACCTGGGACTACGCCGGCTGGCTGGCGGTCGGGGACGGCCTCGCCTACTGGGGCGCACTCGGCGGCTGGGATGCCGTATCCGGGCTGGCCGGCCTGGTGACCGAGGGCCAGAAGAAGGTGGCGGAAGCCCTCGACGTCTCGCTTGACCGGCTCCCGGTCCGGCCGGCCCCGACGATGCGGCTGGTGCCGCTGCCGGACGGCGTCCTCGCCTCTGCCGACCAGGTCGACCCGTTCTACGAGACGCTGTCACAGCAGCGGATCGAGGCCGCGATCATCAACTTCGACGGGGTCGGCTACCTGCGCCTCGCGGCGGCGCCCTACAACACCGCAGACGACTACGATCGGCTGGCCGGCGCCGTGCGGGAACTGCTGGACCGAGGCGGCCCCGGCGGGCGTCGGCGTTAGACGGCGCGGCCGAGGAAGGCAGCCAGCTGGTCGATGGCCGGCGCCCCGTGCGGGACCGGCTGCTCGGGTGCGAACGGCCCCGGGGAGCGGCTCCGAAGCTGGTTCCGCGCCTGGGCGAGGCCGCGGGCGGCGACGCCATCGGGGAAGTCGGCCGGCTGGCCGGTGGCGCGGGCCAGGTCCCAGCCGTGGCCGAGGAACTCGGTGATCCGGATGCCCGTCAGCGCCGGGCCCGGGACCTCGCCGAACGGCAGCACGTAGGTCCGTGCCGCCACGCCCGGCGTGCGCAACGCGGCCACCAGCAGGTCGGCCGAGGCGCGGAGCGCGAAAAAGGGGTCGTCGCCGAGGTGATCGGCGTCGCGGACCGGCGGTTCGGTCCCGGTGATCAGCGTGACGAACGCGAGGTTTCCTGAAACCAGGTGATTGACCAGGGCGCGGACATCCACCCCGCCGCACGGAGTCGGCAGCTCCCATTGGCCTGCCCTAATGCGAGCCACGATGCGCTGCACGCCGGCGATCGCGGCGTCCAGATCGGCCAGCGGATCAGCTTCGTCCATGGCGGGAACTCTATCTCGCTGCGGCTGCCCGCTCTGCTCGCGGCCGATAATTCGATAATTATCAATGCAATTTCGAAATAGCCGCGCCATCTCGCCGTAACGATGAATAGCGACAATCGTAGCCGCGTGATAACGGAGTGGCCAATTGGGCCCGGATGGCCCGTTGTGTTCGTCCATGACTCGGTCTAGTGTCCGGAACGTATCCGTTACATGGTGCATGTTATACGAATGTGCTCAGGCGAAAGGAAGTCATGCGAACAACCAGATTGTGGGCCCTGATCGGGGCCGCTGGGCTGGCGATATCCTTCACTGCGGCGGCAGCCGGGACTGCGGAAGGCGCCACCAGCGCCACCAGCGCAGCCCCGGCCAGCTCATCCAATCCCAGCTTTTCCAAGCTCAGCACGAGCCAGGTCAAGTCCCTCTCGTCCGGCAAGCAAGAACGCATGGTCGTCGTGTTCGACAACCAGCTCGCCGGCCTCCCCGCGACCAAGGCCCACCGGCAGGCCCGGCAGGCAGCGGCCACGGCCCTGCAGGCCCCGCTCGTCGCCCAGCTGAAGCAGGTCAGGGCCACCAGCATCACGACCCTCTCGCTGCTCAACGCGGTCGCCGCGACGATGCCCGCATCCGAGGCGCAGGCGCTCAGCCACACCGCGGGCGTCAAGGAGGTCGTTCCCGACGGGACCATCATCATCGGTGACGCCACCTTGACCACGAACACGGTAGCCGCCTCCCAGGTGCGGAAGTCGGCCCTGCCAAGCTCAGCGGCCGACGGGCAGCAGCTCTGCAGCACGTCCTCCAGCAAGCCGCTGGTGGAGCCCGAGGCCCTCACCAGCATCCACGCCGACCAGGCGATCGCGACCGGCCAGGGCGTCATCGTCGGGAACGTCGACGCCGACACGCTGGCCGGGAACCCCAACCTGATCCGGCCCAACGGGCAGCCGGTGGTCATCGACGCCCCGAACCCGAGCGAGAACGTCTTCAGCGACGAGTTCAACGGGGACGTCTCCACCATCGCCGCCCAGGGCACGGTCACCTACACCTACGCCTCGCAGCTGCCCTTCTCGAACGTCCCCGCGAGCTGCACCTTCCGGATCGTCGGTGACGCCACCGGCGCCTCTCTCCTCACCACCGGCTTCTTCTCCGACACCAACTCGTCCGGCCAGGTCGTGGCCCCCGAGTCGCAGGTCATCGCCGGGCTGCAGCAGGCGGTGAACGAGGGCGTCAACGTCGTGTCGGAGTCCTACGGCTTCGGCGCCCTGCCGGGCGCCAACGACGACCTGCTCGAGCCTGCCAACGACGCGATGGCGGCAGCGGGCGTGGTCGTGGTCGAGAGCGCGGGCGACAGCGGCTCGTCCGGCACGGTCGAGGCCCCCGCCGATGACCCCAACGTCATCGACGTCGGCGGGACGAACGACCTCCGGCTCCTCGCCCAGGCCGACGGGTACACCAAGGGCTGGCTAGACAACAACATGACGACGCTCTCGTCGGGCGGCACCGCGCCCAACGGCGCCGTGGTGGACCTCGTCGCCCCCGGCTACCTCGCCCTCGCCGCCGCCGGGGCCGGCCAGGTCCCGCCGCTGCCGACCGAGGCATTCGGCGGAACCAGCCAGTCGGCCCCCTTCGTCTCCGGCGCCGCCGCCGACGTGATCCAGGCCTACCGTGACACCCACGGCGGTGCCAGCCCGACGCCGGCCCAGGTGAAGCAGATCCTCACCAGCACGGCAACCGACATCGGGGCTCCGGCCGACCAGCAGGGCGCCGGACTCCTGAACATTGACGCCGCCGTTCAGGCGGCCCGCCAGCTGCCGGGCTCGGCGGCGACGCGCTCCGCCGCCCCCGAACTGGTCGACACCCCCACCCAGCTCGACGTGCAGGGCCCGGGCGGCTCCACCGTTCACACATCGGTCGCCCTGTACAACGCCTCCTCCAGCACAGAGAGGGTGGCAGGCACCTACCGGGCGCTCGGAAACGAGTCGACCCTGGGCAGGCCCGTCACCGAGAACGTCAGCGCCCCGTCGGCCAGCGCACCGGTTCCCGCCCAAGGGGCGACCGCGGCGGCACCGATCACCTTCAGGGTGCCGAGGGGTACCAGCGTGCTCGATGCCGACATGC
>DATCGA010000231.1:0-4330 GCA_036509215.1 Trebonia sp.
TGAGCTCCGTGCTCAGGCGGTTGGCGAAGATCGCGCCGAGCACCGAGGTTCCCAGCGACCCGCCGATCGAGCGAAACAGCGTCGCGCCGGAGGTCGCCACGCCGAGGTCTGAGTAGTCGACGGCGTTCTGCACGGCGAGCACGAGGACCTGCATGACCATTCCCAGGCCCAGGCCGAGCACGAACATGAACGCGAAGGTGCTCGCCGTGCTGCTCGCAGCGTCCATCGTGGAGAGCAGGTAGAGACCGACGACCATCACCGCCGTCCCGGCGATCGGGAACGGCTTGTAGTGGCCCGTGCGCGTGATCACCTGCCCGGAACCGATCGAGGTGATCAGCAGCCCGCCCATCAGCGGTATCAGCTGCAGCCCGGAGCCGGTCGGGCTGGCTCCCTTGACGACCTGCAGGAACAGCGGCAGGTAGGAGAGCGCGCCGAACAGCGCGAACCCGGCCGCGAGGCCGATCGCGGCGGCGATGACGAAGACCGGGTTGCGGAACAGCCGCAGCGGCAGCACCGCCTCGGGCGCCCGCCGGGCCGACAGGTACCAGGCCAGCAGCAGCACCGCCGAGCCGGCGAACAGGCCGATGATCACCGGCGAGGACCAGGCGTAGGTGGTGCCGCCCCAGGAGGTCGCCAGCACCACGGCGGTCGCGAACGCGGCCAGCAGGGTGGCGCCCAGGTAGTCGATCTTGTGATGCTGGTGGTTGGAGACCGACGGCAGCACGATCGCGATCACGACCAGGGCGATCGCGCCGATCGGGAGGTTGACGTAGAACACCCAGCGCCAGCTCAGGTTGTCGACGAAGAACCCGCCCAGCAGCGGCCCGACCACGCTGGCGACGCCGAACACGGCGCCGAACGCGCCCTGGTACTTGCCGCGCTCCCGGGCCGGGACGATGTCGCCGATGATCGCCTGGGTCAGCACCAGCAGCCCGCCCCCGCCGACGCCCTGCAGGGCGCGGAACGCGATCAGCTCCCCCATGCTCCGCGCCTGGCCGCAGAGGGCCGAGCCGATCAGGAAGATCACGATCGCGGTGAGGAACAGGTACTTGCGGCCGTACTGGTCGCCCAGCTTCCCCCACACCTGGGTGGTCGCGGTGGACGCGAGGATGTACGCGGTGACCACCCAGGACAGGTGCGAGAGGCCGCCGAGGTCGTTGACGATGGTCGGCAGCGCGGTCGACACGATCGTCTGGTCGAGCGCCGCCAGCAGCATGGCGAGCATGAGCGCGGCGTAGATCACCAGCAGCCGTTCGCCGTGCTCCTCGACCACGCCCGGGTTATCGGCGGTGGCGGTTGCCGACGATTCGCCTGGTGTTGTCACATCCAGTCGATACCCCGTCGGCGCTGACGGGCTACATCACACCGATCTGGCGGCTAGGGGTGCTCGCGCTTCCACAGGTACACCATGGTGGTGACGATGGCGACGAAGAGGATCGCCGCGATCAGGTAGTCCATCATGGCCGAATTGTATGGCATGCCCGGCGCATTCACCCGGTCGCGAGCTTGACCGCGATCGCCACCATGGTCGCGGCGATCAGCAGGTCAAGGACCTGCCAGGCGCGCGGGGTGGTGAGCAGCGGGGCGGCGAAGCGGGCGCCGAACCCGAGGCCGACGAACCACAGGGTACTGGCGACCAGCGCCCCGACCGCGAACCACCACCGGTCGACCGGGCCGCGGGAGTTCGCGATCGAGCCGAGCAGGACCAGCGTGTCGAGGTAGACGTGCGGGTTCAGCCAGGTCAGCGCCAGTATCCGGCGGAGCGTGGAGGCGAGGCCGAGCCGGATGCCGTCGTCGCCGCCGTGGCCGTCGGGCGAGGCCGTCAGCGCGGACGGGCGTCGCGCCCGCCACGCCGAGGACAGGCCGTACCAGGTCAGGAACGCGACCCCGAGCCAGCGGACGGCCTGCAGGGCCCAATCGGCATGGTGGACGACCGCGCCGATGCCGCTCACCCCGGCGATGGTGAGCGCGATATCGGACAGGATGCACACGGTCACGATCGCGCCGACGTGCGCCCGGCGCACTCCCTGCCGCAGCACGAAGGCGTTCTGGGCGCCGATCGCGACGATAAGCGACAGGCCGGTGAGCAGGCCGGTGACGGAGGCGTTGAGCATGACCTCGACGCTAGGGGGGCCGGACAGTGAAGGCAAACGAAAGCTTCTAATGATCCATTAGCTGTGCTTCACTTGCCTGGTGGACCTCAACCCCGGCCAGCTCGAGGCGCTGGTGGCCATCGCCGACCACGGAAGCTTCGACGCGGCCGCCCGACGGCTGCACATCACCCCGAGCGCGGTCAGCCAGCGCATCCGCGCGCTCGAGGGCGCGACCGGCCAGGTGCTGATCAGCCGGGGGACGCCGTGCCGGCCGACCCCGCACGGCGAGTGGCTGGTCCGGCTCGGACGGCAGACCCGCCTGCTCTACGACGAGGCGAGCCTGGCGCTGACCGAGGCCGGCCGGGTCGAGCTGCCGGTGGCGGTCAACGCCGACTCGCTGACGGTCTGGTTCCACGAGGTGCTGGCCGAGGTCGCGCGCTGGGACGGCATCGCGATCCGGTTGCACGTGGAGGACGAGACCCACTCGGCCGAGCTGCTGCGCAGCGGGGAGGTGCTGGCCGCGGTCACCAGCGACCCGGCCCCGGTGCAGGGCTGCAGCGCCCGGCGGCTGGGGGCGCTGAGCTACCTGCCCGCCGCCGCGCCCTGGTTCGCGGACAAGTGGCGGCGCGGCGACTCCCCCGACTGGGCGGCGATGCCGGTCGTCATCTTCGGCGCCAAGGACGACCTGCAGCACCGGCTGCTCCGCCGCCACGGCGTCGGCCAGCCGCCGCCGGTCGTGCACCAGGTTCCGGCCACGGCCGACTTCTACCAGGCGGTCCTGGCCGGCCTCGGCTGGGGGATGCTGCCCCGGCCGCAGACCGGCGCCGACCTGGCGGGCGGCCAGCTCACGCTGCTGTCGCCGGACACGATCGACGTGCCGCTGTACTGGCAGCGGTGGCGGCTCGACTCCCCGCGGCTGACCGACCTCACCAACTCGGTGCAAACCGCCGCCGAACGGCACCTGACGTTAGCCGGAATCAGGTCCGCGATTGCCGGCCCGAAGTTGCGCGGACGGGAAAGCTCGCTGACACTGGAGTGTGACTGAGCGGAGATTTGCCCGTTTCTCCTGGCTGCGGGCGGGCCTGCTCAGCTGCTGCGTTGCCGCGGCGACGGTGGCGGTCACGTCCTGCGCGCACGGGGTGACCGCGCCTGCGGGTGCCGCGCCGGCCGGGGTCGTCGTGCCGCAGGGACATGCGAGCCGGCCGGGCGACCGGGCCAGGTCCGATCGGGTCCGGATGCTCGCGGTCCGCAATCAGTTCACCGCCTGCGAGCGCCGTATCGAGCACGGGCGCGGTCGCGTTCCGACGATGGCCATCGTCGGCGCGTCCTACACGGCCGGGGTCGGTCCAAGCAGCGCCGTCCTTTCCTGGGCGGTCGACCTGGCCAGGACGCTGCGCTGGGACGCGGCGATCTACGGGGTTCCCGGCGCGGGCTTCGCGCGGACCGGGACCGATGGCCAGGGCCCGATGACGCGGATGCTGACCGATGAGCAGCTGCCCGCCCTGTCCCCGTCGCTGGTGATCGTCCAGGCCGGCTACGACGACAGCCGGGTGCCGGCCGGCGTCCAGCGGCAGCAGGTGCTGCGGACCATCGACCAGATCAGGGCCGAGGCCCCGCAGGCCAGGATCGGGCTGGTCACCGTCTTCACCAGCCCGGCCCGCCCGATCCCGGCCCGGCTCTTCCTGACGGACCGCACGATCGTGGCGGCGGCCAGGGCGGCCGACCCGAACGCGATCATCATGGACCCGCTGACCGGGCAGTGGACCTACCAGCACGCCAACGAAGGCCTGCACCCGACCGCGGCCGGCGACGCCTGGATCGCGCAGAAGGTCGCCGGGATCCTGGGCGCGCACGGCGTGCACGCCGACCCGCCGGCCCCGGCTGGGGCCGCCCCGGTGGTCTGCGACATCGGCGTCCCGGCGCGGCCGGCGGACCGCGGCGCCAGGGCCTAGGCGGGCGTCCAGGTGGCGTTGGCGCCGGACAGGACGAGGCACGGGCGGGCGCCCGGCACCTGACCGGAGAGCCAGGCGGCGTAGACGGTGGCGGCGGCCGGCTCGACCGCCAGCCGGAACTCCTCCCACAGCCGGTCGCGGGCGGCGATGATCTCCTTGTCGCTGACCAGCGCGAGGCCGACCGGGTTGGCCCGGTAGGCGGCCAGCGCCAGCCCGCCGACGCGGCTGGCGCCGAGGGCGGACGCGGCCACCGAGTCCGCCCCGACGTCGACCGGCTCGCCCGCC
>DATCGA010000232.1:0-16168 GCA_036509215.1 Trebonia sp.
GCCTACGCACCGCTGACCTCGACAACCTTCACTCCCGGTCTCGGCGGCAATCTCTGGGTGTTCGGTCTGGCGCTGAGTGGTTTCGGAACGATTCTCGGTGCGGTGAACTTCATCACCACCATCATCACAATGCGCGCGCCCGGCATGACCATGTTCCGGATGCCGATCTTCACCTGGAACGCGCTCCTCACCTCGATCCTGGTGCTGCTCGCATTCCCCGTGCTCGCCGCCGCGCTGCTGGTGCTCGAGGTCGACCGGCGCCTGGGCGCCCAGGTCTTCTCCGCCAACAGCGGCGGCGCGCTCCTCTGGCAGAACTTGTTCTGGTTCTTCGGCCATCCAGAGGTCTACATTTTGGCGTTGCCGTTCTTCGGCATCGCCACCGAGATCCTGCCGGTGTTCAGCCGCAAGCCGCTGTTCGGCTACAAGACGCTGATCGCGGCGACGATCGCGATCGCCGGCCTGTCGATGACCGTGTGGGCGCATCACATGTTCACCACCGGCGCGGTCCTGCTGCCGTTCTTCGCGTTCATGACGCTGCTGATCGCGGTGCCGACGGGCGTGAAGTTCTTCAACTGGGCCGGCACTATGTGGAAGGGCCAGATCTCGTTCGAACCGCCGATGCTGTTCACGATCGGATTCCTGGTCGTGTTCCTGTTCGGCGGCATCACCGGCATCATCCTGGCCGCACCGCCGTTGGACTTCGCGGTCTCCGACTCCTACTTCGTGGTGGCGCACTTCCACTACGTGCTCGCGGGCACGGTGCTGTTCGAGATGTTCGCCGGCTTCTACTTCTGGTGGCCGAAGATGACCGGCAAGATGCTCAGCAACAAGATGGGCAAGCTCCACTTCTGGCTGCTGTTCATCGGCTTCAACATGACCTTCCTGGTGCAGCACTGGGCGGGCGTCGAGGGCCAGGTTCGCCGCACCGCGAACTACCCCTTCCTGCCCGGCAACGTGACCACGCTGAACATCATCTCCACCGTCGGCTCGTGGATCATCGCGCTCTCGGTGCTGCTGTTCATGTGGAACGTCTACGTCACCATGAGGTTCGGCAAGAAGGTCACCGAGGAAGACCCCTGGGGCTACTGCTCCTCGCTCGAGTGGGCCACCTCCTGCCCGCCGCCGAGGCACAACTTCTACCGGATCCCGAGGATCCGGTCCGAGCGCCCCGCCTTCGACCTGCACTACCCGCATATCAAGTCGGGCACGGCGTCGAAGGGCCTCGAACAAGACATCCCCGCGATCAGCATGGCTAAGAAGTAGGGGCGGGCTCACGACATGAGAGTCGAAGGCTGGATTTTCCTCGGCTGCGGCATCTTCCTGACCGGTGCCGACGTGGTGTACTGGTACACCTCCTACGACCCCACGGGCACTACGGCGCTCGCGCTGGCGATCGGGCTCTGCCTGCTCACCGGGTTCTACGTGATGTTCACCGGCCGTCGGCTGCCGCTGCGCCCGGAGGACGACACCGAGGCCGAGGTCTCCGACGGCACCGGCGAGATCGGCTTCTTCAGCCCGCACAGCTGGTGGCCGCTTTTCGTCGGCGCGGCTGCCGCGTTCACTGCGGTCGGCTTCGCCTTCGGCTGGTGGATGGTGCTGATCGGCTTCGTGGCCCTCTTCCTCACGTCGATCGGCTTCGTCTTCGAGTACTACCGAGGCCGATTCGCCCACTAAAAAAGCATTATCCCGAACGGATCGTGGCTCCAGCCCGGTCCGTTCGGCTTGTCTGCGGTCGGCGTGGATGTCGTTAACCAGCGGCTGTCTCGTGCCTGGTTCCGGTGACTCCGGCTAACACCCACCCACCCCGACCGCCGCCATGTCCTGTCACCTACGCCGTCGACCCCAATAGGCGATGTCGCTGGCGTAGCCGACAGGTCGCAGTTCCTGTCGCTGGCGTAGGTGACAGACCATCGACCCGCGCCGAGCCCACCCCAACCACACGAGCACCACGCGACGCATAACCCCGTCCCGCCGGCGAGCCCCACTAGCAGCCGGTTAGGCCGGCCTGGAAGGCGATGATGACCAGCTGGACCCGGTCGCGGGCGTCCAGCTTGGTGAGCAGGTGGGCGACGTGGGTCTTGGCGGTGGCGGGGGAGATGCGCAACTGGTTGGCGATCTCGGCGTTGGACAGGCCGGCCGAGACCAGCCGGAGCACCTCGCACTCGCGGTCGGTCAGCAGCGCGGTGACCTGGACCCCTCTGCTCGGCGCCGCCGTCGGCCCAGACCCGCCCGGGCCTCGGCCGCCGAAGCCGGCCCAGGCCGGCGACTCCCGCAGACCCGGGGCCGCCGTTCGCCCGACCGTGGGCAGCCCGGAAGCCACCGGGCCGGGCGTTCCGAGCGGCGGGATCCGGGCGAATTCGCTGATCAGCCGCCGGGTGATGCTGGGCGCGAGCAGGGCTTCGCCCGCCGCGACGACGCGGATGGCGGTGATCAGGTCGGCCGGCAGGGTGTCCTTGAGCAGGAACCCGCTGGCCCCGGCGCGCAGTGCGCCGAACACGTACTCGTCGAGGTCGAAGGTGGTCAGGATGATCACCCGCGCCCCCGCTGACTCCGGCGCGGTGGTGATCTGACGGGTTGCCTCGATGCCGTCGAGCACCGGCATCCGCACGTCCATCAGCACGACGTCGGGGTGGGCGGCCCGGGCGACCGCGACGGCCTCCGCTCCGTTGGCGGCCTGACCGACCACGGTCAGCCCCTCGGTGGCGGCGATGATCCCGCAGAATCCCACCCGGACGAGAGCCTGATCGTCGGCGACCGCGACCGAGATCGTCACGCCGCGACCCCTGCGCTCGGGTCGGCGGCCGGCCTCGTTGGCCAGGCGCACGCCCGGCCGGAGATCGTCACGCCGTCGCCTCGGCGCGGGGGGTGGCGGGCAGCGGCAGGCTGGCGGTGACCTGGAATCCGCCCTCGGCCAGCGGCCGGGCGCTGAATTTGCCGCCGCACAGGTGCGCTCGCTCCCGCATGCCGATGATCCCGTGCCCGGCCGTGGCCGGCGGTTCGCTCGGCCCCCGCCAGCCGCCCATGGTCCCGTGGCCGCTGCGGGCCGGTCCGGCCGCGGCGGTCACGCCGTCTGCCTGTGCGGCCAGGTCGGCAGGAGCGTTCACCCCCGCGTCCTCCTGCTGGCCGACCACCGTGAGGCCGCCGTACCTGGGCAGCGTCGTGGAAGAGCCGCCGTCGTCGGCCACCCTGATGGCGAGCACGCCCTCGTCGTAGCCGAGGTGGACCGTGCACCGCGCGCCGCTTCCGGCGTGCTTGACCACGTTGGTGAGCGCCTCCTGAACGATTCGGTAGGCCGACAGGTCGAGGCCGGCCGGCAGCGGGCGGGCATTCCCGTACACCTCGAGGATCACCCGCACGCCCGCGCTGCAGGTGCGCTTGACCAGCCGGTCGAGGTTGGCCAGACCCGGCGCAGGCGCCAGCGGCGCCGAACCGCCGCGGCCGAATCCCGGCCCGGCCCCGGCCGCCTGCCCGGCCGGACCGCCGCCGACACCATTGCCGCCGACACCATTGCCGCCGACGCCGCCGGAGGCGGTCACGGCGTCAGCGGAACCGAGACCGGTACCGGCCGACCACCCGGCCACGCCGCTCGCGGGCCCTGGATCCCCGTCGCCGCCGGCCCGCCAGGCGTCGGCCGGGCCCGGGGCCGGGGTGACGTCCTGCTGGCGCAGCACGCCGAGCATCCGGCGCATCTCGTCGAGCGCTTCCCTGCTGGTGACCTGGATGGCGCCGAGGGCCTCGCGCGCGCCGTCCGGGCTGTCGTCGATGACGTACTGGCCGTAGCCCGCCTGCACCGCGATTACCGACATGCTGTGCGCCACCACGTCGTGCAGTTCCCGCGCGATCCGCAGCCGCTCGTCGGCGACCGCGCTGCTCGCCGCCTGATGCTGCAACCGCACCACATACAGGCGGCGCTGCCGCACCGAGTACCCCGTCATCCAGGCGATGACGCTGGCCAGCCCGACCGGGACGAGCTCGGCGGGCGCGCCCTCGGAGCGGTTGTGCGAGGTCCCGCCGATGAACACGAGCAGCGCCAGCGCCAGCGCGAGGGCGGCCCCGCCGGTCCGCCTGCTGCTGGTCACGGTGACCGTGTAGAGGACGTAGGCGGCGCTGAGGAAGACCAGCGAGACCGCGGTGACCGCCGCGCCAGGGAACATGAGGCCGGTCGCCATATCCCCGAACAGGACCGCGAGGATGAGCAGGCCGCCGAACGCCAGCACCGGGGCGCGCCGTCGCAGCGCCACCGGGATGAAGACGCCGCCCGCCATGAGCAGCCCGATCGCCAGCCACATTCGGTCCGACCCCCCGAACGCCTGGTGGACCGAGATCAGGACGAACAGCGCCGAGAACGCGGCCACCACGCAGTCGATGGCGATCCAGTGGCCGGTCCGCATCCGCTGGGTCAGCGGAGCGTGCGGCGCGCGCTGCCCGCGCGCGGGCGCGAACGCGGTCGGCCCTCCCGGCGGATAGGAAGGCAGCCGCGGCTCGCGGTAAGACATGTCGCGTTCGGAGGCCACGGTTCTACGGTAACCGCATTACGGCGGCGGTGCCTCATCCCGCAGGCGTAACCCCCGATGCCTACTCGGCGGGCGCGCGGACCGGGCGGCGGCCGCAATTGTCACCATCCAGGTGGACGCGCGCCGGCTGCCGGTCTGCCACTCTAGGCGGCATGACCCCCCCAACCGGATCGGGCCCAGCGCCGGCCGCCGAGGCCGCCGGGGGCGCGACGGCGCCCCCGGTGATCGAGGCGAGCGCGCTGACCAAGGTGTACCCGGGCGGCGTGACCGCGCTCGGCGGCCTCACCGTCAACTTCGCGCCCGGCGTCACCGGGCTGATCGGCGCTAACGGCGCAGGAAAATCGACGCTCATCAAGATCCTCCTCGGGCTGGTCGAGCCGAGCACGGGCACGGCCCGGGTGCTCGGCCACGACAGCGTCACCGGCGGCGAGCAGATCCGCCAGGTCGTCGGCTACATGCCGGAGCACGACTGTCTGCCGCCCGACGTCTCGGCGACCGAGTTCGTCACCCACATGGGCCGGATGAGCGGCCTGCCCGCCACCGCGGCCAGGGAACGCGCGGCCGAGGCGCTCCGCCACGTCGGCCTGCACGAGGAGCGCTACCGGCAGATTGGAACCTACTCGACCGGGATGAAGCAGCGGGTGAAGCTGGCCCAGGCGCTGGCGGGCGACCCGAGGCTGCTGCTGCTTGACGAGCCCACCAACGGCCTCGACCCGGCCGGCCGGAACGCGATGCTTGAGCTGATCGAGCGAATCGGGGTCGAGTTCGGCATCTCGATCGTGGTCGCCTCGCACCTGCTGGGCGAGATCGAGCGGATCTGCGATCACCTGGTGGCGATCGAGGGCGGCCGGCTGCTGCGGGCCGACACCATCGACAGCTTCACCCGGGCCAGCCAGACCCTGCTCATCGAGGTGGAGGAGGGGCTGGCGGCGCTGCACGACGAGCTGATCAGGCGCGGCCTGCGGCCCACCGCCTACCAGCGCAGCCTGCTGGTGCCGATCGGCGGCGCCGCCACCTACGACGCCGTCCGCGACACCGTCGCGGACCTCGGCCTGCCGCTGAGCCGGATGGAGCAGCGCCGGCACCAGATCGAAGAGCTCTTCCGCGATCCAGGCAGCGCCGGCCCCGACGCCATCGGCCCCGACGCCATCCGCCCCGACTCCGTCGGCCCGGACGCCGCCTACCCGGGCGCACCCGGCGCGGGCGTCGGCACGCAGGAGGAAGCAGATGTCCGCTGACACGTCGGCCACCTCGGCCTCCGGCACGGCCAGCGTCATCCATGACCTCGGCTACCGGCGCTACGACGGCCCGCGCCTGGGCCGGGCGCAGATCATCAGGGCGCTGGCCTGGCATAGCTTCCGCGGCGCGTTCGGCCTCGGCCGGGGCGCCAAGGCCAAGATCGTCCCGCTGGTGGCGCTGATCGCGCTCTGCCTGCCCGCGGTGGTCAACGCCTTCGTGATGTCGCGGGGGAACCCGCGCGCGGTCGACTACGACACCTACACGCCGGCGCTGCGCGACCTGGTCATGACCGTCTTCGTCGCCGTCCAGGCGCCCGAGCTGGTGTCGAGGGACCTGCGCAGCCGGGTGCTGCCGCTGTACTTCGCGCGCCCGATCAAGACGATCGACTACCCGCTGGCCAAGTACCTCGCGTTCACCGGCGCCTGCCTGGTGATGCTGGAGGTTCCGCTGCTGCTCCTCTACGCCGGCTCGATCGCCAACGTGCACGGCGGCAGCGCCGTCTGGGCGGAGACCAGGGCGCTGATCCCCGGCCTCCTGGTCGGCCTCATGTGGGCGGTGGTGCTGGCCGCGATCAGCCTGTTCCTCGCCAGCCTGACCGGCCGCCGGGCGTTCGCCACCGGCGCGGTCGCGATCGTCCTGCTGCTCACCTTCACCCTGGCCGAGATCCTGCTCCAGGTCGAGGGCCCGCAGAACCAGGGGCCGCAGGCCGCCGCCATCAAGGGCGGGCCAGGCGGCCCGATCCAGGTGCACCCGCTGGTCTACGTGCCGAGCCTCGCGGACAAGGTCTCCGGCCTGTTCAGCCCGTTCACCCTGTTCGACGGCGTGCGCATGTGGCTGGGCGGCACCAACCCGGCCGACAGCGTCTCCAGCCCCGGCGGCTTCGGGGTCGTCTACGCCCTCGTCCTCGTCGCCATCACGGCGCTCTGCCTCTACGGCCTGGCCGCCCGCTACCGGAAGGCGCGCCTGTCATGACCGTCATCCAGATCAAGAACGTCAGCCGCTGGTACGGCAACGTCGTCGCGGTCAACGACATCACGATGGACATCGGCCCCGGCGTCACCGGCCTGCTCGGCCCCAACGGCGCGGGCAAGTCGACCATCCTGCACATGATCGCCGGCTTCCTGGCGCCGTCGCGCGGGACGCTGACCGTACACCCGGTCCTCGGCGAGCCGGTGCCGACCTGGCGAAACCCGGACATCTACCGCAGTCTCGGCCTGGTGCCGGAACGCGACTCGGTCTACGCCTTCCTCACCGGCGAGGAGTTCGTCCGGTCGACCGCGAGGCTGCACAAGCTGGGGAACCCGGACGCCGCCACCAGGAAGGCGATCGAGATGACCGACATGGGGCAGGCGGCCGACCGCAGGATCGCCACCTACTCCAAGGGCATGCGGCAGCGGATCAAGGTCGCCGCCGCCCTCGTCCACGAGCCGGAGATCCTGCTGCTTGACGAGCCCTTCAACGGCATGGACCCGCGGCAGCGGATCCACATGATGGAGCTGCTGGGCAAGCTCGGCGCCGAAGGCTGCACGATCTTGTTCAGCTCGCACATCCTCGAGGAGGTGGAGCGGCTGTCGGGCACCATCCAGGTGATGGTGGCCGGCCGGCTCGCCGCCTCGGGCGACTTCCGGGCGATCAGGCGGCTGATGACCAGCCGTCCGCACGTCTTCAACGTCCGCTCCTCCGACGACCGCAGGCTGGCGGCGCTGCTCGTCGGCCGGCCGTACACGACCGCCGTCGAGCTCACGGCCAAGGGCCTGCAGGTGCGGACCAGCGACTTCGGCGCCTTCTGCGCGCAGATCGCGGTGCTCACCCGGGACCACAAGATCGCGCTGCGCGAGCTGCTGCCGACCGATGAATCGCTGGAGAGCGTCTTCGGCTACCTGATCTCGAGCCAAGGGAGCTAACCGTCATGTCGGCCTACTTCAACCCGACGATCGCCGCCCTCACCCTCCGGGCGACGCTGGGCCGCAGGCGCGCGTTCCTGTTCGCGATCCCGGCCGTGATCCTCATCGCGCTCACCCTGGTGCTGCGCGCGTCGAAACCGGGACCGGACGTGCTGTGGCCGGACCGGGTGCTGGGCGACTTCGGCTTCTCGGTCCTGCTGCCGCTCACCGCGCTGATCGTGGGCACCGGCGTGCTCGGGGCCGAAATCGACGACGGCAGCGCTATCCACCTGCTGGCCACGCCGGTTCGCCGCGGGTCCATCGTGGTGACCAAGTTCGCGGTCGCGGCGGCGGTGACGGCGCTGTTCGCCGCCGTGCCCGAGCTGCTGGCCGGGCTGCTCGCCCCCGATAGCGCCAAGCTCGCGTTCGCGCTGTTCGTCGGCGCCCTGGCCGGGTCGCTGATCTACAGCGCGGTGTTCGTGCTCGCGTCGGTGCTGACCACCCGCGCGATCGCGTTCGGCCTGCTCTACGTGCTGATCTGGGAGGGCCTGCTCAGCAACCTGGTCGGCGGGGCCCGCATCCTCTCGATCGCGCACTACTGCCTCGGCATCGCCAACGCCATCCACCCGGACACGAACCTCAACGCGGGCCTGACGCTGGCCACCTCGGTGATCCTCGGCGCGATCGTGACCGTCGGCGCCCTCATCCTCGCCACCCGCCGCCTGTCGGGCTTCGCCATCCAGGGCGAGCCCGTCTGAGCGCCGCCACCCCACCGACCAGAAACGGGAGCCGTCATGTGCGCCATCGACCCCGACAGGCACCGTCACGGGCTTACCCGACGGCGTCACCGGCCCGTTACCCGTCCCATCGACCCCACGCGACTCTGTCGCCGGCCCCGTCGGACCGGTGGACGCCAGCCGGGCCTGTCGGCTTCCCCACCGACCCCAAACGGGATCTGTCGGCTACGCCAGCGACCCCACTAGGCGCGGTCGCTGGCGTAGCCGACAGCAGCCGCATCCTGTCGCTGGCGTAGCCGACAGGTGCGCGGCAAGAGCCGCCGCAGCCCAACTGGCACCGTGGCCCCCCGGCACAACATCCATTCCGACCCGTGGCCGGCAAGGCCGGTACGACGGCCACGCAACGATCAGATAACAGCAAGAAGCGCCCGCAGGGCGCACCATCCGCGAACGCTACGAGCGCGGGCGCGGCGTCGCCAGCCGGTGGCTGGCCCGCGTCCACCGGTCGAGCAGGTCGGCCGTGGCGCCGGAGTCGACCGCCGCGGCCGCCCGGGCCAGCCCGTCGCCCAGCGCCTTGGTCAGCGAGTCGGAGTCGGAGCAGGTCACGCCCGCCTCGCCGAAAGCGCGCGAACCGCCGGAACCGCCAGAACCGCCCGAACCGCCGAGCCGGGCCGCGGTCATCGCGGCGGCCGCGTTGAGCAGCACGATGTCGCGGACCGGGCCGGCCTGCCCGGCCAGCACCGCGCGCACCACCGAGGCGTTCACAGCCGGGTCACCGCCGCGCAGGTCCGAGATCGACGCCCGCGGCAGCCCGACCGCGGCCGGATCGAACTCGGCCACGGTCACCGCCCCGTCGGAGGCGACCCAGACCGTCGACGGCCCGCTCGTGCTGAGCTCGTCGAGGCCGCCGTCGCCGTGGAACACCAGGGCCGACTCCCCGCGCGCGGCGAACACCCCCGCCAGCACCGGCCCCATCAGCGGATCGGCGACGCCGACCGCCAGCGACGTCGGCCGGGCCGGGTTGGTCAGCGGCCCCAGATAGTTGAACGCCGTCGGCACCCCGAGCTCGCGCCGGACCGGGCCGGTGTGCCGGAACGCCGGGTGGTACATGGCCGCGAACAGGAACGCGATGCCGAC
This sequence comes from Trebonia sp., assembly GCA_036509215.1. Lineage (GTDB taxonomy): Bacteria > Actinomycetota > Actinomycetes > Streptosporangiales > Streptosporangiaceae > Trebonia. Next base: position 9,511 of record DATCGA010000232.1, read on the forward strand.
CTCGGCGAACAGCGCCTCGGTGGCGGCGGCCGGCAGGTCGATCACCACCCCGAGCGCCTCCAGCACGTCGGCCGAGCCGCAGGCCGAGGACGCCGCCCGATTCCCGTGCTTGACCATCGGCACCCCGGCCGAGGCCGCCACCATGGTCGCCATCGTCGACACGTTGACCGTGAGCAGCCCGTCGCCGCCGGTACCGACCAGATCGGTCACCGGGCCGGGGATGCTGATCGGGGTCGCGTGCGCCAGCATCGCCGCCGCCAGCCCGGACATCTCGGCCGCGGTCTCGCCCTTGGCCCGCAGCGCCACCCCGAACCCGGCGATCTGGGCGGGGGAGGCGGCCCCCTCCATGATCTCGTTCATGGCCCAGGCCGTCTGCTCGGCGGTCAGCGCCCGCCCGCCGATGAGCGCGCGGATCAAAGCCGGCCAGGTCGGAGTGTCCATCGGTTGGCACCTATTCAGGAGGGGGCGGACCTGAAGGCGGGACAAACGGTCCGTTCGATATCGTTATGCTTTTGCGCTGTTTACTTGGCCGAGGGGAGCGAACCGGCCCGCGATCGCATCAGCGCGGCCACTTCCTTGGCCAGCGCGACCGGGTCGATCGGGTGGCTGATCACCGCTTCGGCCCGGGACCAGGTCGCGAGCCAGCGGTCGTCTGCCCGGCCGATGACCAGCAGCGCAGGCGGGCAGTTATAGATCTCGTCCTTGGCCTGGCGACTGACGCCCATGCCGCCGGCGGGCTGCGCCTCGCCGTCGAGCACCATGACATCGATGCCGCCCGCGTCGAGCAGCCGGAACAGCGCCGGAGCGGTCGCCACCTCGACGATCTCCGCTTCCGGGACGTCAGGGGCGGGGCGAGCGCCGATCGCGAGCTTCATCTCTGCCCGCGTGTCGGCGTCGTGACTGTAAACGACGACCTTCATGGACCAGCATCCTAGCGGTCCAAGAGCCGAAGCGGGCGCGCGGGGAGGCCAGCAGCGAACCTGCGGAAACCGGGCCCGGCGGACGATCTTCCAGGGAACTTGGACCAAAGTCGGGGGGTCGGCTGCGCATCCCCTACGGGGTGTCGTAATAATGGCGATCGTGGCGACGACATCCGTGACCGAGACGGCACCGGTACCGCGCAGTCCGGCCAGCAGACCGAACTTGGTGAGTGTGGGCACCATCATCTGGTTGTCCAGTGAGCTCATGTTCTTTGCTGCGCTGTTTGCGATGTACTTCACGATCCGTTCGGTAGACAAAGGCCAGGGCCTCCCGTGGCCCATGGCTCATCTGAACATCCCGCTTGGCTCGACCAACACGACCGTGCTCGTGTTGTCGTCGGTCACCTGCCAGATGGGCGTGTTCGCGGTTGAGCGTGGCCAGATCAGGCGCGTGGCGAGCATTTGGAACTTCATGAAGTGGGGACTGCGCGAGTGGTACGTGCTGTCCTTCATCATGGGCCTGTACTTCGTGTGCGGGCAGGCGTACGAGTGGTCGCAGCTGGTCAGGGTTGACCACCTGACGATCTCCTCGAGCAACTACGGGTCAGTGTTCTACCTGACCACCGGGTTCCACGGCCTGCACGTGGTCGGCGGTCTGATCGCGTTCTGCTTCTTGCTCGGGCGCACGTACGCCGCTAAGAAATTCACTCATGAACAGCAGGTCAGCGCGATCGTCGTGTCGTACTACTGGCACTTCGTCGACGTCGTGTGGATCGCCCTGTTCACGACCATCTACCTCATCCAGTAACCCAGGGGATACCGAGTGAGTTCGATCATCTCCCGGCGCAGGCATCCGGCCGCAGGCTATGCGGCCGTAGCAGCCGGACTTGTCGCCGTCGGCGCGGGCTATGCCGCGCTAGCCGGCGGCGGCGCGTCGGCCTCGGCACCTGCCCAGGACACTACGCAGACCTCGCAAGGTCATTCGCTGTTCATCCAGAGCTGCGCCACCTGCCACGGGCTCGACGCCCAGGGCACGTCGGTGGCGCCGTCGCTCATCGGCGCCGGCGCGGCCGCGGTTGACTTCCAGATGTCGACGGGCCGCATGCCCGCCAAGGAGCTAGGCGCGGAGAACGAGCGCAAGCCGTCGGACTTCACCCCGGCGGAGATCTACGACATCGCCAGCTACATTTCCTCCCTCGGCGGCGGCCCGTCCATCCCGGCCTCCAGCCAGGTCTCCACGGCCGGCGCCAACACGGCCCTCGGCCAGGTGCTGTTCAGCACCAACTGCGCCCAGTGCCATGGTTTCGCCGGGGCCGGCGGCGCGCTGACCTACGGCAAGAACGCGCCGCCGCTCAACGCGGCGACGCCGACCCAGATCTACGAGGCGATGCTGACCGGCCCGGAGGCCATGCCGGTATTCGGCGACGGCGCGGTCACGCCGGCCGAGAAGAAGGACATCATCGCCTACATCATCGCCACGCGGAACGAGGCCAACCCCGGCGGCTTCTCCCTCGGCCGCACCGGTACGGTCAGCGAGGGCCTGTTGGCCTGGCTCGGCGGCCTCGGCTTCCTCGTGCTCGTCGCCATGTGGCTCACCGCCAAGCGGCGTGACCCAGTGGTCCATGCTGGAGAGGATGAGCTCTGATGAGTGATTCTCCGGAGGAGATCCCCGGCCCGCGCCGGGTGATAGGGACTCCTTTCCCCGCCCCGACGGCGGTCGACGTGATCGAGCAGCCCGACGAGCCGGCCTTCTCGGCCGAGCCGTCGATGGTCGACCACGCCAAGAACGCCGAGCGCGTCGTCGCCGCCCTGTTCATCCTCGCGTTCCTCGCGGGCTGCGGGTTCATCGCGGCCTACGTGGGACTCGAGGTCGGGCAGTCGACGATCCCGAAGGGCGCCGACGCCGTCGTCGCCGTCTTCCGGTCGAACCTGGCGCTCGGCTCGGCCCTCGGCGTCGCGCTGCTCGCGCTCGGCGCCGGCTCGATGATCTGGGTCAGGCACCTGACCCCGAACATCGAGATCCAGGAGGAGCGGCACGACCTGAACTCCGCCCCGGCCGACCGGGCCGCGTTCCAGCGGTCGTTCGCCGAGGGCGCGGCGATCTCCCAGATCACCAAGCGGCCGCTGATCCGCCGGACGATGCTGCTGGCGACGCTGCCGCTGGCGGTGGCGCCGCTGGTGCTGCTGCGCGACCTCGGCCCGCTGCCGCAGAACAGCCTGCGGACCACGGTCTGGCGCAAGGGGCTGCGCGCGGTGACGCTGGGCGGCCTGCGGCCGCTGACGCCGGCCGACCTGTCCGTGGCCGGGTCGATGATCACCGTGATCCCCGAGGGGTTCCAGGACGACCAGGACGCGCTGGCGAAGGCGGGCGTGATCTTGATCAAGTTCGAGCCTGGCCAGCTCAACGTCCCGACGAACGTCGTGGGCGGGGTGACCGTGTCGACGCAGAACTGGACGATCGACAACACGATCGTCGCCTACTCCAAGATCTGCACCCACGTGGGCTGCCCGGTTGCGCTGTACGAGCAGACCACGCACCACATCCTCTGCCCGTGCCACCAGTCGACGTTCGACGCGTCGGCCGGGGCGAGCGTGATCTTCGGCCCGGCACCACGCCCGCTGCCGCAACTGCCGCTGATGGTTGACAGCAACGGCTTCATCGCGGCGGCCAGCGACTTCACCCAGCCGGTCGGCCCGAGCTTCTGGGAGCGCGGATGAGCGACGACGCAGTAAAGATCCCGGCCCCCGTCTCCGGAGTGGGCGGCTGGCTCGACGATCGGTTCCACGGCGCCAAGGGCGTCCGGGTCCTGATGCACAAGGTTTTTCCTGACCACTGGTCGTTCATGCTGGGCGAGATCGCGCTCTGGTCGTTCGTGATCCTGCTGCTGACCGGGACCTACCTGGCGCTCTTCTTCGTCCCGTCGAGCAGCGCCGTGATCTACCACGGCTCGTATACCAAGCTCGACGGCATCTCGATGTCGCAGGCGTACCAGTCGACGCTGAACATCTCGTTCGACGTTCGCGGCGGGCTGCTGATGCGGCAGATCCACCACTGGGCGGCCGATCTGTTCATGGTCGCGATCATGGCGCACATGCTCCGGGTGTTCTTCACCGGCGCGTACCGCAAGCCGCGCGAGATCAACTGGCTGATCGGCATCGTGCTGTTCACGCTGGGCATGATCGAGGGCCTGTTCGGCTACTCGCTCCCCGACGACCAGCTCTCCGGCGCCGGCCTGCGGATCACCGAGGGCGTGCTGCAGGGCATCCCGATCGTCGGCACCTACGCGTCGTACTTCCTGTTCGGCGGCGGGTTCCCGGGCGACTCGGTCATCCCCCGGTTTTACATCCTGCACGTGTTCCTGATCCCGGGCCTGATCCTGGGCCTGATCACCGCGCACCTGTTCATCATGTTCCACCAGAAGCACACGCAGATGCCGGCCCTGGAGAACACCGAGAAGAACGTGGTGGGGCAGCCGTTCTTCCCGTACTTCCTGCTCAAGGGCCAGGCCTGGTTCTTCTTCATCTTCGGCGCCCTGGTCGTGCTGTCGACGTTCGCGCAGATCAACCCGGTCTGGCAGTACGGCCCCTACACGCCGCTGGCGATCTCGTCGGCGTCACAGCCCGACTTCTACTTCGGCATCCTCGAGGGATCCCTGCGCATGATGCCCGCCTGGGAGATCAACTTCCTCGGGCACACGCTCTCGCTCTCGGTGCTGATCCCTGCCCTGGTGCCGCTCGGCATCATCTTCACCGGGGCCGGGCTGTGGCCGTTCTTCGAGCAGTGGGCGACCGGCGACAAGTCCATCCACAACATCAACGACCGGCCCCGCAACGCCCCGGTCCGCACCGGCGTCGGCGTCGCCGCAGTCCTGTTCTACGGCGTGCTGTGGGCGGAGGGCGGGAACGACGTGCTCGCCGACCGGTTCGACATCCCGCTCTACACGATCACCTGGATATCCCGGTTCGCGGTCTTCATACTGCCCATCGGCGGTTATTACATAACGAAACGGATATGCCTCGGGCTGCAGCGAAAGGATGCCGGCCTGCTCACCCACGGGGTCGAGATCGGCATCATCCACCAGCTGCCGAACGGCGAGTTCGTCGAGGAGGAGCGTCCGCTCACCGACGAGGAGCGCGGGGTCGTCGACACCAAGCACGTCGTCAAGGCCCTGCCGACACCGGTCGAGGCGGACGCCAACGGGGTTCCCGCCCCGGCCGCCCGCGGCCCGCTGGGCTGGGCGAGGACGTACGCCAACCGGGCCTTCACCGAGACCGTCGAGCCCACCAACGGGCACGGCAACGGCCACGGTCCCGACGGCCACGAGGCGATCGAGGGCGGCGAGCACGCCGCCATCGGCGCCGGCGACGACGACTCCCACGAGGAGCACTGACCCGGCCGACCGCAAGTCAACGCAAGCGCCCCGGGCGCCAGATTCTCTCTGGCCCCGGGGCGCTCGTCATTCCAGTCAAGTTCATCAAATCCGTCATCTCGAACGGACCGTGGCCCCACCCATCCCGTCCCCGCTCCGAACCCCCACCGCCTCGCACCCCCACCGCCCCGATCGAGGAGATCCATGGCGTTTCCGGTGCTATAGCCCCGGAAACGCCACGGAGTTCGACTAAATGATCTTTGATCGTGCGTGCCGGACGGCGCCGGCCGCCTTGACGGCGCGCAACAACCGGGGCGATGCTCGGAACTGACCGCCGCGCACGCCGCGCGGTGGCGACAGCGTTGTCGCAGATGCGGGAGTGGGGGCGCAGTGTCCGCCGACCGCCGGATCGTCGCCCGCGGGCGCGGCCAGCACCTCGCCGCCTTGCCGGCCGACGCCGCCGCCCGGGCGGCCGGGCTGATCGCCGTGGCCGAGGACCTGGCGGGCGAGTTCTCGCTCCGCCCGCTGCTGCAGCGGATCCTGCTGCGCTGCACCGAGCTGCTGGGCTGCACCGCAGGCTCGATCTGCAGCGTCGACGAGGTCGCCGGGACCTATCGCAAGGAGGCCGACACCGGGGTCGCCTGCCAGTCGGGCCAGGTCTTCCCGCTCAGCGAGGGGATGACCGGCGTCGTGGTCGCCCGCCGGGCGCCGGTCTGGTTCGACCGCTACGACCAGGTGCAGGGCGGCCACGTGGCGGCCGAGGACCGGGCCACGCTGCGCGGGGTCATCGGCGTGCCGCTGGAGTGGCGGGGCCAGGTCATCGGCGCCTGCGTGGTGTTCAGCCGGGACGAACGCCGCCTGTTCGGCCCCGACGACGCCGAGCTGCTCGAGCTGTTCGCCCGGCACGCCGCGATAGCGCTGGCGACCGCGCGGATGCACGAGGCGGCCGAGGAGCGGGCCCGGGCCGAGGCGACCGCGAGCGAGCGCGACCGGCTGCTCGGCGAGGTCCAGGACAGCCTCGGCCGGCGGCTGATGTCGATCAGGCTGCACCTCGACGCGGCCGAGGCGGACCTGGCCGAGACCGCCAGACGCGCGGCCGAGCTCAGAAGGCCCGGCCAGGCGCGGCCCGGGTCGCGGCTGCGGGTCCTGGTCGCGGCGGGCAGGCCGCTGCTGCGGGCCGGGGTGGCCCGGCTGCTGTCGGTCGGCGAGCCCGGGTTCGACGTGGTCGGCGAGGCCGCCACCACCGAAGACGCGCTGGCCGCCTGCCGCGAGCTCGAGCCCGACGTGGTGCTGGCCGACCTCGGCCTGCCCGCGGTGGCGGCCATGGTGCTGGCCGCCTTCCCCGGCCTGGCCGTGGTCGGCCTGTGC
>DATCGA010000233.1:0-10139 GCA_036509215.1 Trebonia sp.
GCCGAGCCGGTAGGCGTTCGCGAGCTGCGTCCGCGCCGCCAGCGTGTCCGGGTGCTCGGCCCCCAGCGCCCGCTCCCGGTCGGCCAGCGCGCGCTGGCAGGCGGAGATCGCCTCGCGCCACTGGCCCGCCGCCGTGTAGGCGGCGGCCAGGCCGGAGCCGGCCGCCAGCGTGTCCGGGTCCAGCGGCCCCAGTGCCCGCTCGGCGTCGGACCGGGTCCGCTCGTAGAGGCTGATGCTGTCGCCGGGCCGCCCGGCGGCCGAGTACGCGGCCGCCAGCCGCGCCCGCAGCGCCAGCGTCTCCCGGTGCGCCCCGCCGAACATCCGCTCGCGCGAGCCCAGCGCCTGCTCGTACAGCGTGATCGCCTCGGCCGTCCGCCCGGCCGCCTCGAGCGAGCGGGCCGCGCCGACCCGCGCGGTCACCGTGAGCGGATGCTCGGGCCCCAGGGCCCGCTCGCGGTCGGCCAGCGCCGCCTCGGTCGCGGCGAGCCCCTCAGCGGGCCGTCCGGCCACGGCGTAGGCGTCGGCCAGCTGGCCGCGGGCGAACACCGACTGCTCGTGCCCGGGCCCGAGCAGCTGACCGGAGGCGCCCGCCATCGCCTGCCAGTAAGCGATCGCGGAGTCAGCGAGCACGGGCGCCTCGAACAGCGACATCCCGGCCCTGACCAGCGCCGGATGGGCCTGCGGCTTCCACAGCAGGTCGCCCGCGAAGGCGTGCAGCGCGGCGGTGCAGTCCCGCAGCGCCTGGCCGAGGTCCGGCGACGCTCCGGACTGCGGCCAGGCCTCGGCCAGCGCGGTCGCCGCCGCCTGCACCACCTGGTCGATGCTGGCGGGGGTCAGGTACGCGCGGACGCAGGACCGGACGCTGGAGTGCAGCCAGACCGTGCGCGCGGTGCTGGTCGCGTCGACGGCCGCCAGCCCGAGCCCTTCGAGCGCGTCGTAGGCGGTCGTGACCAGGGTCTGCTCGGCCGGGCCGACCTCGGGCCTGCCGGTGATGTACTCGCACGCGGCCGGGGCGGTGAGCACCGCCGCCGGGATGCCGCTGGTGTCGAGCATGGACGCGAACGCGAGGGCGGGCCAGGCCAGGCCGGCCGGCGGCAGCTCGTGCGCGTACTCGACCGCGATCGACCAGGTGGTCTGGAGCGAATGCGGGCAGCCGTCGATGGCGGTGGGCGCGGCCGCGCGCAGCCGCTGCGCGTACTCGGCCCGGTAGTCCCGGCAGGTGCCCTCGGCCACGATGATCACCGCCGCCGCCTGGGCGATCGCGAGCGGCAGGCCCCCGAGGTCGGCGGCCAGGTCGAGCGCCTCGATCCGCTGGTCGGGAAAGCTGACCAGCCGGGTGTTGAGGTAGCCGACCGCTTCGCGCCGGCTGAACCCGGGGACGTCGTAGGCGGTCACCCGGGCGCCCGGGCCGGCCAGCTCGTCCGCCCGCAGCCGGCTGGTGACCACGACCTGGCCGCCCGGCCCGCGCGGCCAGAGCCCGTCGAGGTCGACCGGCGACGTCACCCCGTCGAGCACGACCGCCCAGCGGCGCTCGGTCCGGCGCAGCCAGTCGAGGAACCGCTGCGCCCCGCTGTCGGCCGTGTCACCGCCCGCGCCGGCCCCGATTCCCGCGCCGATCCCAGCCCCGGCCCCGATCCCCGCCCCGGTCCCGCCGGTCCCGGTCGCGGCACCGCCATCGGCCAGGCTCAGGTCGGCGGCGGCGCGGGCGTAGCCGGCCACGATCCCGGCCCGGCTGCCCGCCGCCACCCAGACCAGCAGGTCGACCGAGCGGGTAGACCACAGCTGGTGCGCGAAGCCGACCGCGAGCTGGGTCTTCCCGGTCCCGCCGGCGGTGCCGCCGGTGGCCCCGCCCGCAACCCCGGCCGCGGTCAGCCCGCCGTCGGGGACTGCCCCCTGGGCCGGGACGAGCAGGATCGTCTCGCCCGGGCGGAGCCCGTCGGCCAGCCCGAACCCGGTCTCCTGGCGCGCATGGAAGCCAGCGGCCAGCGGAGGCACCGGCCCGGACAGGACCGGCGCGGTCGTGGGCTGCGCGGCCATGGCGCTGGCCCTCCCCCCACGCGAAGCGACGTCGGGGGCATCTTATTGATGCAATAGCCACGAAAGTTGAAGAAATAGCACGAGAAGCCGCGTTTTTAGCGAGAAAGAACCTGATCAGTTATCCGGCTCGGCATCAATTGTCACATCAGACTCAAACGTAACAAGCTTGCCCGCAGCATCGGGTGGTCGGCCACGACCGTCGCCGACCCGGGCGCGACCTCGGTGAATCCCCCGTCGGTGACCACCGGCAGCCCGCTTGCCAGCAGTTCCTTCCATTGGCCGACCCCGGCCGTCCGGACTCGAAGGTCAAAATCAACGTCTTTCCATTTCGAACGGGCCGTCGGTTCCAGTTCCCACCAGGCCAGCTGCACACCGTGGCCGACCTGCGCCATGGCCTTCCCGGTCGACATCGGCAGCTCCGGATTCAGCCACAGCACCGGCACCCCGTCCGGCACGTCACCCGGCGGGGCCGGATCCTCGAAGTCGGTACCGGAAACCTGCAGCCTGGCCAGGTCGGCGGGCCATTCGTCGACCGGCACCGGCGGGTACACCCGCACCTCGGCCGTCCGCTGCTCGACCGTGATCCCCGGCAGCGACCGGGCCCGCTCCCAGGCGGCCCCCCGAGCCCGCCGCACCACCTTCCGGATCCGCGCGTCCTCCCAGGCCCGCTCGACGGCCGTCCACTCCCCGTCCACCCCGTCGGCCCCGGTGACACGAGGGTCGGACAGGAACTCAAGAACGGCGCGAGCGGCCCCCTCGAGCGCATCGGTCCGGGTCGGCGGATCCCCCCGCTCCACCCGCACCACCAGCGGCAGCGCGAACTGCGGCCCCTCATCGCGGACCGCCGCCTGCATCGCCGCCGCCTGGCCTGGCGCCTGGCCGTGACCTTGGCCCTGGCTCTCGTCCATCACCTGTTAAGGATGTCAGCCGTCAGCTCTTGGCCAGGCCCCGGATCCGCCTCGCTGACGCTTCGATCGGCCAGCCAGGGCTTGTTCCGCACCAGCCAGTAGCCGCCGCACGCCAGCACCACCAGGCAGAGCGTCCAGCCGAGGGCGGTGGTGCCAAGTCCCGCGTACTTGAGCCCCGAGGCGAAGATCACGAAGGTGATCACCGGCCGGATGTACTTGTCCGGCGCCCGCGAGGACAGGAACGACCCGACCAGCACGGCCGGGACCGAGCCGATGATCAGCGCCGTGGTCACCCCGAACTCGACGTGACCGAAGGCCAGAGCGCCGAGCGCGGCGGCGGCGGTCAGCGGCACCGCCTGGGTGAGGTCGGTCCCCACCAGCTGCCCGGCCGACAGCGCCGGGTAGGCGAACAGCAGCAGCACGATCATCAGCGACCCGGACCCGACCGACGTCATGCCGACGACCAGCCCGCCCACCGCGCCGATGGCGACCGTGATCCAGGGCTTGATCCGCAGCGCCTCGATCGCCAGCGTCCGCTGCTGGCCGCTCCTGCGGTCGAGCCACGAGCGCAGCAGCATCCCGGCCGTGCCGAGCAGCAGCGCCGCGCCGAGCAGGGTCTCGACGTTGGCCTGCTGGGCCGTCCCGCCGCCGAACAGGTGCAGCAGGTACGCGCCGAGGAACGCCATCGGCACCGACCCGAGGCACATCCACCCGACCAGCCCGTAGTTGACGGTGCCCTTGCGCATGTGGACGGCCGACCCGACCGGCCGCATCACCACCGCCGCGACCAGGTCGCTGGAGATCGCCGTGGACGGCTTGACGTGGAAGAGCAGGATCAGCATCGGCGTCATCAGCGCCCCGCCCCCGGCCCCGGTCAGCCCGACGAGCAGCCCGACGATGGCGCTGCCAAGCACCACATAGGGGTTAAGGTCCACCAGCAGACTCCGTCCCGACGGCCTCGCCCGTAGTCGCGGCGGACCTCCCTACATTGCTGATGGCGAATATATCCCTTGTAACCAGATTGTAAAAATGTAACTAACCCAGACCCGGACCCTAGGCCGGGACGAGCTCCTGAGCCGACGCGTCCCCGACCGCGGCCGGAGCCCGCAGGGCGGCGGCGTTGGTGACGGCGAAGGCCTGGTACTCGCGGACCTCGGCCGAACGGCGGCGCCGGTTCCAGCCCAGCAGCGGCGCCATGATCGCGGCGACCTCGGGGGCGACCGCCGCCCCCGAGTCGGCCGACTCTATGAGCAGCCGCACCCGGCGGGCGAGCACGTCGGTGACGTGCAGCGCGCCCTCGTGGGTGACCGCGTAGGCGACCTCGGCCCGCAGGTAAGGACCGCCCCCGGCGAGGGAAGCGCCGAGCGACTTGTCCGCCCGGATCAGCTCGAGGACCTCGACCGCGGTCGCGCCGTACCGGGCGACCAGGTGCTCGACCGAGGCCAGGGGCACGCCGTAGTCGTCGGCCAGCCGCTGGGCCGAGGCGCGGACCGCGGGCAGCCCGTCGGCGCCGAGCAGCGGCAGCTCGCCGGTGACCGACGGCGGCACCGGACGGGGGAAGTTCTCGACCGCGGCGTCGATGACGTCCTTCGCCATCAGCCGGTAGGTGGTGAACTTGCCGCCCGCGATCGAGACCAGGCCGGGCAGCGGCGCGTCGACCACGTGCTCGCGCGACAGCTTGGTCGTCGGCTTCTCCGAACCGTCGCCGTCCCCGCCGTCGGCCCCGCCCTTCGCGTCCGCGCGCTTCGATTCCTTGACCGGCGCAGGCTCCGCCACCAGCGGCCGCAGCCCGGCGTAGACCGCGAGCACGTCAGAGCGCGACAGCGGCCGCGCCAGCACCCGGTTGGCCTCGCCGAGGATGTAGTCGACGTCCTCGGCGGTAGCGCCGGGCTCGGCCCGGTCGCCCGACCACTCGGTGTCGGTCGTGCCGACGATCCACCGGTCGCCGGTCGGGATGAAGAACAGCACGCTCTTGCTGGTCCGGATGATCATGCCGGTCTCGGATTCGATCGCCGACCGGGGCATCACCAGGTGCACGCCCTTGGACATCCGGACCTGATACCCGGCCCGCACGCCGCTGGCCGCGAACACCGGGTCCGACCAGACCCCGGCGCAGACGACGGTCGTCGTCGCCGCGACGTCGAACGTCCGCCCGCTCTCCTCATCCCGCACCCGCGCGCCGGTCACCCGCGAGCCGTCCCGCAGCAGCGACACCGCGCTCGCGCGGGTCACCACCGTCGCGCCGTGCCGCACCGCCGTCCGCGCGACCGTGACCGTGTACCGGGCGTCGTCGACCTGGGCGTCGTAGTAGAGCATGGCGCCCGCCAGCCGATCGGGCCGCAGCGCCGGGGCCCGGCGCAGCGCGCCGCGGATGGTCAGGTGCCGGTGGTGCGGGACGGGCCGCTTGATGCCCTCCAGCGCGTCGTAGATCACCAGGCCCGCGCCGACGTACGGCCGCTCCACCACCTTCCGGTACAGCGGGTAGAGGAACGGCACCGGGCGCACCAGGTGCGGAGCGAGCCTGCTGACCAGCAGGTCGCGTTCCCGCAGGGCCTCCTTGACGAGCTTGAAGTCACCCTGCTCGAGGTAGCGCAGGCCGCCGTGGATGAGCTTGCTCGACCTGCTCGAGGTGCCCGCCGCCAGGTCGCGGGCCTCGACCAGCCCGACCCGGAGGCCGCGCGAGGCCGCGTCGAGCGCGGCCCCGGCGCCGGTGATGCCGCCCCCGATCACCAGCACATCGAGCGGCCCCGAGGCCAGCTTCCGCATCGCCTCGTCACGCTCACGAGCATCAAGAACACCGGGCATCACGACTGCTCCTCCCCGGCCCCGTCAGGGGCCACCACTGCCATGGTATGTACCCGATTCGCCCCGTCCCGCGCCGCCTCCGCGCTAGCTGGCCTGCAGTTCAACCAGGTTGACGCGCTGGCCACGGCCTTCCTCGCGCAGCAGCGCGGCGGCGGTGAGAACGCTCACACCGACCAGCGCGGCGCTGATCACGAACCCGACCCGGAACCCGGCCGTGAGCGCGACCGCAGCGCCGTGCCCGGTGACGGCCGAGCGGGCGGTGACACTCGCGACGACGGCCGATATCACCGCCAGGCCGAGCGCCCCGCCGAGCTGGCGGCTGACGTTGAGCAAGGCCGAGGCGACCCCGTGGCTCGCGGCCTGGTCCCCGGACATCGCCGCGATCGAGGTGGGCACGATCATCAGCCCGGCGCCGAGCCCGACGACGACGGTCGGCACGATGACGTCGGTCAGCAGCTGCCCGTCGGCCGGGATGCGGGCCAGCAGCGCGAAACCGATAATCGACGTCAGCGCCCCGGCGATCGTCGTCCAGCGGATCCCGGCCAGCGACACCAGCGCGGGCGCGATGGCCGCCGCGACCAGGATCGAGAGCCCGAACGGAACGTACGCGAGGCCGGTCCGCAGCGCCGAGTAGTACAGCACCTGCTGCATGTAGAGGGTGGTTGAGTAGAAGACCGCGAACATCGCGCTGGCCGCCAGCGCCGACACGATGTTGGCGCCGGTGACGGTCCGGTTCCGCCACAAGGCCAGCGGCATCAGCGGCGAGCCCGCGACGAACCGCTCGTGGATCACGAAGTACCCGATCAGCGCCGCCGCCGTGGCCAGCAGCGCGATCGTCCGGGCGGAGCCCCACCGCCCCAGACCGCGAACGCCCGGTTGCGCCCCGGCCCGGCCGGGAACACGGAGCTGAGCAGCGCCAGCGTCATCGGCACCACGAACGCGGCCGCGAGCCCCTCGGCCGCCCGGGAGCCGACCATCACCCCGGCCGTCGGCGCCAGCGCCGACCCGAGCGACGCCAGCGCGAACGCCGCCGTCCCCGCCACCAGCACCCGACGCCGCCCGAGGAGGTCGCCCGCGCGCCCGCCGAGCAGCAGGAACCCGCCGAACGGCACCATGTAGGCGTTCACCATCCACGACAGCCCGCTCTCGGAGAAGTGCAGCGACTCCCTGATCGCGGGCATCGCCACGTTGACGACGGTGACGTCGATGGTGTCGAGCAACGCCGCCAGGCAGAGCACGGTGAGCGTAAGCACGTGCCGCCGGGTCCAGACGAAGGCGGCGGGCGGCGTGATCGTATCGGCCATCAACAGCCGCACGACCCCAGGCAGCCCGACACCAGGCAGCGGATCCTCGCCATCGCGGCCGACCTGTTCGCCCGCCAGGGCTACACCGGGACGAGCATCGCCGACATCGCCCGCGAGCTCGGCACCACCACGGCGGCGCTCTACTACCACTTCCCGTCCAAGTCGGCCATCCTCGGCGGCCTGCTGGCCGGGCCGCTCACCGGCTACACGCGGCTGCTCGACAGCCTCGACTCCCCGGCCGGCGCCACCGCCGGCGACCTGCTCGGCGCGATCATCGACATCACCGCCGACTCCCGCGACCTGGCCCTCATCTTCGACCGCGACCCGGCCGCGCTGGCGATGGTCGACGCCCAGCTTCCGCGCTCCTCGCAGACGATCACGCAGGAGACGGTCGCCGCGGTGGCCGGCCCCGATCCCGACCGGGCGGCCCTGATCCGCGCGAACGCCGCGCTCGCGGTGGTCAAGGCCGCGACCCTGGCCGCCGTGCAGCTCAGCGGCGGTCGGCTCGAGCCCGAAGACCGAGCCGAGATCCTCGCCGCGGCGCTACGGGTGCTGAAAAACTAAGCCGGTCAAAGGCATTTGCCCGAACGGACCGGGACGACTCTCCCGCAGTCACCGAGCGCTTGAGTGGCGTCACGCCCGCAGCTGGGTAGACGTGAGTTAATCTCTGCCTGTCAGTGAGGCCGGGAGCGGCGGAGTGCGGAGGCGATCTCGATGATGACGGTTGACGTGGCGGCGGTAGTCGAGCCGGTCGGAGACGTGACGGCGGCGCTCGGCGAGGGCCCGTACTGGGTGCCCGAGGACGACTGCCTGCTGTGGGTGGATATCGAGGGCGCGCGGCTGCACCGCACCTACTTCCCCTCGCGGGAGACGGTCACCGACTCGCCCGGCCCGGTGTCGGCCGCGTTCCCGGCCGTCGGCGGCGGCATCCTCATCGCCGGCGGCTCCGCGCTGACCCTGCTGTTCCCGGCCGAGCGGGGCAGCCAGTGGGTCGCTAGGACCATCGCCGAGGTTCCGGCGGCCAGGGACGGCATCCGGTTCAACGACGCCGGGGTGGACCCGGCGGGCCGGGTCTGGGCGGGCTCGATGCACCTGGCCGAGACCGATGCGATCGGCGAGCTGTACCGGCTCGACGCCGGCGGCAGGCTCAACCCGGTGGTCAAGAACGTGACCGTGTCCAACGGGCTCGGCTGGTCCCCGGACGGCTCGCGGATGTACTACGCGGACTCGCCGCTGCGCCGGGTCGACGTGTTCGACTACGACGCGGCCACCGGCGAGGCGTTCGCCCGCCGGACCTTCGCCGACCTGACCGGTGCCGAAGGCGTCCCCGACGGGCTGACGGTCGACGCGGACGGCTGCGTGTGGGTGGCGATGTGGG
Source organism: Trebonia sp. (assembly GCA_036509215.1). Classification (GTDB taxonomy): domain Bacteria; phylum Actinomycetota; class Actinomycetes; order Streptosporangiales; family Streptosporangiaceae; genus Trebonia. Next base: position 8,433 of record DATCGA010000233.1, read on the forward strand.
GCGGCAGCGCGCTGCGCCGGTTCGCCCCCGACGGACAGCCCGACGCCGTGCTCCCGGTCCCGGTCTCCCAGCCCACCAGCTGCGCCTTCGGCGGCCCGGACCTGGCCGACCTCTACATCACCAGCGCCCGCGTCGGTCTCACAGAAGACCAGCTCGCGGCCGAGCCCCTGGCGGGCCGCCTGCTGCACGTCCGCCCGGGCCCGGTCGGCCTCCCCTCGACGACGGCCAAGGCGGCCATCCCGGCCTGACCCTCCCGCGCGGGAACAACTCCATTGATTGCCCGAGAAACGCGAGTTACGCTGATTACACACGTAGCTCAGAGTCGAGGCGATCATGGAACAAGCCGAGCTCACCCGCATCCGCGAGCAGTTCGACCAGAAGGTGCACGAGCGCTTTCCCGGCGCGCCCATCGAGCGGGTCGAGGTGCTCCAGTACGGTGACGAGCCGCAGATCGAGCCGGGGCAGCTGCTGGCCCGGGTGATCATCGAGACGCCGGACGACGAACCGGAGCGACGGCAGGCGTTCGACGCGTTCCACGACGAGCACCGCGACGCCCTGCACGAGCTCAGGAGCGAGCTTGACCGGCTCCCGACCCGGGTGACTCTCCAGTTCACGACCGACATGCCCCCCGGCGAAGGAAAGCCCAGGCCGGTCATCCAGCTAGGCCAGGGCCCGGCCGGCCCGGGCGGCGGCGGGCCCGGCCTCACCCCGGTCATGGCCAGGCTCGGCCCGGAGGACCTGGACACGCTGGACATGCTCATCACCGTCGGCATCGCCAGCAGCCGGGCCGACGCCGTCCGCTGGGCCCTGGCCCGCATCCGCGAACGCCCCGCCTTCGAGCAACTCCGCGCCCACACCCGCGAAATCGAAGCCCTAAAGTCCCAGTTCTAACCCGCCCCCGCCACCCAACCCCGCCCGGCCCCGATCACCCTCGCCCCACAGGACCCCCTGGCCCCGCCCCAACCCTGTCTCCTACGCCATCGACAGCCCGTGCCCCTGTCACCTACGCCACCGACAGGATCGTGCACCTGTCACCTACGCCAGGGACCCCAATAGGCGCGGTCAACGGCGTAGGCGACAGGTTGCGGTTCAGGTCGATGGCGTAGCCGACAGGCGGCGACGGAGGGTCACCGCGTCATTAGCCAGCGCCGTCACCAGGATCCCCGGCCCAGCCAACGGCATGACGGCCACGGTCGGCTGACCCACCACGGTGGCCGCAGTCGTCTGGACCTCCACGGCAGCCGCGGTCTGCCGACCGGCCTGGCCGGCCGGCGTGTCATTGGCGCCGGCCGGATGCGTGTCGAGTGCCGACCCGACGTGCAGCAGCGTCCCGACCCCGCGATGGCCGGCCAGCACGGCCGGCCCCCGGTCGGCCGCATCCGTGCCCGATACCTCCAGCGACTGGCGCAGCAGCGGACGCCCCGCGTAGGTGACCCGCAGCTCCGTCCGGCAGGCGCCGCCCGCCTCGCCGTACCGCCCGAGTAGCAACTCGTCGCGGAGCAACAGCGACGCGCCCTCGGCCAGTGTCACCCGGATGATCGTCGCGTGCCGCGCCCCGGCCGACACGACAACCGGCTCAGGCAGGTATTCAAGCCGCGCCCCGGCCGCCACGTCGACCGTCACCCGCAGCGCCGACTCAAGCCCGTCGGGCCCGGGCAGCGCGATCGACGCCGCCGCCGTCCGCACCCGCAGGAACGCCCCCGGGCC
>DATCGA010000234.1:0-6746 GCA_036509215.1 Trebonia sp.
CCGGCCACCCCGGCCACGCCGGCCACCCCGGCCACGCCGGCCACCCCGGCCAGTACCGCGTCCCCGAGCAGCGCGCCGAGCTCGTCGCCGGTGAGCATCCGCCAGCCCTCGGCGCCCGGCACCATGACCGCCAGCCGGTCGGCGTCGGGGTCGTTGGCCAAGACCAAGTCGGCGCCTTCGCGCTCCGCCGTCGCCGAGGCCAGCTCCAGCACCCCCGGCTCCTCCGGGTTGGGATAAGGCACGGTCGGGAAGTCGGGATCGGGCTGCTGCTGGGCGGCGACCGGCACCGGCGCCGGCCAGCCGGCCGAGGCCAGGACCGCCCGCAGCGTCGCGTCCCCGACGCCGTGCAGCGCGGTATGCACCACCGTGAGTCCCGGCCGGGGGCCGGGCCGCCGTCCACCGGCCGACACGGCCGTGATGTAAGCGCTTACAGAGTCATCGGCCGACGCGAACGCGAACGGCCCCTCGGCCCAGCCGTCGGGCAGCCGCAGCGGGTCCACCGCGTCGATGAAGGAGGCGATGTCGGAGTCGGCGGGCGGCAGCAGTTGCCCGCCGTCACGCACGTAGACCTTGATCCCGTTGTCCTGGCGAGGGTTGTGGCTGGCCGTCACCATCAGCCCGTAGGCGGCGCTCAGATGGCGCACCGAGAAGGCGAGCACCGGGGTCGGCAGCGGCTCCGGCAGCATCGACACGCTGACGCCCGCCCGGGACAGGATCCGGGCGGAGTCGATGGCGAACAGCCCGGACTTGGCGCGACCGTCGTAGCCGATCACGACGCCGGCCATGGCGGCGGCCGGGTCCCTGGCCGCGATATAGCGGGCCAGGCCGGCCGCCACCCGCCCGGCTACCAGCCGGTTCATTCGCATCGGGCCGGCCCCCATCGCGGCCCGGATGCCGGCCGTGCCGAAGGCCAGCGAGCCCTCGAAGCGCTCCGCCAACTCGGCGTCGGCGGCGGCATCGGCGGCATCGGCGCGACCGGCGCCGACGATGTTGAGCAGCCGGTCAAGCTCGGCCCGCGTCTCCGGGTCCGGGTCGGCGTCCCGCCAACCGGAGGCCCTGGCCGCAAGAGCGTTTTCCAGTCCCGTCATCGCGCTCCCATGCCGCGTCGCCGGGGGTCGGCGGCGGCTGCGGCAGCGTGTTGCAAAGACACCCGGAAGAGACTCATCCCCACGAAGCCAGCAACGAATCCTCCCGCCCGTCAGAGGCCGACGGGATGCCACACGGTTTTGGTCTCGAGGAAGGCGCGCATCCGGGTAAGCCCCGGCTTGGCGGCCCAGTCCGGCTCTTGCTCGGGGAGCAGGACCCGCTTGAGGTTCCCGGCGGCGGCGCGTTCCAGGTCGACGGCCAGCGCGGGGTCGTCGACGCCGGTGAGGTCGAGGCCGTGGACGTCGAGGTGCGAGGCGAGCCAGGGCGCGACCTCGGCCGCGCGGCCGGTGAGGAGGTTGACCACGCCACCGGGCAGGTCGCTGGTGGCGAGCACCTCGGCCAGGCTGACGGCGGGCAGCGGACGGTCCTCGGAGGCGAGGACGACGCACGCGTTGCCGGTGACGATGATCGGCGCGACCACGGACACGAGCCCGAGGAGGGTGGACCGCTGCGGCGCGACGGCGGCGACGACGCCGGTGGACTCGGGGACGCTGAAGTCGAAGTACGGCCCGGCGACCTGGTTGCTCGAGCCGAGCACCTGGGCGATCTTGTCGGCCCAGCCGGCGTACCACACCCAGCGGTCGATCGCCGCCGACACCTGCGCGTCGGCGCGGGCCCGCGACAGCCCCTCGGCCGCCGCGACCTCGGCGGCGAACTGGTCGCGGCGGCCCTCGAGCATCTCCGCGATCCGGTAGAGGATCTGGTCCCGGTTGTATCCGGTCCGCGCTGACCAGCCTGGCCACGCCTTGAGCGCAGCCACGACAGCGTCGCGGGCGTCCTTCCGCGAGGCGAGCGCGGCGTTGGCCAGGAACCGCCCGCGGGAGTCGCTTACCACGTAGGACCGTCCGGACTCGCTGCGCGGGAACGCGCCGCCGATGAAGAGCTTGTAGGTCTTGCGCACCTCGACGCGCTCGCTCTTGCTCTCAGTGGGCAAGGTAGGCCTCCAGCCCCTGTCGTCCGCCCTCGCGGCCGTATCCGGATTCCTTGTACCCGCCGAACGGGCTGGCCGGGTCGAACTTGTTGAACGTGTTGGCCCACACGACGCCGGCTCGCAGCCGCTCCGCCATCCACAGGATGCGCGACCCCTTGTCCGTCCAGACGCCGGCCGACAGCCCGTAGGGGGTGTTGTTCGCCTTCTCCACTGCCTCGGCCGGAGTGCGGAAGGTGAGCACCGACAGCACCGGCCCGAAGATCTCCTCGCGGGCGATGCGATGCGCCTGGGTGACCCCGGTGAACAGCGTGGGCGCAAACCAGTAGCCGTGCTCCGGGAGCTCGCACGGCGCCGACCAGCGCTCCGCGCCCTCGGCCGCGCCGACCTCGCTCAACTCGCGGATCTTGGCCAGCTGGGCCGGGCTGTTGATCGCGCCGATGTCCGTGTTCTTGTCCAGCGGGTCACCGACGCGCAGCGTCGTCATCCGCTCCTTCAGCCGGCCGAGCACCTCGTCGTAGACGCTCTCCTGCACGAGCAGGCGGGAGCCGGCGCAGCACACGTGGCCCTGATTGAAGAAGATGCCGTTGACGATGCCCTCGACCGCCTGGTCGAGCGGCGCGTCCTCGAACACGACGTTCGCGGCCTTGCCGCCGAGCTCGAGCGTCAGCCGTTTCCTGGTCCCGGCGATCGACTCGGCGATCTGCCGGCCGACCTCGGTTGAGCCGGTGAACGCCACCTTGTTGACGCCGCCGTGCGATACCAGCGCCGCGCCCACATCGCCCGCGCCGGTGACGATATTCACCACGCCCGCGGGCAGTTCGGCCTGGCGGCAGATGTCCGCGAACGCCAGCGCGGTCAGCGGCGTCGTCTCGGCCGGCTTCAGCACGACGGTGTTCCCGCAGGCCAGCGCAGGGGCGATCTTCCACGCCAGCATCAGCAGCGGGAAGTTCCAGGGGATCACCTGACCGGCCACGCCCAGCGGCCTCGGGTCGGGGCCGAGCCCGGCGAACTCGAGCTTGTCCGCCCATCCCGCGTAGGAGAAGAACCAGGCCGCCGCCAGCGGCACGTCGACGTCGCGCGACTCCCGGATGGGCTTGCCGTTGTCCAGGCTCTCCAGCACCGCCAGCTCACGGGCGCGCTCCTGCAGGATCCGGGCGATGCGGTACAGGTACTTCGCCCGGTCGTGCCCGGGCATCGGCCCCCACACCTTGTCATACGCCTCGCGCGCCGCCCGTACCGCGCGGTCCACGTCCCGCGGGCCGGCGGCGGTCACCTCGGCCAGCACTTCCTCGGTGGCCGGGTTGACCGTCTTGAACGGGCTGCCGTCCTCGGACTCGACGAACTCGCCCCCGATGAACAGCCCGTAGTGCGAGTCGACATGGACGACCGACCGCGACTCCGGAGCGGGCGCGTACTCGAACACAGCCATGGGTCAATCCTCGGTGACGTAGTCGTGGCCGGCGTAGTGGCCGGTGTCAAGCTTCTGGCGCTGCATGAGCAGGTCGTTGAGCAGGCTTGATGCTCCGAACCTGAACCACTCCGGGGTAAGCCACTGCTCGCCGGCCGTCTCGTTGACGACGACGAGGTAGCGGATGGCGTCCTTGCTGGTACGGATGCCTCCGGCGGCCTTCACGCCGACCTGCCGGCCGGTGGCCGCGCGGAAGTCCCTGACCGACTGGAGCATCACCAGCGTCACCGGCAGCGTCGCCGCAGGCTGCACCTTGCCGGTGCTGGTCTTGATGAAGTCCCCGCCCGCGAGCATCGCCAGCCACGAGGCGCGCTTCACGTTGTCGTAGGTGACGAGCTCGCCGGTCTCCAGAATCACCTTCAGGTGCGCCCCGCCGCAGGCCTGCTTCACGGCCGCGATCTCGTCATAGATCGCGAGGTAGTCGCCCGCCAGGAACGCCCCGCGGTCGATCACCATGTCCACCTCGTCGGCGCCCTGGCTGACGGCGTACTCGACGTCGGCGATCTTCACCGCGCGAGCTGTCCGGCCGGACGGGAACGCGGTGGCCACGCTCGCGACCCGCACGCCGCTTCCGGCCAGGGCCTGCTTTGCCGTCGCGACGAGATCCGGGTAGACGCAGATCGCCGCGACCGGCGGCGCCGTCGGGTCGGACGGGTCGGGCTGCCGTCCCTTTGCGCACAGGGCCCGCACCTTGCCCGGCGTGTCCTGGCCCTCCAGCGTCGTCAGGTCGACCATCGACGTGGCGAGATCAAGGGCGAACCGTTTCGCCGTCGTCTTAATCGATCGCGTCGCCAGCCGCGCCGCCCGCTCCTCGGCGCCAACCTGGTCGACGCCCGACAGCCCGTGCAGGAACCGGCGAAGCGACGACGCCGAGGCCGCGACGTCGGAGAGCTGCGTGTCCGTGGTCGTCATGCCCTCACCTTAGCTGGCCCGGATGACGCGGAAAACGGCTCAAAAGAGGGTCGGCGGCCCGGTCGGGGCCGGCACGGGGAGCGGCTCGATCTCGGGTACCCGGGCCCGGACGTCGTCGTGGAACCGGCGTGCCAGCTCGAGCGCGTTGACGTTGTCGGGCGTATGGATGAAGACGGTCGGGGAGCGTCCCTCGCGCAGCCAGCCAGCGACCGGGTCGAGCCAGTGCTGCCAGCCCGCGATCGTGCGGGCCATGTCGTCCCGGCCGATGTAGCGGACGACAGGCTGGGCGGTGAGGGCCGTCAGCCGCCGGGGCAGCCGCGGCTTCTTCGTCCATGCCTCGCGTTCGGCGTCGCTCACGGGCGGGGTGTCAAACAGTACGGAGGTGTCGAACACCGCCCATTCGGCGTCGGCGTACCCGAGCGCCCGCTCGAGCTGCTGCTCCGACCGGGGGTCCTCGAAGAACTCGCGGTGCCGCACCTCAACGCAGTACCGGTGCTCGCGCGGGAGCCGGCGAAGGAAGGCGGCGAGGACGCCGAGGCCGTCCGGTCCGAAGGAGGGCGGCAGCTGGATCCAGAGCGCGTGCGCCCGCGGCCCGAGGGGCTCGATCGCGGACAGGAAGGCCCGCACCGGCTCCTCGACGCCCGTGAGGCGGCGCTCGTGAGTGACCAGCCTCGGCAGCTTGAGGATGAACCGGAAGTCGGGGTCGGTCTGCTCGGCCCACGATCGCACCGTGTCGAGGTTCGGCGTCGCGTAGAAGGTGGTGTTGCCCTCCACGGCGTTGCACCAGGTCGCGTACGCGCTGAGGCGCTCGCGGGGCGGCAGCGGGTGCGGCAGGTAGCGCCCCTGCCAGGGCGCGTACGTCCACATCGCGCAGCCGACGTGGAGCTTCATGGCCCCGAGGTTACCGGTGCGGCGAAAAATCGGGTGCCTTCCGGCTGCGCCGTAGTTACCGTGAAGTTCATGGACGTCACGTTCACGAAGGATTCCGGGCGCCGGTACCTGATGACGGTCGTCCGGGAGCGCGGACCGGAGCTGGCGCCCCGGCACGGCCCCGGATACGACGACTACCTGCCCCACGACGCCGTGCACTTCCTGGTCGAGGCGGAAGGGCGCCTCACCGGCGGCGCCTTCGGCCGGATCTCGGCCGGCCAGAGCAACATGTTCTGGCCGGCCGACGGCCGGCTGCTGAGGCACCAGAATCGCCGGGAGGCGAAGCGCAAGCCGAGCGCGGCCGAGCACGCCCAGATGGGCCGGTCCGAGGATCTTGCCTCGGTCTGCCAGGTGCTCTGGCAGCTAAAGCAGGGACACCGCGGCGAGCGGCCCTCGTGGCTCGACCGGGTGCCGCCCGAGGATCTGAAGTCCGGGCTGACCGAGCGGATCCTCGCCCGGCTGGACGAGTTCGCGCGGCGCTGGCACGCGCTGCCGGTAGGCCGGGGCATCACCCTGACCTGGCCGCTTGACAACCACGGGCGCCCGGCAGCTGCCCAGCGCTAGCGAGGCGGGACCCGCGTCAGCCCGCCAGCTCGGCCCGGAGCTCGGCCGCCGCCGTCGCCAGCGCCGCCATCTTGCCGTCGGCGGACTCGCGCGGCAGGTACTTCATGCCGCAGTCCGACGCGAGCACGAGACGGGACGCGGGCACGTACGGCAGCGCCCGCCTGACCCGCTCGACGACGACCGAGGGCGATTCGACGGCGGGGTCGGACAGGTCGAGCACGCCGAGAATGATTGTCTTGTCGTTCAGCGCGGACAGCACCGAGCAGTCGAGCGAGGACTGGGCCGTCTCGATGGAGATCTGCTCGACGTCGCACGCCGCCAGCTCGGGCAGGAACGAGTAGCCCTCGGGACGCTCGTGGATGACCGCGGCGTAGCCGAAGCAGATGTGCAGCGCGGTCGTCCCGAGGCCGGCAACGCCGTCGAGGGCCCGGTTGACGACCTTGACGCCGTACTGCGCGGCCTCGGCCGCCCGCGCCTGCAGGTACGGCTCGTCCAGCTGGACGATGTCGGCGCCGGCCGCGAACAGGTCGCGGATCTCCTCGTTGACCGCTTCCGCGTAGCCGAAGGCGAGCGCCTCGCGGCTGCCGTAGTAGTCGTCCTGCGCCTGCTGCGCCATCGTGAACGGCCCGGGCACGGTGATCTTGATCGTCCGCGACGTGTGAGCCCGCAGGAACTTCAGGTCTTCCACCTCGACCGCGTGACGCCGCCTGATCGGGCCGACCACCCGGGGGACCGGGTTCGGGTGGCCGCTGCGGTCGAGCGCCGTTCCCGGGTTGTCGATGTCGACCCCGTCGA
>DATCGA010000235.1:0-3449 GCA_036509215.1 Trebonia sp.
CCGACGGGCGGCCCACGGTCAGCTCGTAGCCCTCACGGCGCATGGTCTCGACCAGGATGGCGAGCGCGAGCTCGCCGCGGCCGCGGACCTCCCAGGCGTCCGGGCGCTCGGTCGGCAGGACCTGCAGCGACACGTTGCCGACGAGCTCGCGGTCAAGGCGGTCCTTGACCAGGCGGGCCGTTACCTTGGTGCCCTTTTCGCGGCCGCCCAGCGGGGAGGTGTTGGTGCCGATCGTCATAGAGATCGCGGGCTCGTCGACCGTGATCAGCGGCAGCGGGTGCGGGTCGTTCGGGTCGGCCAGGGTCTCGCCGATCATGATCTCGGGAATGCCGGCGATCGCGATGATGTCACCAGGGCCGGCGGTCTCGGCCGGCACCCGCTCGAGCGCCTCGGTGCGGAGGAGCTCGGTGATCTTCACCCGCACGATCGAGCCGTCGGTCTTGCACCAGGCGGCCTGCTGGCCCCGGCGGATGGTGCCGTTGTGGATCCGGCACAGCGCGATGCGGCCCAGGTAGGCGGACGCGTCGAGGTTGGTGACGTGCGCCTGCAGGGTGGCCTCGGGGTCGTAGACGGGCGCCGGGACGGTCTCGCGGATCACGTCGAACAGCGGCTCGAGGTTCTCGCTGTCCGGCATCCCGCCGTCCTGCGGCCGGTTGAGCGAGGCGCGGCCCGCCCGCGCGGAGGCGTAGACGATCGGGAACTCGATCTGCTCCTCGCTGGCGTCGAGGTCGATGAACAGCTCGTAGCAGGCGTCGATGACCTCGGCGATGCGGGCGTCGGGGCGGTCCACCTTGTTGATGACGAGGATGACCGGGAGGTTCGCCTCCAGCGTCTTCCGCAGCACGAACCGGGTCTGCGGGAGCGGCCCCTCGCTCGCGTCGACCAGCAGCACCACGCCGTCGACCATGGAAAGGCCGCGCTCGACCTCGCCGCCGAAGTCGGCGTGGCCGGGCGTGTCGATGATGTTGATCGTCAGGCCGCCGTGCTGAACCGCGGTGTTCTTGGCGAGGATCGTGATCCCCTTTTCGCGCTCCAGGTCATTGGAGTCCATGACTCGCTCGTTGACGTGGGCGTGCGCGCCGAACGCGCCCGACTGCCACAGCATGGCGTCGACCAGCGTGGTCTTGCCGTGATCGACGTGCGCGACGATAGCGACATTACGCACGTCGTCGCGGGTCGCCAGGCCAACCGCGGTCTCATGGATGGCGGTAGTCATGGTGGTCTGCTGCTGTGCGGGCATCGTTGAAGTCTCGCTCATTCGACATCGGGAACCGCGCCACGCAAGTGCATGGCCGTGCCTACTAGAACAGTGGCAGCCTCCAGTCTATTGCCTGCCAGCTGAGGCGGGGGCCTCGGCCGCTTCTTGCCGCACAACTAGTGATGAATCAGTAGCAAATTTATTGAACCGGGCGGGCGCCGCACTCGTGCAAAAGGGTGGCGGGCCGATCTGCACCGGTATTGCGCGCTTCGGGGGTCATCATGCGGCTGGCGGTCACGGTGGTCTCCCCGGCGGCACGGCAATCGGCCGACGTCGTGATCGACGCCGACCCGGCGACCCCGATGACGGCGGTGGCGGCGGAGCTTGACCGGTTCGCGCGCGGCCGTTCCGCCCCGCGGCTGTCCTCGGGCGCTCCGCTGTACGTCGACTGCCAGCGGATATGGCAGCGGCTGACGCTGGCCGAGGCGCCGGTCAGGGACGGCTGCGTGATCAGCCTCGGCGGTCCCGACGGCTGCGTCGTCCCCGAGCCGTCTGGGCTGGTCTCCGTGCTCGCGGTGGGAGGGCCCGACGCGGGGGCGATCCACCGGGTCGGCCCCGGGCGGGCCGACGTCGGCAGCGACCCGGCGGCGGCAATCAGCATCGGCGACCCGGCGATGCCCTCGCGGGCGCTGCTGGTCTACGTCGACGAGCGGGGCGGCTGTCGGGTCGCCGCGTATCCGGGGGCGGCCGCGACGCTGGACCGGGCGCAGCTCGGGGCGCCGGTGCCGTGGCGGCCGGGGCAGCAGGTCGCTATTGGCGGGACGCTGCTGGGGCTGGCGTTGTACACGCCTCCGGATGCGGCGCTGCGGCCTTCGGCGGACGGGGCCGGGCTGGATTTCAGCCGGCCGACGCGGGAGTTGCCGTCGGCGTCGCCGTCGCTGTTGTCTTCGCCGGTGTCGTCGCCGTTGTCTTCGCCGGCGTCGTCGCCGTTGTCTTCGCCGGCGTCGTCGCCGTCGTCTTCGCCGTTGTCTTCGCCGGCGTCGGCTGGGGCGGACGGGGCCGATCGGCGTTCGCTGCCGGTGCTGGCGGCGGGGTTGCCGCTGGTGATCGGGCTGGCGCTGGCGTTCTTGCTGCACCAGGTGTGGCTGCTGGTGGTGGCCGGGCTGAGCCCGGTGCTGCTGATCGGCGGCGCGCTGAGCGAGCGCGGCGGCGGGGTGGCCGGCCGGAGGCGGGCGGCCGGCCGGAGGCGGGCGGCCGGGCATCCGGCTCGGCATCCGGCTGAGCATCCGGCCGACGACGTCGATCACCGGGCGCGGGCCGAGGGCGACGCCCGGGCCGCGCTCGACGCGGAGCAGGCCGCCAGGCGCGAGCAGTGCCCCGACCCGGCGACGGCGCTCGGCATCGCCTCGGGGCCGGGCCGACGCCTGTGGGAGCGACGCCGCTGCGACCCTGACTACCTGCTGCTGCGCGTGGGCACGGCCGACCTGCCGGTCACGATGGAACTCGCCGGCTCCGGCTATGAACGGTCCGGGCGACGGCGGACGGTGCTGCGGTCGGTGCCCGACGCCCTGGTGACGGTGCCGCTGGCGGAGTGTGGCGTGGTCGGGGTGGCCGGGCCGGGCGACACCGCGCGGTCGGTCGGGCGCTGGCTGGTGGCCTCCGCCGCCATCGCCCATAGCCCCAGCGACTTGCGGATTTACCTGCTCACGAACGATTGCGGCCAGGCCGGGTGGGAGTGGGTGCGGTGGCTGCCGCACTGCCGGCCGGGACCGGGCGGCAGCTGCGTCGCGCAGGTCGGCAACGACGCCGAGTCGGTCGCCGCCCGGATCGCCGAGCTGCTCGCGATCGTCGCCGCCCGCCGGCGGGTGATTCGCGACGGTCACCAGGGCGTCGGGTACGGGCCGGAGATCGTGGTGGTGCTCGACGGCGCGCGCAGGCTGCGGTCGCTGCCCGGGGTCGGCCAGCTGCTCGGCCAGGGACCGCAGGTCGGCGTGTACGCCATCTGCCTGGATGACGGCGAGCGGCTGCTGCCGGCCGAATGCCAGGCGGTCGCCGCGTTCGGCCGCGGCGGGCTGCGGGTGCAGCAGACGATGGCGGACACGGTGGCCGGCGTGCGGGCGGACCACGCCGATCCCGGCTGGTGCGCCCGGGTGGCGAGGTCTCTCGCGCCGATCAGGGACGCCGGCGACGAAGGGCGCGGCCGGACTGGCTTCGCGGCGGGCGGTGAGCGGCCGGCTCCGGCGGCTCCGGC
>DATCGA010000236.1:0-7671 GCA_036509215.1 Trebonia sp.
CTCGTACAGGCGCATCGCCTCGAAGCCGGCCGCGCCTGCCAGCAGCTCATGCGAGACCTCATGATGGGGCCGACCGCCGCCGTAGACCTGGTCGTAGGCTTCCCGCGCTTCGTGCCGTGCAAAAAATCCCATGCGGCCAAATTTAGCCCAGTTCGCGATAGATTAGCGGTGGTCGCGGGGGATAGGAAGCGGCCGGATGGCGCGTTCAAAGGCGACTGCGGTCACTCCGGTTGAGCCGTTTTCCGTCACGCGCGTACGGTCTCGCCGGGCAATCGGGGCAGCCGCAACCGGCCCGGCCGCAAGTCACGCACTGTCATTGGCGTCGCTCAAGCGACCTGCGCGCAGCTCACTAAGCGGCTAATGTATATAGCAGACGGTGAAGACCCGCATACGGGAGCAGGTCGCCTTGATGACTGTCAGCCGCGACGGTGAGATCCCTCTCCGCCGATCGCCGGCCCGCGCGCTCGTCGCGCTGCGCGCCAGCGCAATGGCCGCCGCCGTCGGCCTCGGCCGGTCCGCCCCGGCCGACACCGGCGCGGTCCGCCCGCTGATCGCCGCCCACCGCCGGGTCTTCCCCGGCGCGGACGCCGACCTGCTCCGCCGCGCTTATACGGTCGCCGACCACTGGCACTCCGGCCAGACCCGGAAGTCGGGCGCCCCGTACGTCACCCACCCGCTCGCCGTCGCGATCCTGCTGGCCGAGATCGGCATGGACACCACCACCCTGGTCGCCGCGCTGCTGCACGACACGGTGGAGGACACCGGCCTGACCATTGGCGAGGTCAAGGCGGAGTTCGGCGCCGAGGTCGCGGTCCTGGTCGACGGCGTGACCAAGCTCGACGGCTCCCGGTGGGGCGATCACGCCGAGGCCGAGACGTTCAAGAAGATGATCGTCGCCGCCTCCATCGACCTGCGGGTCCTGGTCATCAAGCTGGCCGACCGGGTGCACAACCTACGCACCCTGGCGGCCCATCCTCGGCGGGAGAAGCGGGAGCGGATCGCCCGCGCGTCGATGGAGCTCCTGGTCCCGTTCGCGTCACGGCTCGGGCTGTACGACTACCAGCGGGAGATGGAGGACCTGTCGTTCGCCAACCTCGCGCCGGAAGCGCACGAGCGGGTGAGGGCGGTCGTACGGCAGACCTCGGCCGCCCGGGACGCCTTCCTGGCCAGCGTGGTGGCGGGCGCGCGGGAGGAACTCGCCGCGGTCGGCCTGCGGGCTAGGGTCGAGGTGCGCGAGCGTCACCTGTACTCGATCCACCGGGACCTGCGCGCCGGGGCGGGCCGGCTCACCGACACCGCCCGGGTCGTCGTCGTGGTGGACGGGACCGAGGCCGACTGCTACGTCGCGCTCGGCGCCCTGCACGGCCGGTGGCGCCCGATCGAGCAGCGGTTCCGCGACTACATCTGCATGCCGAAGTACAACATGTACCGCTCGCTGCACACCGCCGTGCTCGTCGGCGGCCGTGACGGCGAGGGCGGTGACCTGGTCGGCATGATGATCCGCACCCCGGCCATGGACCGGATCGCTAGCAACGGGGTGGCGGCCCGGATTCGGGAGGCAGGCGGGAAGGACGGCAAGGTCACCGCCGACATGGCCCGGCAGGCCGACCTTGACTGGCTCGACCGGCTGCTCGCCTGGCAGCCGCTGGCCGAGGCGGCCGACTTCCTCGACGGGCTCCGGGCCGACCTCAGCCACGGCGGTATCGTCGTGTTCACCCCGGCGGGCGACCCGGTCAAGCTCCCGTCCGGCTCGACCGCGGTCGACTTCGCCTACGCTGTCTCCCCGACGACGGCCGGCGCCTCGGTCGGGGTGCTCGTCAACGGGGCGCGCAAGGCGATGGAGAACCGCCTCGCCCACGGCCAGGTCGTCGACCTGATCGCCGGCCCCTACGCCGACCCGCCCGACTCGTGGCTGGCGGCGGCCCGCAGCGGCCAGGCCCGCACGCACCTTATAGCCGCGATCGCCCGGCGCGAGGCCGAGGACGCCGCCGCCGCAGGTCGAATCCAGGTCGCCCGCGCGGTCGCCGCCGACGGTGCCTCGCTGCGCGACCTCGAAGACAACGGGACCGCCTTCAGCGCCGCCCGCCGCCTCGGCCACGCCGACCTCGACGCCCTCTACGAGGCAGTCGGCCGCAGCGACCTCACCCTGGAGGAGTTCCTGGCCGCCCTCGCCCTGGAACCCGACGAGGAGACCAGCCCGCCCATCCTCCAGTAAGCCCGCCGCTACTAGCCTGGAGTTTCTCGGCCGGCCACGGCGTCGGTTACCACGCTGCGGTGGGTCGCGGTGCGATCGAAGTCCAGCAGCATCGCCTGCGCTTCCGGCTCGACGATGGCTACCGTAAGGTCGTCCCCGGCGAAGGCGCGGATCGCCTCAGGGGAATCCCAGAATGTGTGCGCGGTCAGCTCGACGGTGCTGTTTTGGTCGAGGTCGCGACGCAGTAGGTACGCCCCCGCGAAACCGGGCAGATCACGCAGTTGTGGCAGCAGCGTTCCGGCGAAGTAGCGGCTATAGTCCCCGGCGCCTCTGCTCGAGGCCGTCGCCGACCAGGTCCTGACGATCGGTTCCGTTGCATTGGTCATGCCTGGCATCGTGGTCCGTCACGACATAGAAGTAAAGGTGGCCGTCGGCTGGGAAATCGATAACAACGTCCCCACCCGCACCACGTAAAACCTCTCAGCTGGACATAGAGGTCATTGTGTGCCGTTCGGGTCGTATAGCGCCCCAAACTACTGACGATAAGGGCTTCGCCCGCGAGGGCAAGCACCCAACGGAACTACGATGATGACCCTCGCGCAAGCCGCCGCCGCGCCAGCCGAGGAGCCGCCTAGTCAAGCCCCCGCTTTCCCGGAGTCCAGAACGGCTTCATCCGGATGGCCTGCCGAGGCCAGCCCCGGTCGCTGCCAGGTCAGTCCGCGAACCGCGGCGCCCGCTTCTCGGCCGCCGCCGCGATCGTCTCCGGCAGGTCGGGCCCGGCCAGCAGCTGCTCCTGCTCGACGGACTCCGCCAGCAGCAGCGCGTCCGCGCCGGCGTCCTGCGACAAGCCGAACAGTCGCTTGGCGCTCCGTACCGCCCGCGGGCTGCGCGCGGCGATCTGGCCGGCCAGCTCCATCGCGGCCGCGTGCGGTTCGTCCGCCACTCGGGTGGCGATCCCCAGCGTCACCGCCTCGGCCCCGGAGAACTGGCGGGCGGTGTAGGTCAGCTCGCGGGCCACGTCGTCGTGGACGAGCCCGCGCAGCAGCGCGATGCCCGCCATGTCGGGGACCAGCCCCCAGCGTGCCTCCATCACCGCGAGCTTGGCGTCGGGGGAGACGATCCGGATGTCGGCCCCGAGCGCGATCTGCAGCCCGCCGCCGAACGCGACTCCGTGGATGGCGGCGATCACCGGCATCGGCAGCGACCGCCAGCCCCAGGCCGCGTTCTGGAACACGTTGGCAATCCCGTAGGACCGGTCGTTGAGCACGCCGAACGACGGGTCGCTGCCCGCCATCGCGGCTAGGTCGAGGCCGGCGCAGAACGCCCGGCCGCTGCCCGACAGCACCACCACCCGCACGTCGTCCCGCTTCGCGAGCGCGGCCGACGCCTCGCTCAGCGCGCTGAACATGTCGCTGTCGAGGGCGTTGAGCTTGTCCGGGCGGTTCAGCCTGACGTCGGCGATCGCATCCGCGACGCTGATGGAAATGCGGTCGTTCGTCATACAACCCAACCTAGCGCGGGGCGACCAGGAGCGCCTGGGTGACGGTGCCGCAGCGGCCGACAGCGTCGGACAGCGTGCCCTCGGTCAGCCCGATTCCGTCCTGGCCGGGGTCCGACGCGGCGGTCAGCCGGACCCATTCGCCAACTGGATAGCGGTGCAGGTGCATGGTCACGCCGGGCGGAATGAACCACCAGTCGCGCATGCTCTTGGGCGCGCTCAGCCCGTTGGCGGAGTCGGCGATCACCGTGAACCGGGCCAGGCCGTCGAGCGGCCGCCCGGCGATCAGCGGGATCCGCAGCCGGGTCCACACGTCGCCGGCCCCGACGGTGCGCCCGAAGCCGCCGGACATCATCCGCCACTCGGTCGCCCGGCCGTACCCCCACGAGCTGTCGCCGCCGAAGTATCGCTGCGGCTGCGGCTCCGGCAGATCGGCGGGCACCTCGACCTGAGGAGACGCGCCGGCCGCGCCGGCCGCGCCGTCCCGGTCAGGCTCCTCGCCGGTCGTCGCCAAGTGCCACACCCGCGCCGTGGCCACCGCCCGGTCGCCCGCCCACATGGTCGCCTCGCTCAGCTGCGTCCGCCTCCCCGGCCGGACCAGGCGAGTCTGGACGCGCAGTGAGGAACGCAGCACCGGGCCGAGGAAGTCCATGCTGATCCGCGCCACCCGCATCGCAGGCCGCCCGAACTCGTCGTCGAGGCAGGTGGCCAGCAGTGCGGTGGGCGGCCCGCCGTGCTGGGCGCCCGCGTCCCACGGGCTCGTCGTCGCGTCCGTCGGCTCGAACCGCCCGTCACCGAGCGGCGTGTAGTAAGCCGGCGGCAGCTCGGCCGGGGCAGGCGGCACGGCGGCAGCAGGCGTGGCAGTAGACGACATAAGGAAACGGTAGCGGCCGGGGCCGCTAGCCGATGAGCCCGCCGTCGGCGCCGACGAGCTCGATCAGCTCGCTGGTGTCGGCGAAGGTCTTGCCGATGACCGCGCTGCGCTTGAAGTAGTGACCGACCGGATACTCCATCGTCATGCCGATGCCGCCGTGCAGCTGGATCGACTCCTGCCCGATCTGCCGGCTGGACAGGTCGACCTGGATCTTGGCCGCGCGCACCGTCCGCTGCCGCGCTGCGGCGTCGTCGTCCTCAAGCGACAGCCGGGCCAGCAGCGCCATCGACTTGGCCTGCTCGAGCGCGACGTACATGTCCGCCGCACGGAACTGCAGCGCCTGGAACACCGCGATCGGCCGGCCGAACTGCACCCGCGTCTTCAGGTACTCGACGGTCATCCACAGCATCCGCTCGCACACGCCGATCGACTCGGCGCACAGCGCCGACGTCGCGACGTCGATCACGGTCGAGATGTGGTCGATGGCGTTAGCCGAGGTGCCGAGGAGCTGCGCGGGCGCGTTGGCGAGGAGCACGTCCCCGCCGCGCTGGCCGTCCTGCATGGCGTACGCGTCGACGGAGACGTCGGCCGCGGAGACCAGGAACAACCCGATCCCGTCGGGCGTGACCGCGCTGACGATCAGCGTGTCGGCGCTGTCGGCGCCGAGCACGGCGATCTTCTCGCCCGAGACCGTCCACCCGTCACCGTCCCCGGACCGAACGGCGGTGGTGGCGATGTCGGTCTGCGACCAGCGGGTGCCCGGCTCGGCGTAGGCGAACGCGAGCAGCACCTCGCCCGCCGCCACCCGCGGCAGGATGGCCGATTTCTGCTCCGGCGTGCCGGACTGCGACACCAGCGTCCCGCCCAGCACCACGGTGGGGAAGAACGGCTCGAGCACCAGCGACCGCCCGAATGACTCCATCACGGTGGCGAGCTCGGCCCCGCCCATTCCGGCTCCGTCGTACTGCTCGTCGAAGGTGAGCCCGAGCAGGCCGAGCTGAGCGTACTGCTGCCACAGCTCGCGGCTCCAGCCGAGCTCGCTGTCGAGCAGCTTCAGCCTGCTGGCGGGGTCGTAGCGCTTGTCGAGCAGGCTGTTCACGGTCTCCGCGAGCATCCGCTGTTCGTCGGTCGGATCGAAGTCCATCGTTATATCCCCTTCAGAACTTCAGGATCGCGCGGGCGATGATCGAACGCTGCACTTCGCTTGAACCGCTGTAGATCGACGCCTTGCGCCAGTTGAAGTACGTCGGCATCGCGTCGACCGCGCCGTCCGGCAGGGCGGCGAAGCCCTCGGAGACCTTGGCCGACTCGCGGTAGCCGAGCGCCGACGGCCCCAGGACGTCCACCAGCAGCTCGGTCGCCTCCTGCTGGAGCTCGGAGCCGCGCAGCTTCAGTACCGACGACACCGGGTCGGGCGTGCCCGGGTGCTTGGCCTCGTTGGCCAGCACGCGCAGCACCGACATCGTGAGCGCGGTCGTCTCGACCTCGAGCCGGGTCAGCCGCGCCCGGAACAGCGGGTCCTCGATCAGCGGCTTGCCGCGGGAGGTGGTTTCGGCCGCGACCTTCTTCAGCCGGGCGATCCTGGCCTTGATGATGCCGGTCCCGGCGACGCCGGTGCGCTCGTTGCCGAGCAGGAACTTCGCGTAGTCCCAGCCCTTGTTCTCCTCGCCGACGAGCTGGTCGGCCGGGATCCGGACGTCGTCGAAGAAGACCTCGTTGACCTCGTAGCCGCCGTCGATGAGGCGGATCGGCCGGACGGTGACGCCGGGTGTCTTCATGTCGACGAGCACGAACGAGATGCCGAGCTGCTTCTTGGCCTCCGGGTCGGTCCGGACCAGGCAGAAGATCCAGTCCGCCCACTGGGCAAGCGTGGTCCACGTCTTCTGGCCGTTGATGACGTAGGAGTCGCCGTCGCGCACCGCCCTGGTGGTCAGCGACGCGAGGTCCGAGCCGGCGTTGGGCTCGGAGAACCCCTGGCACCACCAGATGTCGAGGTTGGCGGTCGGCGGCAGGAACCGCTGTTTCAGCTCCTCGCTGCCGAACGTCGCGATCACCGGCCCGACCATCGCGGCGTTGAACGCCAGCGGCGCGGGGACGTGCGCGAGCGCCATCTCCTCGGCCCAGATGTGCCGCTGCAGCGCCGTCCAGTCCTGGCCTCCCCACGCGGCCGGCCAGTGCGGCACGGCCAGCCCGTGCGCGTTCAGGATCTGCTGGGTGGTGACGAAGTCCTCGCGGGTCACGTGCTCGCCGCGCTCGCCCTTCGCCCGGATCTCGGCTGGGATCTCGGTCCGGAAGAACGAGCGCATCCGCATCGCAAATGCCAGGTCTTCTTTGCCCAGGGCAATGTCCACGTAGTTCTCCTCCAAGCACGCTGTCCACTAGACGTTAGATGACCAGGTACTTCCCAATCAAGTTGCAGAGGGACTGCGAGAAAGATCAGGATCAAGATCACATTCGATCTGTCGAACGGACCGTTGCTCCGCGTGTTGCCCCAGGCGCGTCCTACCGGGTGGCGACCGAGGCGCCGTCGCGCGCCCGGATCAGCAGATCGTCGAAGATCGCCTGATCGTAGGCCCGTGTCGCGGCCTGGTCCTCGGGCTGCCACTGCACCGCGAGGATGCCGGCCGAGGTGTGCTCGATCGCTTCCAGGCACCCGTCGGGGGCGCAGCCGACCGCGTGCAGTCCGGCCCCGAGTCGGTCGACCGACTGATGGTGGGCCGACGAGACCTCGATGGTGTCCGCCCCCGCGAGTTGGCGCAGCCGCGACCCGGCGGCCAGCGTCACCGGGTGCAGGGCGCCGTCGTGCTCGACCTGGCCGCCGACGATGTGCTGGCGCAGCGTGCCGCCGCAGGCCACGTTGAGCACCTGCAGCCCCCGGCAGATCGCCAGCGTCGGCGTGGCCGTGCCGAGCGCCGCCCTGATCACCGCCAGGTCGAACGCGTCCTGCTGGTCGTCCGGGGTTTCGCACTCCGGCGACCGGGCGGCTGAGTACCGCCCCGGGTTGAGGTCGCCGCCGCCGGGCAGCACGATGCCGTCGAACCGGGCCACCCGCTGGGGCAGCTCGGCCAGGCCCTCGTTCGGGCCGGCGTGCAGGATCACCGGCTC
>DATCGA010000237.1:0-3205 GCA_036509215.1 Trebonia sp.
CGACCCCTTCCTTACCATGGAAGTGCTCTACCAGCTGAGCTAAGAGGGCGCTCGGAGTGAGCGTATCGGGTCCGGGGCGCTGGCGGCGGGACTGGGACGGCGTGGGCTAGGCGCCGTAGGCGGCGCGGAGCAGGGACATCATCGCCGGCGCGCTGGCGGGTCCGACGGGCGAGCCGCTGGAATCCGCGAACCCGATCTCTAGGTGGGGGCCGGTGGAGATCCCGACGTCGCCGTAGCCGACCTGGGAGATGACCTGACCCTGAGACAGGTGGGTGCCGATCGGGACCCAGTCACCCGGGCCGGCGTGGCCGTAGTAGACGTAGTCGTAGCCGGCGAGGGGGGTGTCGCAGTGGATCACCGGCGCCGATGGGCCGAAGCCGCCGATGCCGTGCAGGACGACCGTCCCCGAGCAGACGGCGAGCTCGGGGGTCCCGCCCGGCGCGGAGATGTCCACGCCGTCATCGAGTGACCAGGTGGCCGGCGGGGAGACGTCCCCCTTGGGCATCGGGAACTCGAAGCCGCCGCTGGCCGGCGCGCCCGGCGCCGGGGGCGGCGCAGCCGGTGAGCCAGTCACGTTGCTCGACCCGCTCGACCCGCTCGACGCGCTGCTGGTCGGCGCCGCTGCGCGCCGGGCGGCCGCCCGCTGCGCCGCCTGCAGCGTCGCCAGCTGCCCGCCGAGCGAGGTCACCTGGGACTTCGCCGCGCTCAACCGGCCGGCCGTCGCTGCCTGGGCCTGCGCCGCCGCCAACTCCTGGGAGACGAGGTTGAGCTTCAGCGCGCCGACGCGGTTGCGGTCATTGAGCGCCTGCACCGCGACCTGCTGGGCGCGGAACGAGAGCGTCCCCAGGTGGATCGCCTCGGCCGCCACTGCGCGACGCGCCGCCTTGGTCTGGCCGACGATCTGGGCATCCTGGCGACCGACGCGCTCGGCGAAGTCCAGCTTCTCGAGCAGGTCGTTGAAGCCGGTCGCCTCGAGGACGACGTTGATGATGTCCGGCGAGCCGCCCTCGTAGGTGCCGATCAGCTGCTGGGCGAGCACCTGGGCATCGTTCGCCGCGATCGCCTCGAGCCGCGTGAGCTTGACCTCCGCCGCGGCGTGCTCGGACCGCAACGTCAGCAGCTCGGCTCGCTTGGCCTCGAAGCTGGCCTGCAGGTCGGCGAGCTGGCGCGACGTCGCCGCGATGTCTGCGTTCAGCGCGCCGACCCGGCGGTTAGCGGCCCCCAACGCGCCGGCCAGGCTGGACACCCGCCGGCGCCCGCCGGCGATGCGCTGCTGAAGCTGGCCGGTCCCGGCCGCGCGGGCCGGCGGCGGCGCCGACGTCGCCACGACCGCGGCGAGCGCGAGCAGCACCGTCGTTGCGACGGCGAGGGCGACACTCGCGGCTGATCGCGCACGGCGGGAATGGAGTCTGGGTGAAGGCGGCATCGGTGCGGTGCGCGCGCTGCTCGTGCTCCGGCCCTGGGGCCGGCGGGCGCCGAACGTAACACGGGAGCGACGCGGTGACGAAACGGCGAATCGCGCTGCACAAAAAGCTGCACGGCGGATGTGCCCCAGACCGTCTGCGGACGCTCCGGTCAGGCGCGGCTGACCCGGACCACGTGCAGGTCCCGGGGAGCGCCGTCGGCCCGCAGCCGCTTGGCCCGGCCGGTGCGCAGGTTCTCCACGTCGACCCGAGACATCAGCGCGTCGGACACGAGCACCTGGCCGGGCTTGGCGGCGTCACTGACCCGGGCGGCGATGTTGACATCCACCCCGAGATAGTCGCCGCCGAGCCGCCGGGGTGAACCCCAGTGCACACCGGCCCGCATCTGCGGCCGGTGGCCGGCGATCTCGATCGCGCCCACCTCGGCCTGGGCGTCGAGCGCCGCCTCGACCGCCGGCTGCGGCGCGAGGAACGTCGCCATCACGCCGTCACCCAGCCGCTTGACGATCCGCCCCTGATGTCCGGTGATCACGGCCTCCACCCGGCTGCCGACCACGCGCAGCAGCTCGAGGGCCGGTCCGTCGCCGGCCTTCAGCGCCCACGACGAGAAGCCGACGAGATCGGTGAACATCACCGCCATCTCGCGGTCACCGTGGCCGCGGCCGGTCGCCTCCGACAGCGACTGCCACACCTGGAGCCCAGCCAGCCCCAGCTCCTGGAGCACGCTCCGGCGGTCGGGTTGCAGCGAGGACACCCGCCGGCCGAGCACCTCGACCGGCTCGGCGCCGGCGGTCGACAGCGGGTCCCCGAACTGCTCGTCCCCGGGAAGTTGGCGGCGCAGCTTGCGCGCGGCGGTCAGCAGCGAGGAGTGCGAGTCGACGTGGACCGCCAGCCGGCGCAGCCGCTCGGCCCGCTCGCCGTGGTCGCCATTAGGCAGCTGGTCGGCAAGCTGGGCTTCGGTGTCCGGCGCCGCGCCGGTGTCAGCGGGAGGCTCCGGATGCTCGTTTTCGCCTGGTTCCATGCGCTATTTCCGGCCCGCGGGACTGTAATGGCGGGACCAGGATTCGAACCTGGGAAGGCTGAGCCGCGAGATTTACAGTCTCGTCCCTTTGACCGCTCGGGTATCCCGCCAAGCGGCCGTCGAGTCTAGCGACGACAGCGTTTTTGCAGCGGGGGACCCGGCGAGATCTCGTAGTCGGCGTACTTCGGACCGCCGAGCCTGATGCCGCATCCGCCCTCCACGATTGCTGACGGAATGAACCACCGCCGCCCGTCGGCGACGGCCACGAACAGGAACTCGTACTCCGCCGGATCAAGGACCTTGACCATGCCGCTCCAGCTCCGGTTTCCGCCCCGGGTGCAGACGGTGACCTCCCATCGGTCTTTGCGCGCGACACTTGAAGTCTTGACCTGGACGCGCAACAAACCCTTCACCGAAGTCCGTGATCAGGTCGAAATGTCGGCTATGCCCAATCGGAAGGAACACCGGAGCCCCGAGGTCGAGCAGCCACGCGATCGCCGACCTCTCCCCCTGATCTCCCTGCCCGCGCGGGTCACGTTTGGCCACTCCATCCATGCCCACACCATACGCCCCGCTCCGGACAGAATGCCCTGCTAAATCAGTCTTTTACACTTCTGTGACAGCTGGCTACGAAGCGTCGCGCAGCCGCTGCGCCTCGGGCAGCGCCTCGAGCTTCTTGAGCGTGTGGTTCTCGATCTGCCGGATCCGCTCGCGGGTGACGTTGAACGCCCGCCCGACCTCCTCCAGCGTGAACGGACGA
>DATCGA010000238.1:0-10747 GCA_036509215.1 Trebonia sp.
GGGCGTGCGCCCGCGCCAGCGTCCACCCGCACAGACGGGCGTAGAGGGCGAACCCGAGCGGCGTCATCGACTCGATCTCGACCGAGCCCTTCATGTCCCGCAGCTGACGCCAGTAGAAGTGCCGGCTGGTGTCCAGCCCCCGGGTCCAGCCGAGGTAGATGTCGCTGGCCGCCTGCATCATCCGCTGCCCCTGTACCACCCGCTGACCGTGCTGCCGGTAGCGGCTCTTGGGCAGGTGATCCTCAAGGACCGAGGCCGTCGCCTCCTTGACCTGCAGGAAGAGCGGGTCGTGCTCATCGCGTCCCTGCAGCAGGACGATGAACGCGCGGGTGCCGACACTGCCCACCCCGACGACCTTGCGGGCGGCGTCGACCACCTCGAACCGCTCCAGCAGCTGTCGCAGGTCGGGCTGCAGGGTGGCGCGGTAGGCGTCGAACTGATCCCGGATCAGCTGCTCGGTCTGGTCGGGGGACAGCCCGCTGGGAAGGTCGCGCAGCGGTATCACGACCGGGGGCTGGCTGACGATCCGGTACCGTCCGTCCGCCACCTCGCCCAGCTTGGACAGCGCCTGCAGGCTGTCGCGCCCGTGCGCCTTGACGCTGGCGCGGTCCACCCGCTTGGCCGCCCGCTTCGCCAGCTTGGCCTGCTCACGGGCCTTGCCGTGGTGCTTCTTGGCCGACTTGGCCTTGTCCGCGGTCTCGGCCGCGATGCTGGCGGCCGCCCGCTTGATCTGGTCCTCGTCCAGGCTGGCGTACCAGACCTCCATCGTCGACTGCTGCGCGAACTCGGCCATCGCGTCCTGGTAGGCCGTCACCGACGCCAGCGTCGCCGCCCGCGAATCCGCCGCCGAGAACCCGTTGTCGCGGCCCGCGATCTCGAAGCTGGCCGCCATCCGCTTCACGTCGTACTCGAACGGCCCCGGCAGCGTCTCGTCGAAGTCGTTCAGGTCGAACACCAGCCTGCGCTCGGGCGAGCCGAACACGCCGAAGTTCAGCAGATGGGCGTCGCCGCAGAGCTGGACGTCGAGGCCGGCCGGCGGGGTTTCCCTCAGGTCGGTGGCCATGATGTTGGCCGCGCCGCGGTAGAAGGTGGCCGGCGCCACCATCATCCGGCCGTGCCGGACCGGCACCAGGTCAGGCTCGCGATTGGCTTCCTGGCTCTCAAGCAGGGAAACCGGGCTGGGGCGGCGGGGAGATGGAACCCACCCTGAGTGGATGGAGCGCGGCGTACTGGCGCGGGCGTCCTTGCCCCTGGCCCGCCGCTCGTCCATGCTCATCTGTGCAGGCATTCCGGACCCCCGATTCATCGCGCTTCCTGCCTAGGCTCCCCGCTGCCGAGGCCTGACATGCCGGGTGAACCGCAGATCACCCGGTACGGGTGAAGCTCGCGCGATCGCCCCGGCCGCCTGCCCAGGGGCCGCCTGCCCAGGGGCCGCCTGCCCCGGGACCGCCTGGCCCGGCTCAGTACACGCCCGTCAGCCCCAGCGCGCCATTGACGATCAGCACGGCCCCCGCGACGCCCAGGGCGTAGCTGACGACCATCCTGCCGTGCGTGCGGAGCCAGCCGTTGAGCACCGCCAGCCTGCGCGAGGTGGCTTCGGGGGCGGCCAGGTAGCCGACCAGCGGCAGCCAGACGACCAGGGCCGTGATCGCCACCACGAGCACCAGCGCCAGCACGATTACGGGCACACTGGCGTCGCTGGTCGCGACGACCTGGACGGCCGCGATAAAGGTGGCCCCTGGCGCGAAGAGCAGCACGCCGCTCACGAAGGCGGCCCGCGGCGAAGGCCGGGCGAGCAGTCGGTCGAGGAACCCGTTGCGCTGCTGGCCGGCATCGGTCTGGGGGCGTTTGCGCAACATCATGAAGGCGGCGCCGGCCAGGGCGAGGACTCCCAGGCCGAGCCGCAACCCGTAGCGAGGATCGTGACCGCGCTGCAGGTTAAGGCCGGTGACCCTGATCACGATGAGCACCGCCACCGCCATTGCCACCGTCATGATCACGGCGCCGGTCACGTAGAGCATCGCCATCCTCCTGGGGTTGGCGGAGACCAGCCAGACCGCCATCACCAGCAGCGCCGTGGGCGAGATGGCGGCCAGCACGGCGAACCCGGCAGCCTGAAGAAGCACCATGTCATCCCCCGGACACGACAGTCATTACCGCGCTTCCGCCTCGGGACCGCCCGTCCGTCCGCCGATCAGCTCGATCAGCCCAAGCGCCAGCAGCAGCAGCACCACAATCCAGATGGCGACCGCCAGCGTCGGCTGGCCCCAGAAGACGAAGATCAGCGCGGCGAGCGCGATCACGCCGATCTGCAGCACCCGCTTGTGGGCGCCGGTCCACGCGCCCACCGGGCCGGGCTGGAGGCCGACACGCGTACCCTGGGCGCGTAGCCAGCCTGCGCCTGATTTCGCCGCCTTACGGGTCTGCACCGCGAGCCTCGACGGCCCGGTGAGGAACGCTCCGGCGGCGATGACGAGGCCGACCACGAGCAGCAGCCGCAGGCCGTCCTTCAGGAACCGGACCAGCGTGTCGAACAGGACCGCGGCCGCGTCCGGCGGGAGCGTCGACTGCGGCACGCTGTTCAGGTAGACGCCGCGGGCGATCGCCAGCGCGGCGCCGAGGACAAGCATGGACGCCGAGAGCCCGAGCGCCGCGCCGAGCAGCGCCCGCCGCCGCCCGCGGGCGATGTAGACGCCGGCCGCCAGCAGCACGATCGAGAGGAACGGGAGCACCCATCTCAGCGTGTTGACGAGGCGATAGCCGGCCTGAGCCTTGGATAGGTCTGGTGCTTCGAAGAGCGCGAAGGTGGGGTTGACCGGTGGGAGCTTGGCCGCGAGGGAGAACCCCTGGCTGACAAGTGCCTGTTCCGCCTTGGTGATGAACGGGCCGAGCGAGATCGTCACCTTGCCGTTGACAACGCCGACAGCGCCGTTGCCCTGACCGGACAACACCTTCACCAGTCCTGCATGAACCGTCTGGTTGGCTAGCACCCATACCTTGGCCATGGCCGGGCTGGCGACGACCCGGGCCACCGCGGTACCCACGGCCCCGTTCACTCCGTCGGAGATCGGTCCGGAGAAATTCTTCAGCAGAGTGGAAAGGCGCGGCACGTTGCTGTTCGAGAGCTGGGTGGCAGCCTGGTTCACCAGCGCCTGCACGTCGATCTGGCTGGTGATCACCGAGGTGATCTTGGCGCTCAGCGCGTCCTGGATCGGCGGCTGCCCGATCAGGGGCGTTACATTCGCAACGTACCGGTCGGTGTTGGAAACCTGGTTGCTGGCCCAGACGCCAAGGACCGCCAGCGGAGCGAGCACGCAGCCGAGGACGATCGCCACCGCCGACACGGGGGCGCGCCAGCGGCCCCGGCGCGGTCCCTTGTCGGCGGTGCCACCCGAGTGCGCCCCGTCTCCGTTGGCCTGTTGAGCGCGCAGGGAACTCACCTCGGCCCGCAGCCGCTCAAGTTCGGCGTGCTCGTCTTTCTCGTTCCCGGGCCCGGCCGTGGTGCCGGGCCCGGGGCTGTCGCTGGACAACGGTCGCTCCCGCTGGCGCCGGCTGGCTAGGCTTCCTGCTCGAAGGCCTCGCGGAGCTTGGCCTCCTGGTCCTGGGACAGGTTGGTGCTGATCAGCTCGGCCTCGGTGCCAGAGAACTCGCTCTTGACCTTGTCGATCACGGCGTCCGAGCTGAGCAGGAACAGGGCCGAGGTACCGGGGGTGACCTTGTCCCTGACCGTCTTGATGAACTGATCGCTGATCCCGACGTCGGCCAGCGAGCCGATCAGCGCGCCGGTGGCGGCGCCGATGGCCAGGCCGAGAATCGGGATGAAGAAGATCAGGCCGAACAGCAGGCCCCAGAAGCCGCCGCCGAGCGCGCCGCCCTTCTTGGTGTCGTGCATCTGCTCGGTCTTCGGCTTCTTGCGGCCGGCCTCCCAGCTGACCACGGCCGCGTCCTGGACCTGGATCAGTCCCTGCATCTCCAGCCCTTTGAGCTTCTGCAGCGCCGCGTCGGCGCCGAACGGTGTTTCGAACTTCCAGACGGTAAGGGATGACATCTCGGCTCCGTTTCGTTGGTCCGGCGGCCACGCCGACGGAAGGGGCTGCCGCCCGAGGGGCATGTGCCCGCTCCGCCGCCGGTCGCCCTCACCCGTCCGGGGTGAACCTGGTGGCGCCGCCTCACCCGTTTCGGGTGGGGACTGGATCAGACCAGGTGCAGACGGCGGCCGCGGGCGATGGCGGCGCGCCGGGACGTGACCCCCAACTTGCGGTAAACCGAGCGGAGGTGGGTCTTGACGGTGTTGACCGACAGGAACAGGGCGTCCGCGATCTCCTGGTTGGTCAGGTAGGAGGGCAGCAGCCGCAGCACGGCCAGCTCGCTGAGGGTGAGCGGCGGCGACTCCACGTCGGCCCGGGTGCCGCTGGCCGGCAGCTGGCAGACGAAGCGCTCACGGACCCGGGCGGCGAAGGCGACCGCCCGGCTGGCGGGCGGGATCAAGATTGCGATGGCCGAGTGGACTCCCATCCCGGCCTCGAGGAACGGCCGGTACGCGCCGTGCGGCTCCGCGATCGCGAGCGCGTGCTCGAGCAGCGCGGCCGCGTCGTCGGCGGTGCCGAGCCGCCGGCTGGCGACGGTGGCGACGAGTAGCGCCGTGATCTGGTCCCGCAGCGTGACCCCGGCCGTGTCCAGGCACTCGCTCGCCGCCTTGAGCGCGCCGGCCGGCTCGCCGTCGGCCAGCAGCAGCCGCGCGCGGGCCAGGATCTGGTCCGCGCGCTGCCGGCCGGCCGGCGCCTCGTCGGCCGCGTCGCCCGGCATCTCGTCCGCCGGGCCGGCCAGCGCCGCCGCGGCCAGCGGAACGTCGCCCGCCCGGAGCTCGATGTCGGCCTCGAGCACCCCCGCCGCGAGCGGGTCGAGGCCGCGCTCGCGCACCAGCCGGGCCAGGCTGCGGGCGGCGGTGATATCGCCCCCCGCGAGCGCCGCCCGCGCCCTGATCAGCGCCTCCACCGCCTCGATGTCCGGCTCGGCCGGCCGTCGGCGAACGGCCGCGGTGTCGGCCTGGTCGAGCAGCAGCCCGGCCGAGGTCAGGTCATCGCGGTCGAGGGCCAGCTGCGCGGCGGCCAGGGCAGCCAGGCCGGCGGCGTCAGGATCGGCCGGAACGCGCTCCTCCCCGGCGATGATCTCGGCTGCCGCCCTGAGGTCACCGTAGAGCGCCTCGGCGAGCGCCTGCCAGCCGCGCGCGCGGGCCAGCAGCCCGGCCAGCCCGGCCGCCTCCAGCTGTCGGACCGCGTGCCTGAGCTCGCGTCGCGCGTCGGCTATCTCCCAGCGGCGCAGCCGGGCGGTGCCAAGGGCGAGCCAGAGCGTCCCCAGCGCCCGGTGAGCGGGCAGCGTCCCCGCAGTCGCCTGCGCGCGTTCCGCCAGCACCCGGCCGCGGGCGAGGGTCAGCTCGTCGGCCGTGTGCATCACCCGCAGCGCCGCCAGCCAGAGCTCGACCACCGGCCGGGCGGCCGGCGCGCAGCCGCCCATCGTCTGCTGGGCGCGGTCCAGGTAGGCGACGGCGGACTCCGGGCCGCCCCGGCACAGCCGGGCCGCCCCCAACGCCGCCGCCACGGCCGGGTCGTCCGCCCGCCGCTCGGCCGGGAACCGGCCGATGACCTCCTCGAGCTCGGCCGCCCGGCCGCCGAGCGCGGCCGCTATCCCCACCTCCGCCAGCGCGCGCGACGCGAAGTCCCAGTCGCCGGCCTCGGCCGAGCACCGGACCGCCTCGACCGCCTCCCCCCGGGCGGCGTGCCAGCGCGCCGCCCGGGCTGCCAGCAGCGGCACCTCGGCCGGCAGCTGACGGCGCAGCTCCGCGGTCAGCAGGTCGCGCAGGAACGGGTGATAGCGGTACTGGCCGCCGCTGTCCCTGGCGACCAGGCTGTTCTCGCGGACAAGCCGGTCAAGCACCCGAGCGCCGCCGGAGCCGCCGGTCAGCCAGTCGGCGAAGTCGCCGGTGAGCCGCCCGGCCATGCTCGTCCTGAGCAGGAACTGCCGGATCCCGGCGGGCTGCCGGTCCAGGATCTCGTCGCGCAGGTAGTCGGCGGCGGCCGGATCGCTGCCGACGTGGCTGACGGTCCCGGAATCGCGCCGGGTCGCGAGCGCGGCCAGCCGCAGGCCCGCCATCCAGCCCTCGGTGTAGCGGAGCAGCTCGTCGCGCTCGGCCGCCGCGACCCGGAGGCCGAGCTTGGCCAGGTAGGCGTCCGCCTCGGTGGTCGCGCAGGCCAGGTCCGTCGCGTCGAGCTCGGCCAGATCGCCGCCGATCCGCATCTTCGCCAGCTGCAGCCCGGGGGCGTATCGCCCGCACAGGATGAGCCGCAGGCCGACCGGGGCGTGATGGACCAGGAAGCTGAGCTCGGGCAGCACGCTGCCGCCGGCCAGCGTGTGCACGTCATCGAGCACGAGCGTGATCACGCAGCCCGAGCCTCGGACCGCGTCGGCCAGGCTCACCGGCAGGTCGTCAGGCGCGCTGCGGCTGCGGGGCACCAGGGCCGGCTCCGGGGGCGGCGGCGCGGCCGACCCGTCGGCCAGCGCGGCGGCCACATTGGCCCAGAACCGTGACGGGTCCCGGTCGCCCTCGTCGACCGTGAGCCACGCCACCCTGGACGACCGGGCCGCCGACTGCGCCCAGATCGCGCAGGCAAGCGTCTTACCGGCGCCGGCCGGCGCCGTGATCACCGTCACCGGGTGAGCGGCGGCCCGCTCGATCAGGCCGGTGACGCGGGGACGGCTGAGCACGCCCGCGCTTAGCGGCGGGACCAGCAGCTTGTCACCCCGAAGCCCGGAATTCATCCTGGTATCACCTAGAACGGCGGCCGCACGCGCCATTTATCCCCCTGCATCCTCTGCATCCACTTCCGCATCGGCTCCCGTGAACGGATCGGTACCCGTAGCTGACGCCGGCCAACCGGCCTACACCCACGCAGGGTGATATCTCATCTACTTACAGTGAGTAAATTGCGATGCGAGGCGCGTGATCGCCCAGGGCGTAGCCGATGGCCGCCGGGGGAGGAAGAGGCAGGTACGGCGCCGTGTTTACCCGGTGTTGGGTAAAAGTGGCCGCTAGGGAAATAGCCAAGCACTGGGACACCGCCGGTCGCGGATGCACGTCGGCCGGCCAGAAGGGTACGTCCGATGAGCAAGCAAGCCTCGACCCCGCCGCCCGGCGATAAGCCGACGCCGGGGAAACCGCCGCCGCCGCCGCCGGCCTGGCGGCACTCGCTGCTGCCGTTGGCGATCATCGTCGCCTTCTTCTTGTGGATCTTCCTGTCGCCGTTGCACGGGACGTCGTCGACGAACCTCACCTTCACGCAGTTCCAGAACGACCTGACCGCCAAGACCGTGAAGACGGTGAACATCCCGCAGGGCACCGGCACGGCGACCGGCACGCTGAAGAACGGGACCAACTTCACCGTGACCCTCCCGTCGCCGCAGCCCGACCCGCTCGCGACCGAGTTGACGGCGTCCGGGGCGCAGCAGACCTTCACCGCCCCGTCGTCTGGATTCGGGTCCGAGCTCTTGTCGTGGCTGATCCTGCTCGCGGTCCTGGCGCTGCCCCTGTTCTTCTGGCTGCGGCTCTCGCGCGGCGCGGCCGGCGGCGGGGCGATGGGCGGCATCCTGGGGGTCGGCAAGTCCCGGGCGAAGGTGTTCGACGAGGAACGGCCCTCGACCACGTTCGCCGACGTGGCCGGCTACGACGGCGCTAAGGCCGAGATCAGCGAGGTCGTCGACTTCCTGCGCAGGCCCGAGCGGTTCGCCCGGGCCGGAGCCGTCGTCCCCCGGGGCGTGCTGATGGTCGGCCCGCCCGGAACCGGCAAGACCCTGCTCGCCCGGGCCGTGGCGGGCGAGGCGGACGTGCCGTTCTTCTCCGTCTCGGGTTCCGGCTTCGTCGAGCTGTTCGTCGGCGTGGGCGCCGCCCGGGTCCGTGACCTGTTCGCCGAGGCCCGCAAGCGGGCGCCGTCGATCATCTTCATCGACGAGATCGACGCGATCGGCCAGCGCCGGGCCGGGTCGGGCGCGGTGGTGTCCAACGACGAGCGGGAGCAGACCCTCAACCAGCTGCTGGCGGAGATGGACGGCTTCGACCCGGCGGCCGGGGTCGTGGTCCTCGGCGCGACCAACCGGCCCGAGGTCCTCGACCCGGCGCTGCTGCGCCCGGGCCGGTTCGACCGCCAGGTCACGATCCCGCTGCCCAACGTCGGCGAGCGGGCCGCGATCCTCAAGGTCCACGTCCGGGGCAAGAAGCTCGCGCCTAACGTCGACCTCACCGTGGTCGCCCGGGGCACCCCCGGGTTCTCCGGCGCCGACCTGGCCAACCTCGCCAACGAGGCCGCGATCTTCGCGGTCCGCGACAACCGCCATGTGATCACCGCCGACGACTTCTTCGCCGCCCGCGACCGGATCATCCTCGGCCGCCGGGAGGGTTCGAACGTGCTGCTGCCGGAGGAGAAGCACGCGGTCGCGGTCCACGAGTCCGGCCACGCCCTGGTCGCGGCGCTGGCCGAGCACGCCGACCCGGTGGCCAAGGTGACGATCCTGCCCGCCGGGCAGGCGCTCGGCGTTACCGAGCAGCTGCCGCTGGTCGAACGGCACATGTACGGCGAGGACTACCTCTACGACTCGCTGGCCGTCCGGCTCGGCGGCCGGGCGGCGGAGCTCGTCGTCCTCGGCCAGGGCTCGACCGGGGCGGGCAACGACCTGGCCGGGGCGACCGACCTGGCGACCAAGATGGTCCGCGAGTTCGGCATGTCCTCGGTGCTCGGCCCGGTCGGCTATCCCGAGGGCGGCTCGGTCTTCCTCGGCGGTGGCGGCCCTGGCATGTCCAGCCGTCCGTACGCGGAGGCGACCCAGGCCGCGATCGACGGCGAGGTCTCCAAGCTGCTGCGCCAGGCCGAGGCCCGCGCCGTGGAGGAGCTCACCAACCACCGGGCCGAACTCGACGCCCTGGTCAGCCTGCTGCAGGAGAAGGAGACGGTCGACGGCAAGGACGTCTACCGGCTGGCGGGCCGACCCGACAAGTCGGCCGGGCTGGCCGCCCCGCCGATGGTGGTCGCCCCGCACCCGGCGGACGCGCAGTCGGCCGGAACCGGGATCGCCAGCGCCGACGGTTCGACGTCTGAGTCGTAGCCGGCCGTTCGCCGGGGCGCTGGCGGTTCCGCCGACCAGCGCCCCGGCGGACCCCGGTGCCGGATAGTCTCGCAGGCATGGCCCATGGCATTGCCGCGCTCCCGGAGTTCATCCCCAGCCCGCCGATTAACGCATTCCATATCGGCCCGCTGGAGATTCACTTTTACGCCCTTGGCTACATCATCGGGATCACGCTGGCGATCCTGATCACCAGGCGGCGCTGGCGGGCCCTCGGCGGCGACCCGGACCTGGTCAACGACATCGCGCTCTGGGTCGTGCCCGCGGGCATCATCGGCGGCCGCATTTACTTCGACATCACCACGCCCAGCGACATCCCGCACGTCTGGTACGGGGCGTTCGCCGTCTGGACCGGCGGCCTCGGCATCTGGGGCGGCGTCGCCCTCGCGGCCGCAGTCGGCGCCTGGCGGCTGCACAGGCTTGGCATCACCGTGGGCCCGTGGGCGAACGCCGCCGCCCCCGGGCTGCTCGTCGCCCAGGCGGTCGGCCGGATCGGCAACTATTTCAACAAGGAGCTCTTCGGCAAGCCGACAACGCTGCCATGGGGCCTTGAGATCCCGTACCCCTACCGGGTGGCAGGCGGTATTCCGGCCCAGGACCTGCACTTCGCGACCTTCCAGCCGTCATTCCTCTATGAGTTGATCTGGGACCTGGCCTTGGCGGCATTCCTCGTCTGGCTCGGGCACCACGCCAGAATGAAGCCGTGGAGCCTGTTCGCGCTGTATGTCGCCGGGTACTCCGGGTACCGCATTTTCGAGGAGACGATCAGGGTCGACTCCTCCGAGCACTTCCTGGGCCTGCGCCTAAACTTGTTTGTCGCGATCGCCTTGACGGTGGCAGGGCTGGTCTGGTTCGCGCTGGCGCAGCGCCGTCCCGAGCGGCCCTTCACCGTGCTCCCGGCGAGCGCGGCCGGATCGGTTGAAGACGTCAAACCGGACGAGGCGGCCGCGGTCACGGCCGCCCCGGAGGACGCCGCCGACCCCGAGGACGACGCGCCCGCCGACGATGCCGGCGCCGAGGGAGATCAGGGCGGCGCCGGGGACCGGCCCGCCCCGGGACCGGCCGGAGCCGACGACGCCACTGTAGCGACGGTCCGTTCGGAGGAATGATTTTAAGCCGCCGCGATCCCGGCGACCCTCGCCCCCGTCGCCTTGAGCAGGTCGGCGGGGGCGATCTCCATCTGCAGGCCGCGCCGGCCCGCGCAGCAGAATATCGCGGTGAGCTCGAGCGCGGAGGCGTCGACGACGATGGGGAGGCGCCTTTTCTGCCCGACCGGGGAGATGCCGCCGACCACGTAGCCGGTCGCGCGCTCGGCGTCGGCGGCGTCGGCCATGACCGCCTTCTTACCGCCGACGGCGGCGGCGAGCGCCTTGAGGTCGAGATGACGGCTGACCGGCACCACGCCGACCGCCAGCGGGCCGCCGTCCACGGTCGCCACCAGCGTCTTGAACAGCAACTCGGGCGCTATCCCGAGGGCGGCGCTGGCCTCAAGGCCGAACGAGTCGGCCCGGGGGTCATGCGTGTACTCGTGCAAGACGAACGGGATCTTCGCCCGCTCAAGGGCGATCGTCGCCGTGGT
>DATCGA010000239.1:0-7136 GCA_036509215.1 Trebonia sp.
GGCCTCATCGACGCGCACACCCACCTCGGGGCCCGCGAGGAGGGCGAGGGCTGGGCGGGCCACGACACCAACGAGCTCACCGGCCCGGTCCAGGCCCACGTGCGGGTGCTCGACGCGATCAACCCGGCCGACGAGGGATTCCGCGACGCGCTGGCAGGCGGCGTGCTGGCGGCCGGCATCACCCCCGGCTCCGGCAACCCGATCGGCGGCCAGACGGTGGCGGTCCGCTGCTGGGGGCTGACCGTGGACGACATGGTGCTCCGGTCCCCGGCCGGGATGAAGTCCGCGCTCGGCGAGAACCCCAAGCGCGTGGTGGGCGACCGGCGGGTCAACCCGTCCAGCCGCCTCGGCACCGCCGCCGCGATCAGGTCGGCGCTGGTGGACGCGGCCGCGTACCTGGCGAAAGCCGAGGATCAAGAGCTCTCAGACCCTTCGTCCGAACGGACCGGGGCGCCTGCAACCCGTGATCTGAAACTCGAGGCGCTCGGCCGCGTGCTCCGGCGGGAGATCCCGTGGCGGCAGCACTGCCACCGCGCCGACGACATCGCCACCGCGCTCCGGCTCGCGGCCGAGTTCGGCTACGACCTGGTCCTCGACCACTGCACCGAGGGCTACCTGATCGTGGACAAGATCGCCGCGGCCGGGGTGCCGGTGGTGACCGGCCCGCTGATCACCGCCCGGTCCAAGGTCGAGCTGCGGAACCGCACGCTGGCCAACCCGGGCGTGCTGGCCGCGGCCGGGATCACGGTCGCGATCGCCACCGACCACCCGGTGGTCCCCGTTCACCTGCTGATCCTCCAGGCGGCGCTGGCGGTGAGAGAGGGCATGGACCGGGAGGCGGCGCTGCGCGCGGTAACGATCAACCCGGCCACGATCATGCGGGTGTCCGACCGGATCGGGTCGCTGGTGCCGGGCAAGGACGCCGACCTGGTGATCTGGTCCGGCGATCCGTTCGACGTCATGTCACGGGCCGAGGTCGCCTACATCGGGGGCCGCGAGGTCTACCGCTACGACTACGCCTCCCGGTCGGGAGTGTTCGCAAGCCCCTGATCGCGGGCATGCGCTGCCGGCCTGGTCTTGCGCCGGGCCCGAAGCCAGCGCCCGACCGGGCCGGGTGCGATGACCTCGACCAGGACCGCCAGGACGAGCAGCGTGATCGCCGGCGGAGACTCTATACCGGTACGTCCTGATACCGGTAGCTTCCAGACCCGGTCAGCCGTATTTACGATTCCTTAGCTGTTATAGTGCGCCGATGGCGGCACGGAACCCGACGATCCTCGCTACCAGCATCGGCTTCCAGCTGGCGGGGCAGGGGGCGATGGACTGGCGGCTTGGACCGTCCTACGGGCTGGCGGCCTCGCTGGCGCGGGCCGCGGACAGTCCCCGGGTCTGCATCGTCGGCACCGCCCTGGGAGACGCGGGCGACATGCTGCTGGCGATCTACGCCGCCTTCGGCCGGGCCGGGTGGCGCGCCAGCCACCTGGCGCTGTTCCCGCAGCCGAACGTCCCTGACATCCAGGAGCACCTGCTCGCCCAGGACGTCATCTGGGTGGCCGGCGGCAGCGTCGCGAACCTGCTCACCCTGTGGCGGCTGCACGAAGTCGGCCCGGCCATGCGCGCGGCCTGGCAGGCCGGCGTGGTGCTGATGGGGGTGTCGGCCGGATCGGTCTGCTGGTTTCAAGGGGGCACGACCGACTCGTTCGGCCTGCCGCTGCGGCCGGTCACCGACGGGCTGGGCTTCCTGCCCTACTCCAACAGCCCGCACCACGACGCCGAGGAACAGCGACGCCCCACGATCCACCGGCTGATCGGCGACGGAACCCTGCCCGATGGGTACGCGAGCGACAACGGAACCGGGCTCGTGTTCGAGGGGACGCAGCTCACCGACTGCATCAGCGAGACCGAGGGGGGCGCCACCTGGCAGCTAACCCGCCGTCCGGACGGGAGCGTCGGCGAGGTCGCGCTGCCGACCCGGCTGCTGCCCGGCTGACCGTCGTCGGCATTACCTTCAGTGACTGAGTACGTTGGCGCGCCCGGCTGAGTACCAGCGCCCGGTCGGCGCCGCCGCTCGGCGGCGATGGTTGTCTCATGATGAATTACTTCCCTCGGGCACGGCGGCTAGCGCTGCTGCGCCGCGTCCTGCTCGGTCTCGCCGTCCTCGCCTCCGCCGTCGCCGCCACCGTCGTCGGGTTCGCCGTCTACCTGTTCATCCAGGGTTACTCGGGCGGTGGCAACCCGCAGAGCATCGCGGCGCTGGCCTTCCCGATCGCCTTCGGAGTGCTCACCGTGATCGGACTGCCGGTCGCGCTGGTCTGCGCCGCAACCTGGGCCGGCTACTTCACCGCAGCCAGCAAGAGCCGCCAGCTTCCGCCGTGCCTGGCCGACCGGATCCCGGGTGACCGGCGGGGCTAGAGGGCGAGCAGATAGCTCGCCAGCTCGGTCGGGCGCGCCAGGGCGATCAGGTGCCCGCCCGGCAGCACGTCGGCCTCGACGCCGAGCCGGCCGCGCGCCAGCGCCTGCTGGAAGCCGACCGGGAAGAACCGGTCATCCGCTCCCGCTACCGCCCGGACCGGGGCCGGCGGCCAGCCGGCGAAGTCGCAGACCGAGCCGAAGACCGCGTCCGCCTCGGGCCGCTGGTACGGCTCCCCGGCCGCGGCGACCTCGGGCGGGACGTCGTGCAGGAAGTAGACCGCCAGATCGAAGTCAGCGGGGTAGCCGCCCCGTTCCGCCGCGGCTACCCGGGCGTCGGACCATCCGGTGTCGTCCCACCACGCGCCCGGGGTCTCCCCCGGGCGGGGGATCATCGCGTTCACGAAGACCATCGCGCTGACCGGGATCTTCGCCGCGACCAGGGGCGCGGTGAAGCCGCCGAGCGACATGGCGACCAGCACCACGTTGCTGCGGCTCCCGATCGCGCCCTCGACCAGGCGGGCGTACTCGGGCAGGCCGGCGGCGGGATCGTCACCGGGCAGGTCGACCGCGATCGCCTCGTGCCCGGCCGCCTGCAGCAGCGGGACGACACGGTGCCAGTACCAGGCCGTGCCGCCGGCGCCGGGGATCAGGACAAAGGTGCGCCGATCTCCGGTCTGCGCTCCGGTCTGGTCTCCGTCTGCGGGTCTATTCATAGTCCTAATTTAGGACTTGCTACTCCTGAATTGCAACCACATCGGCTATGCTCTGGTTCCATGCCGGCCCGACGCTACGACGACCCGTGCGGGATCGCCCGCGCGCTGGACGTCGTCGGCGACCGGTGGGCGCTGCTGGTCGTCCGCGAGCTGATCTTCGGCCCGAAGCGGTTCAGCCAGCTCCGCGACGGCTTGCACGGGGTCAGCCCGAACGTCCTCTCCCAGCGGTTGCGCGACCTCGAGGACGGCGGCATCGTCCGCCGCGACGTGCTCGACCCGCCGGCCGGCGTCGCGGTCTATGAGCTCACCCGGCGCGGCCTGGCACTCGAGCCGGTCCTGCTCGAACTGGGCCGGTGGGGCAGCCGGGAGCCGCTGCCGGCGGCCGGCCAGCTGAGCGTTAGCGCGGTGCTGATCGCGCTCAAGACCGTCTTCGATCCGGCCGTCGCTGTCTACGGTGTCTTCGCGCTGCGGATCGACGGCGACTGGTTCGGTGTGACCGTCGCCGGCCGCTCGATTGACATCGCCCATGGCCGTCCCGCGCGGCCCGCGGTCACCGTGGAGACCGACGCGGCGACGCTGCGGGCGCTCGCCTTCGGCCGCGAGCCGATCGCGGCCGCCGAGCTGGACGGGCGCCTTACTGTCGACGGCAACCGGCGGCTGGCCGAGCGCTTCACCCGCATGTTCCCGGTACCCGCGTAACCAGCCAACGGCTTTAGTGACGAGGACGTACCGGGCATTAGCTTCGATTCGACGGGCGTCGGCCATGATGAGCATCATGACAGCAGCGTGCTTGATGCTATGATGCCGATATGAGAACCACGGTGACGCTGGATCCAGATGTTGAGGCAAGGCTTCGCGAGGTGGCCCGGGAACGAGGCGTGTCCTTCAAGGAGGCGCTTAACGGCGCCATTCGCGCTGGCCTTATGGCCGCGCGCGGTCAGCGCGAGTACCGGACGCCCTCACGATCACTTGGCCTGCGCGCTGACGTAAATCTCGACAAGGCGCTTCAGATGGCAGCCGATCTCGAAGATGCCGAGATCGTTCACGAGCTCGAGCGCGGCAGGTGAAGCTCCCCGATGCCAACGTGCTGTTGTACGCGCTCGATGACACATCCGCGCGGCACGCAGGGTCAAAAGCGTGGCTGGACGAGGCTTTGTCCGGCAGCGAAGAGGTCGGCTTTGCCTGGGTAGTCCTGCTGGCGGTGCTTCGACTGACGACCAAGCCCTCGGTCTTCGCCCGACCGCTGCGGACGGCGGAGGCGTTCGACATTATTGACGACTGGCTAGCTCAGCCGTGCGCACTCGTGCTGAACCCGACGGTCCGCCACGCGGCGCTCATGCGCGGCTTTCTGACGGCAGCCGGCACCGCAGGGAATCTGACGACGGACGCGCACCTGGCTGCGCTCTCCGTCGAGTACGGCGCGGAAATCTGCTCCTACGACGCCGACTTCTCTCGCTTTCCCGGCGTCCAACTGACCAATCCGGACAAAGACATTTGAGGATGGCGGAGTGACGAGCGAGCGGCTGGAAGTCCAGCGGACGATGGCGGCGGATCCGGCGAGCATCTTCCGGGTGCTGTGCGACCCGCAGGGGCACGTGGCGATCGACAGCGCCGGGATGCTGATGGACGCGACCGGCGAGCCGGTGGCAGCGGTCGGGGACAGCTTCGTCGTCCACATGGACCGCGAGGCGCTCAACGACTACCCGATGGGCCGCTATGACGTGACGGTCACCATCAAGACGTTCGACCCCGATCGGGAGATCGCGTGGACGATCCTGGGCACGATCCGCCCGCAGATCGGCCACGTCTACGGGTACCGCCTCGAGCCGACCGACGAGGGCACGCTGGTGACCTCGTACTACGACTGGTCGGAGATCCATCCGGACTGGAAGGCAGCCGGGATCTTCCCGGTGATCTCCGAGGGCGCGCTGCGGGCGACCCTGGGCATCCTCGCCCGGACCGTGGCGCGGGGGTATCCCCGGTCGCAAGCCTGATCTGGAGTGGCGCTCAGCGCGGACTTGCGGCAGTTCTCAGCTCGCCGAACGCTTCCGTGATGCGCGCTAGGGGCCAGGAGGCGTTGAGGCCGCTGGGGTTGGGGAGGACCCAGAGGCGAGCGGTTCCTAGGGGTTCTGGCTGGGGGCCGATGATCGCCTTGGGACGGGCAAAGGCGGTGCGGTAGGCGGTGACGCCGGCGATCGCGATGGCGCTTGGGCGGCGGGCGTCGATCAGGGCGAGCAGGCGGGCGGCGCCGTCGCGGAGCTCTTCCGCGGTGAGCTCGGCCGCCTGGGCGGTGGCGCGGGGCGCGATGTTGGTGATGCCGAGGCCGTAGCCGGTCAGCTCCTCCTGCTCGGACGGCTTCAGCTGGCGCGGGGTGAAGCCGGACCGGTGCAGGGCCGGCCAGAACCGGTTGCCGGGCCGGGCGAAGTGCCAGCCGGTCGCGGCTGAGTACAGGCCCGGGTTGATGCCGCAGAACAGCACCAGGAACGGCTCGCCCGCGGCGGGCAGCACGTCCGGGATGGTGGCGTCCCGGGCGGCGGCCAGGTCAAGCTTCACGGTCAGTGCGAGAGCTGGTCGCGCCAGGAGTGCCGGGGCTGGTAGCCGAGCAGCTGCTTGGCCCGGTCGATCGCCAGCAGCGTGCCGAACTCGCCGATCTCGCCGATCTCGCGGCCGAGCGGGGCGTCGGGGAAGACCTCGGCCAGGACCTCGCGCGAGGGGCGGTTCATGACCGTGTCGGCGGCCGCGATGATGACGTTCTGGCTGCCGGTGACGTCTGCCTCCACGGCCAGGCGGCAGGCGGCCGCCACGTCGCGGACGTCGACGTAGCCCCACAGGTTCCACTTGCGCAGATGCGGGTCAGGCCAGTAGGACGGGAAGCGCTCGTAGTCGTGAGGCTCCATGATGTTGGAGATGCGGAGCCCGACGAACGGGATCTGCGACCACCCCGCGATCTGCTCCGCGATCGTCTCGCTGACGACCTTGGACAGCGCGTAGGTGGTGGTCGGGACCGGGAAGTGGTCCTCGTCGACCGGAGCGTAGCGGGGCGGCTGGCCCGCCGCGCCGGGGAACTGCTCGGGGCCGCCGCCGAACGGCAGCCCGAGCGTGGTCTCGCTTGACGCCCACACCACCTTGCTCAGCCCCAGCGCGGCGGCGGCGTGGAACACGTTGAAATTCATCGTCACGTTGTCGTTGAACGTGACCGCGGGGGTGGACTGGCCGGGGGCCGGGATGTTGGCCAGGTGCACCACGGCGTCGGCCCCGCGCAGCGCCTCGGTCGCTTGGCCGTAGTCCGTCAGGTCGGCCCGCAGGACGCCCGCGAGCACGTCATCGCCGGTGAGCCTGGCGTCGGTCGCCACCACCTGGTAACCGTGCTCGCGCAACTCCATGACCGCGGCGCGGCCGGCCTTGCCGGTCGCTCCGGTAACGCAGATCCGCCGTGCCGTCGATGCCACCATGATCCCGAGCCTAGTCCAGCGTTGTCCTTAGGCCGAGATCGGGCGGTCTGCGACGCCGGCCGGTCTAGTGGGCGGTGCGGGCGGCCGGGACTCGCTCGGCGGCGGGCGGCGGGCCGGGCGGGGTGCCGTCGCCGAACGGACGGCCGGGCATAGAGTCGCGGCCGTGCGGGGTCAGCCAGCCGGACAGGTCGGGGCCGTCCGGGACGATGCCGGACGGGTTGAGGTTGGTGTGCACCAGGTAGTAGTGCTGCTTGGTCTGGACGAAGTCGATCGTGTCGCCGAACCCCGGGGTCTGGAACAGGTCGCGGGCGTAGGCCCACAGCACCGGCATCTCGGCCAGCTTGTTCCGGTTGCACTTGAAGTGGCCCTGGTAGACCGCGTCGAACCGGGCCAGGGTCGGCCAGAGCCGGACGTCGGCCTCGGTGATCGTGTCGCCGACCAGGTAGCGGCGGGTCACCAGCCGCTCTTCGAGCCAGTCGAGGCGGGCGAACAGCTTCTCGAAGGCCTCGTCGTAGGCCTGCTGGGTGCCGGCGAACCCGCACCGGTAGACGCCGTTGTT
>DATCGA010000240.1:0-22723 GCA_036509215.1 Trebonia sp.
GGACGGCTCGTCCTGGGCGTTCCAGCTCGCCAGCGCCTCGACGTCAGCGCGCCGGATGGACTCGCCGTCCTCATTGCGTAGCAGGTTCTCCAGCAGGATCTTCAGCGAGAACGGGAGCCGCGCGACGTCGAACGTCGACTGCAGCGCGTCGAGGCGAAAGATCTCATGCGACCTGTCCCCGACGCGGAGCGTCGCCTTGGCATCAAAGCTGTTGGTGGTGGTGGCCATGTTCGGAACTCCCTGGTATCAGAGGTAGTTCTCTCTACTGTAGATCCGGCGCGCGGGCCGAGGCGTGCCCCCCGAGCTGGCTGGACGCGGGCCGGCGCCGCGGACCCCCGGCGCAGCCTGTCCTACGCATGTCTTAGGCATGTCTTCACGCCGGCTTCGCTGCGCCGCCGATGCTCTGGATCGACCCGCTGGCCGATCCGCACTGGAGCCCGACGTGACCATTCTGCACCGCACCCTCACCGGCCTGGCTCTCGGCCTGGTCGGACCGCTGCTCGCCGCCGCCCTGTACACCGAGGCGCACCGCGCCCCGGACCAGTCGTGAGGCTGAGATGTTGCTGAGAACCCGTCCGGCTCTTACCTGTTTCTAAGACCGTCCTCACATCCTGATCCGATGAGCTCCAGCTCCGCCTCCTATCCCGCGCCCGTGCGCGCCGGGCGCCGGTCCCGGCGCGCCGTTCCCGCCGCGGCGCAGGCCATCCGCACCCGCCCCGAGCTGCTCGGCGTCGTCGGCGTCGCGGCGGTCCTCAACTTCTGGGGACTGAGCGTGAACGGTTGGGCCAACACCTTCTACTCGGCGGCCGTCCGGTCGATGACGACGAGCTGGCACGACTTCCTGTTCGCCTCGCTGGACCGGACCGGCCTGATGACCGTGGACAAGCCGCCGCTCAGCCTCTGGGTGCAGGCGCTGTCGGCGCGGATCTTCGGCTTTCACCCCCTGAGCATCCTCATCCCGCAGGCCCTGATGGGCGTCGCCGCCGCGGTCCTCGTCTATGACCTCGTCCGGCGGCGGTTCGGCCGGGTGGCCGGGTTCGTCGCCGCGGTCGCCCTGGCGACGACGCCGATCACGGTCGCCATGGCGCGCCACAACAACCCCGACCAGCTGCTGGTGCTGTGCTGCGTGGCGGCGCTGTGGTTCGCCGCGCGCGCCCTGCAGGACGGCCGCACGA
This sequence comes from Trebonia sp., assembly GCA_036509215.1. Taxonomy (GTDB): domain Bacteria; phylum Actinomycetota; class Actinomycetes; order Streptosporangiales; family Streptosporangiaceae; genus Trebonia. Next base: position 1,176 of record DATCGA010000240.1, read on the forward strand.
AGTGGCTGGTGTGGAGCGGCATCTGCGTCGGGCTCGGCTTTGAGACGAAGATGGCCGTCGCGCTGTTCGTCGTCCCCGGGATCGCGCTCGCCTACCTCTGGGTGGCACCCCGCGGGCGCGTCAGCGCGCTGCGCCAGCTGACCCTGGGCGGGATCGCGATGGCCGTCGTCGGCCTCGCCTGGCCGATCCTGGTGACGCTCACCCCGGCGGCCGATCGGCCGTGGATCTCGGGCACCGCCGACAACAGCATCTGGTCGCTCATCTTCGACTACAACGGTGTCGGCCGCGTCACCGGCCAGACCGGCGCGCCGACCGCGTTCGGCGGCGGCGGTGGTGGTGGCGGGGGCGCGTCCGGGGGCGCCACCGGCGTGCTGCGCCTGCTCGACGCCGGTCTCGGCGATCAGGCCGGCTGGCTGCTCGGCTTCGCGCTCGCCGCCGGGCTGGCGGTGCTCGTCCTGTCCCGGCTGCGCCGGCGCGACCCACGGACGGGCTGGCTGATCGCCACCGGCGGCGCGTTCCTGGTCAGCGCGGTGGTGTTCAGCTACGCCTCGGGCATCTTTCATCCGTACTACGTCAGCTTCCTGGCGCCGTTCACCGCCGCGCTGATCGGCGCCGGCGTCGGCGAGATCGCCCGCGGCGGCCGCTCGGCACGGATCGTCGGCCCGGTGGCGATCGCCGCCGGGGCGGTCAGCGAGCTCGTCGTGCTCGGCACCCTCGGCGGCGACCTGTCGTGGGCCGAGCCCCTGGTCATCGCCGTCGGCGCCGTCGGCGCCGTCGTGCTCGCCATCGGACTGTCGCGCCGCGTCCGGCTCGCGGTGCTCGCCCTCGTGCTCGCCGCGCTCATGGCGGCGCCGGCCACCTGGGCGGCGGAGACGATCGGACACGCCACCAGCAGCACGTTCCCGGCCGGCGGCCCGGTCAGCACGGGGACGGGCGGCTTCGGCGGTCCCGGCGGCGCCAGCGGCGGACGCGGCGGCGGCTTCGGCGGTCCCGGCGGCGCCAGCAGCGGACGCGGCGGCGGCTTTGGCGGTCACGGGTTCCGATTGCCGAGCGGCGGGTTCTCCGGCGGCGGCTTCCCGCGCGCCGCCACCGCCGGCTCCTCCGCCACCGGCGTCCAGAGCCTGTTCGGCCCGCCCCGCGCCGGCGCCGGCGCGGGCGCCGCGATCACCGGCGGCTTCGGCGTGGGTCGCGGTCGGTTCGGTGGCGGCGGCGCTGCCGGCGGGATGTTCGGTGGCGACAGCACGACGCTCACCGCCGCCGCGAAGTACGCCCAGGCCCACGGTGGGGGGACGATCGGAGTGGAGAGCCAGAGCAGCGCCTCGGCGGCGATCCTCAGTTCGAACGCGGACGTCGCCGGTCTCGGCGGCTTCTCCGGGCGGGAGAGCTCGGTCACCGCGTCGTGGCTGGCGATGGAGGTCCGCGCCGGGCGCCTGCGGTGGATCCTCAGCGCGGGCAGCGGGCAGGGCATTGGCCTGCCGGGTGATACCCGCCAGGGCAGCGCCGCCGCATTCGCCATCGCCGAGAAGGTCGGCACCAAGGTGACGTTCACCTCGGGCGGCACGCGCATCACCATGTATGACCTCAAGGGCAAGGCGGCCGCCATCCTCGCCGCCGCCGGGGCGTCATGAGCCCGCGGGTACTGGGGTCGGGATCGGCGGCCGGTCGTTCTCACCATCTTCTTCGGGTCGTCATACGCCGATCTACCGCGGCTGACCGACACTGAACGCAGATGGTCAACGCCGCCCCGCATCTCTTCTGGATCACCAGCCGCGCCGCCGGCATCGTTGCGCTCGTGCTGGCCAGCCTCGGCGTCGCCTTCGGGCTGCTGATGGCGACCAAGCTGCTCCGCCGCCGCGGACCGGACCTCATCGCCGTTCACGAGATCCTGTCCCTGGGGACGATCGCGGCCATCGCGGTCCACGGGCTGGCGCTGCTCGGTGACCAGTACGTGCACCTGTCCATCGCCGACATCGCGATCCCGTTCATCGGCGCCTACAAGATCGTCTGGACGACCACCGGCATCATCGCCGGCTGGGCGCTGGCGCTCCTGGGGCTGTCGTACTACGTCCGGCGCCACATCGGCGCCGCCCGCTGGCGCAGCCTGCACCGGCTCACCGTGCTGGCCTGGGCGGCTGGCCTGATCCACGCCCTCGGCGAGGGCACCGACGCGGGGCAGCTCTGGTTCCTGGCGATGATCGGCATCGTCGCGGCCCCGGCCGTCGCCCTGGTCGTCCTGCGCTATGCCGGTCCCCGCGAGCCCAACGGTCGCCCGGTGGAGCGCCGTCGGGCCGCACCGGCCGCGCCGCCGGTCTCGACATCGCTCGCCGAGCCGAGCTGACGGTCCGCCGGCCCGCCGGCCCGCCGGCCCGGCGGCGCCCGGCCCGCGGCGCCCGCCGCGACGTGGATGAGAAATCGAGTAGTAGAGACGTGATTTCTCATCCGCGTCGAAGCACGCCGCCCCGTGGGCGACCCTTCCGGGCGACCAGTGAACCGCGGGCGGCCTCTCGGGCCGCACGCCAGACGCCGGGCCGCCGGGCGCTGCTACAGCCCGGGCGGGTGCCGCACGATGAAGCCCGAGAACTCGCCGCCGCCCTGGGCCCAGCGGGTGCCGCTTTCGGCCAGCGCGACGGTGTCGAACCGCCACCCGGCCACCGTCATCCACACGTGGCCGGCGTTGGCGTAGATCGTCACCCAACGGCCCGGACCCGCGTCACCCCAGTTCTCGAAGTCCCCGGAGACCATCGGCGAGCTGACCAGGCCGGCCGCCGCCAGCGCGTAGCTGACCGATCCGGAGCAGTCGTAGCCGTCGGCGTGGAAGGAGGCGTGACCGCCGCCGTAGATGTAGGGCAGCGTCGCGATCGCGTTGCCGGCGGCGATGATCTGCCGAACCGCCGCGGGCGCGCCGGCCGGGGGCTGCACCATGCCGCCGGTGTCGACGGCCAGGCCCCCGACGTTGGCGTTGCCCGTGACCGCCGCCTGCGTCGCCTGCTCAGCGGCGCGCTTCTCCTGCGCGTTGAGCTGGGCCTGCAAGCGACCCAGGTGCGAATTGACCCCGGCCAGCTGCGCGTTGACTCCGGCCCGCTTGGCCTCCTGGACCACCTGCTGATGCAGCAATGCCGCCTGGAGTGCGGCGGCCTGGTTGCGCTGATCGAGGATCTGGTTGGCCAGCCCGCGGTCACGCGTCTCGAGCGACGCGAGCCGGGTGGCCTCGGCCGAGACCTGGGCGCGGGCCACGCGGGTGAACCCGATCACGGTCGCATCCTGGTGTGCCACCCGCTGCATGAAGCCGAGCTGGTTGAGCAGCTCGCTGAACCCGTGGGAGCTGAGAATCACGTCCATCACACTGGGCTGCGCGCCCTCGTAGCCGGACACCAGGTTGGCGGAGAGCGCGGTGGTGGCGGCCTGCAGGCGGTTCTCGAGGTCGACGAGGCGATCGCGGCTGGCCAGCAGCTGGCTCTGCACGGCCTTCAGCTCGCCCACCCGCTGGTCCAGCGAGCTCTGCACCGTGGCCAGGTGGGCCTGGGCATGCTGCAGGCCGCCAGTGGTGGTGGTGATCGCTCGCGAGTCGGCGGCGATCTGCTGCCGGAGAGCGCCGGCGGCGGAGCGCGCCGTGGTGATCTGGCCCTGGAGGTCACCCGAGCTGGGCGCCGTCAGCCCGCTGCCGAGCAGCGCGATGCAGACGATCGCGCCGGACGCGGCGCGCAGGATCCAGGAGTGCTTGATGGCGCTTGACATGCAGATTTGGGATGCCGCCGCGGGGACGGTGGAGCAGCGGGAGAGCCGGTACGAGGGGCGCAGGGTGACCGGCCCATGCCCCGCTCCGACGGCTCGAGGGGGTGCGACGCGCCGGACCCTAACACGGCCCGTCGGCCCAACTCCACCACAATCCTCGTTTGCAATAGATCCTGCAAACGGGCAATTTGCCGGGCGCGCCCGCGCCTCGGACGGACCCCCGCCGCCCCCGCGGTTGACATACTCGCCACCGTGCGCACCTTCGTCTCTCGCCGTCTCGTGACCGTGCTGCTCGTGCTCGGCGCGCTGGTGCTGTCGGTCCCGGCGGTGACGCTCGCCTCCGGCGGTGGGTCGGCCGGTGACCAGCAGTACACCGATCCGTTCGCCGGGACCTCCACGCCGACGACGGGCGCCAGCCACACCGCCACCCACACCCAGACGGCGACCCCGCCGCCGACGACCGCACCGCCGACGGCCACCGCGCCGCCGACGGGCACCGCGCCGCCGACGAGCACGGTCGCACCGACCACCGGCACCGGCACCCTGACCTCGGATCCCAGCAACATGCCCACGGCCACCACCGCGTCCCGCCAGCTCCCCTACACCGGCTACGACGGCTGGCTGGCCGGGGGGCTGGGCTTCACGATGGTGAGCGCCGGGCTGGTGCTGCGCCGGCGCGTCCGCCGGTCCTGACGGCCGGCCGCCCCACCCCGGCCGCCGCCACCGCCACCGCCACCGCCGCGGCCGCGTCCGCCGGTCCTGACAGCCGCCGGCCCGCCGCCCCCGCGGCGTCTCTACACTGCCCCGCCATGTTGCTGCGCGCCAGGACGTTCGCGGGCAGCTCGGGGCGCCGTGCGCTCGGGCTGCTGGTCGCGCTGAGCATGATCGTGCTCGGCGGAGCGAGCCTCGCCCAGGCCGGCACGAGCACGAGCCCGCGCCCCAGCAACCGTACGAGCACGAGCATGAAGAGCCACCGGACCGCCACCGCCCCCGTCGCGGTGCCCCAGGGATTCGTCGGCGTCGACGCCGACGGCCCACTGTTCGCGTCGGGTACGACGATCGACTTCTCGGATCAGCTCAGCGCGATGGTCGCCAGCGGCGTTCAAAGCATCCGCGTCGCCTTCAACTGGGCGTCGGCGCAGCCCTACTCGACGTGGGCTGACGTGCCCGCCGCGCAGCGGGCACAGTTCACCGACGTCGGCGGCCGGCCGGTTGACTTCCAGGCCACCGACATGATCGTCGCCGCGGCGGCGCGCCACCGCGTCTCGGTGCTCCCCACCGTGCTGTACGCCCCGTCGTGGGACGCCACCGAGAACCCCAACGGCGTCGACTACCCGCGCGCCCCGGCTCCGTATGGCGCTTACCTGACCGCGCTGATCGGACGCTACGGCCCGCACGGCAGCTTCTGGCGCCTGAATCCGAGCGTCCCCAAGCTGCCGATCCGGTCGTGGCAGATCTGGAACGAGCCCAACCTCAGCTACTACTGGAAGCAGCCGTTCGCCGCCGGATACGTCTCGCTGCTGCGGGCGGCGCACGCGGCGATCAAGCGCGCCGATCCGGGCGCGCAGGTGGTCCTGGGCGCTCTGACCAACTTCGCCTGGAAGTCCATCGGGCAGATCTACCGGATCCGCGGTGCCCGCAACCTGTTCGATGCCGTCGCCGTCAACGGCTTCACCCTGGAGCCGGCCAACGTCATCCTGTACATGCGCTTCATGCGCAGCGCGATGTCGCACTTCGGCGATGGCCTCAAGCCGTTGCTGGCCACCGAGATCAGCTGGCCCTCGGCCAAGGGCCGGACGCAGCAGAGCTTCACCTTCGATACCACCGAGGCCGGGCAGGCTCGGGACCTCGCCACCGTGCTGCGGTTGATCGGAGCGGACCGAGTCTCCCTTCGGCTGGCGGGTTTCTACTACTACACGTGGATCGGGGAGGAGGCGACCGGCGATCCGGCGTTCAACTTCGCCGGACTGCTCGCCCTCCACAACGGCGTCGTGACCGCCAAGCCCGCCCTGGCCGCGTTCCGGTCCGGCGCGCTCGCGCTCGAGCGCTGCCGGCGCAAGGGTGCCGTCGCCACCAGCTGCATCAAGTAGGGCCCGTAGGGCCCGCGACGAAGTAACTGGCGGGCCCCTGATCGGCGGTCAACCGGCGCACGCCGCCGTCGCGCTCGTCGACCCCCCACCGCCCGCCACCGCCGTCCGCACGCCGGTGCTGAGCGCCGCCGTATCCGCCGTGGTCACCGCGGGATCGGATGGACTCGCGATCCCGTACCAGTCCTGGCTGTCGGCCGGATCGCGCTCGGGCGTCACCCACGTGTACAGCACGGCCGCTGCCACCCCACAGCCGAGGTGACCGAGTGACGCGAGCGTCCGGGCGATGTAGCCCGGCCGCCGGGCGGCGCGCGCGTAGTCGGGCGCGGTCGGCGGGGCGGTCGTCCAACCGAACTCGGTCACGTACAGCGGCACGGCGCCCATGCCCAGCGCCTCCAGCGTGGCGCGGGCGGCGCGCACCTTGGCGACGAGCACCGCCGGCCGCCCGTAGGGATGGATGGCGACGCCGTCGACGTGGCCGCGCAGCTGCGGCTGGGCCTGCACCATCGCCGGCAGGAACGCCGTCGGGTCGGTCAACCCGCCCACGATCACCCTGATCGCCGGGCTCGCCCCGTCGATCGCCGCCCGGGCGGCGAGGTAGAGCGCCGCGTACGCGGCGGCGCTCGGGGACGGGACCCAGAACTCGCCGTTGTCGGGCTCATTCCAGATCTCGATCGTCGTCACCGGCAGCGCCGCCAGATCGGGGTGGCTGCGCCAGAACGCCCCACCGGAGCCATACCGCGCGGCGAATGCCGCCGCGTAGGCGGCGTAGGCGGCGTAGTCGGCGTCGGCGCGCGGCGGCGAGTGGTCCTGCCCGGACACCGACTCCGCCCACGGGGCCGTGTAGTCGACGATCGGCAGCCACGTGAGTCCGGCCGCCGCCAGCGAACCCGCGATCTGGTCGTCGAACGCCCAGTCGTAGTGGTGCACCCCGCCCACCGGGGCCTCGGGCTCGGCGGCCTCCCACAGCGCGTCGCTGCGCGCGATCGTCACCCCGGTGCGGCGCACCGCCGCCAGCTGAGCGTCGATCTGCGGCTGCGTGTAGGCCAGGTCGTTGAACAGCCGGTTGACGCTGACCCCCAGCACCTCGGCCGCCGGAGCCGGCAGCCCGGGCGTCGACGCCGCCGGAGCCGGCACCCCGGGCGCCGGAGCGGGCCGCCCGGGCGCCGGGGCCGGCCGGCCGGGCGCTGACCCCGCCGGGGCGGTGACGGCGTGGCGGTGCCGCTGCCCACCGGACGCCCCGACGACGAGCGCGACCACCCCGCCGATGACCAGCGCCGCCACCGCGACCGCCCCCACCGCCCGCCGTGCCCGACCCGTCGGCCGCGCCCGACCCGCCCGCAGCGCCCGACGCGCCCGGCGCGACCAGCTCACGCCGCGGCGCCGCCGCGCCGGACCGCCAGCACCGCCCGCAGCTGGTGAAGCTCACGTCCCGCCGGCCGACCGATCGCGCGCTTGACCGCGATCCGCGAGGCGAAGGTGATTGCCTGCAGCCCGTCGTCGAGCGCGGCCCGCCGCCGACCGAGCCGGCGGACGATCACGTCGTGGCGGGCCCGCGCCAGCCGCGCGAACGGCTCCCCGCCGAACGCGACCGCTGAGGCGTGGGCGCCGTGATGGCGCACTCTCGCGTCTGGCCAGAACCAGGTCGCGATCCCGGCCTGCGCGGCCCGCAGGCCGAGCTCCATGTCCTCGCTGTACAGAAAGATGTCCTCGTCGAATGGGCCGAGCCGCCGCAGCGTCTCGGTCCGGGCGGCGAGCGCGCAGCCGACGGCCCAGCCGACCCGTCGCGGTCGCCCTGACCGCCACGGCGCCAGCGCCACCCCGGCGCGTCCGCGCAACAGCGCGGGTGGCACCAGCGCCGCGACGACGTCGGGCAGCGCCGCCGGCACGGGATGAACGGTGTCCTGTCGCGAGCCGTCCGCCGACAGCACCAGGGGTGCGAGCAGCCGGTCCTCCCCCGACGCCGCGGCGGCGGCCAGCGCCGCCAACGAGCCGTCGACCAGCTCGACGTCGGGGTTGACGAGGATCGCCACCGGCTCTGAGACCTCGGCGATCCCGAGGTTGTTGGCGCGTCCGAAGCCGACGTTCTCGTTCAGCGCCACGGTCACCGCTGTCGGGAAGCCGCGGGCGATCGAGATGGTGTCGTCCCCGGATGCGCAATCGACGATCACCACCCGCACGCCCGGGAGGTGGCGGGTCACGGAGTCCAGCAGCGCCTCGATGTGTCTGGCCGAGTTGTGGGTGACCGTGACGAGCGCAAAGCCCGGCGGATCGGGCGGCGGTCTGCACGGCACGGGCATCGGCCAGCGCAGGCTACCGGGGCCGCGCGGGGGTCGCGGTATCCGTTTGGTCACAACTCGGCCCAGTCCATACACTCCGGCGCGATGGATCAGCCACCATCCATCGCGACGAGCTCGCCGCGCGTCGCGCTCGTCCACGACTTCCTGCTCGACATGCGCGGCGCCGAGCGGGTTTTCCTCGAGCTGTGCGAGCTGTGGCCCGACGCCGACGTGTTCACCACCGTGTACGACGAGGCCGGAACCGAGGGCCGGTTCGCCCATCGCTCCGTCCACACCTCGTTCCTGCAGCGGCTGCGCCTGTCCTCGGGCACGTTCCGCGCGCTGCTCCCGCTGTACCCGGCCGCGATCGAGTCCTTCGATCTGTCCGGGTATGACCTGGTGATCTCGAGCTCGTCGGCGTGGGCGCATGCGGTGCTGTGCGGGGAGGGGACGGTCCACGTCAGCTACTGCCACAACCCGTTCCGGTACGCCTGGAGCGACCGCCACGGCACGCTGGGCCGCCGCCGGGATCCCATCAGCCGCGCCGTGCTCGGCCGGCTGTTCAGCCGCTGGCGCCAATGGGACTGGATCGCCGCCCAGCGGACGGATCGCTACGTCGCCAATTCCCACGCCACCCAGGAGCGGATCCGCACCTACTTCGGGCGCGAGTCCACGGTCGTCTACCCGCCGGTCAACCTGGACCGGTTCACGCCGGGGCCGGTGGGCGACCACTACGTGGTCGTGTCCGAGCTGATGCCCCACAAGCAGATCCACCTCGCCGTCGCGGCGTTCAACCAGCTGCGCCGCCCGCTCGTCGTCGTCGGTGACGGCCCGGAGAGCCGGCGCCTACGGCGCATGGCCGGCCCCACCATCAGCTTCACCGGACGGGCCACGGATGCGCAGGTCCAGCAGCTGGTCAGCTCGGCTCGAGCGATGGTGGTCACCTCGATCGAGGAGTTCGGGATCGCCGCCGTGGAGAGCCAGGCGGCCGGGCGCCCGGTGATCGCCCAGCGCGGCGGCGGGACGCTCGAGACCGTGTTGGACGGCGTGACGGGCTGCTTCTGGTCCGGCGGGGCGGCGCAGCTGGCCGCGGCGGTGGAGGCGTTCGACGACGCCGCGGTGACCAGCGAGGCGTGCGTGCGCAACGCCGCGCGGTTCGGCCGCGCCCAGTTTCACCGGGCGCTGATGGCCGAGGTCCGGGCGGCCCAGGAGGCGAGCGCCCTCGCGCCCGGCCACGAGCACCGGGGGCCGGCTCCCGCGCGACTGGTCAGGCGCGCCGGTCAGGCCACCCACCACTAAGTGGTTCGGCGGGCGGTCCTGTGCGCCGCGGGCGCGGCCCTGCTGGCCGGTCCCACCGTGCTCGCCTTCTTCGCCGGCGGCTACTTCTCCGAGCCGGCGCTGTGGGCGGGGCTGGCGGCGTGGCTCGTGGTGCTCGTCGCCGCGGTGGCGGACCCCGGCGGCCGGCCGGCCGGCCGCGCCGTATGGCTGGCCATTGCCGGCCTCGGGCTGCTCGCCGGCTGGACGCTGGCGTCGACGGCGTGGGCGCCGATCAAGGGCGACGCCTACCAGGCCGGGCAGCAGGCGCTCCTCTACGCCGGCGCGCTGATCGGGGCGGCGCTGCTGCTGCGGTCACGAGCGGCGGCGCGCTGGGTCGAGCCCGTCCTCACCGCCGGCGCTGTCATCGTCATCGGGTATGGCCTGTCTGAGCGGCTGCTGCCGGGTCTGCTGCACTTCGCCCGGTCGGTGAGCGCCGAGGGCCGGCTCGAGCAGCCGCTCACCTACTGGAACGCGATGGGGGAGCTGGCGGCGATCGGGTTCGTGCTGTGCGCCCGGATGATGGGGGACACGACCCGCCCGCGGGTCGCGCGGGCGCTGGCCGCCGCCGGGGCCGGGCCGCTCGGCCTCGGGCTGTACCTCAGCTTCTCGCGCGGCGCCCTGTTCGCCGGCGTCGCCGGCCTGGTGGCGCTGACCGTCGCCGCCGCGCGCACGGAGCAGCTGCGGGCGATCGCGCTGGCGATCCTCGCCGCCGCCGTGGCGGCGCTCGTCGGCTCGCAATTGCGCGGCGTCACGTCCCTGGCCGGCAGCCTCGGCACGCGGGAAGGCCAGGGGGCGATCGAGCTCGTCGTCCTGGTCGCGGTGAGCGCGGCCGCCGGCGCCGCGCAGTGGGTCCGGGCCGGACGGGAGCGGCCGGCGATCCTACGGCTCCCGCGCGGGACTCCGCTGATCGCGCTGATCGTGCTGCTGGCCGGTCTGGCGCTGGCGATCGTCGTCGGCAACCAGGAGAGCAGCCGCGAGAGCCAGTCGCTGTCCTCGGGCGCGTCCCGGCTGGTGACGCTGCGCAGCAACCGGTACGCCTACTGGCGGGTGGCGCTGCGTGCGTTCGGCGACGAGCCGGTGCGCGGCGTGGGGGCGGGCGGCTGGTCGGTGTACTGGCTGCGCTACCGGACGGTGTCCGAGGCGGCTCAGGATGCGCACTCGCTGCCGCTCCAGACGGCCGCCGAGCTCGGCGTCATCGGCCTGCTCATGCTGGCGGCGTTCATCGCCGGCGTGGCCCGGGCGGCGTACCGTGCCCACCAGCGCGCTCCCGTGCTGGCGGTGGGGCCGATTGCGGTCATCGTCGTGTACATCGCGCACGCGCCGCTGGACTGGGATTGGCAGATGCCGGCCGTGACGCTGGTGGCGATCGCCGCGGCCGGCGCGCTGCTGGCGCTGGCCGATCCTCGGGGCGCGACCGGACCGGCGCGGAGCCGTGACGGGGCGCCGGGGTCCTCGTCACGACCGGTGAAGGCCGCCTCGTGAGGCCAGGCCGTTCGGTACGGTTCCGATCCTCTATGCGGGGCACTCCGGTCGTCGGCAGGTCGCAGGCACGCGAGGACGAACCGCTGCCCGGAGGCCCGCAACCCGCGGATGGCGGTGCGGCGGCGCCGGCGGCCGGCGGCGTCGATCAGGGCGTCGCGCTGAAGATCCTCGTGCTGGCGGATCGGTGCTGGGCGCATCCCCAGGGGGGCGGCACCGGCGCCAACCTCTACGCCCAGGTCAGCCGCTGGGCCGCCGCGGGACACCAGGTCACGGTGATCGCGGGTGATTACCCGGGGGCCGAGCGAGCCGAGCGCGTCGCGCCGAATCTGATCGTTCATCGCATGGGTGGGCGGGCCACGGTGTTCCCGCTCGGCATCTGGGCGGTCATGCGCGGCCTGGGTGCGGACGCCGACGTGGTGCTGGAGATCATCAACGGCATCACGTTCCTCACGCCGTTGTGGCTGCGCAAGCCGCGCGTCGCGCTCGTCTGCCATCCCCATCGTGAGCTCTACACGAGTGAGTTCGGCCGTTACCGCGGCCGGCTGCTGGCCGCCGTGGCCGAGGAGCTCCCGCTGCGCCTGCTCTATCGCCGCGCGGCGTTCCTCACGATCTCGGAGTCCGCGCGCGACGACCTGGTGCAGATTGACGGCGTGCCCCGGCGCAACATCTCGGTGGCCTACTGCGGCGTGGAGGGCGAGCTGTTCGCGCCCGGCCCGCGTGACCCCAACCCCCGCCTGCTGTACCTGGGACGGCTGAAGGCCTACAAGCGGATCGAATATGTGCTTGACGTGCTCGAGGCGATCCCGGGCGCCACCCTGGACATCGTCGGAGACGGCGACCATCGCGAGGCGCTGGAGGCCGAGATCGGGCGCCGCGGCCTGTGGCCGCGGGTGGAGATGCACGGACACGTCGATGACGCGACGCGGGCCGAGATGTACGCCCGCTCGTGGATCCTGATCACCGCTTCCTCCTCGGAGGGCTGGGGCCTGACGGTGATCGAGGCGGCCCTGTGCGGCACCGCCAGCGCCGCGCTCGCGGTGGGGGGGCTGCGCGAGTCGATCGTCGATGCGCAGACCGGCGTCCTGGCTCAGGACGTGCCCGAGCTGATCCGGCGCGTCGCGCAGCTGATCGAGAACCGCGACCAGCTCGAGCAGCTGGCCGCCGCCGCGCGCCGCCGCGCGCTCACCTTCACCTGGGAGCGGACTGCGTCGGACAACCTGAGCGTCCTGCGCGACCACGCCCAGGTGCCGGCGTCGGCGCAGCGGCTGACGCCGCCCGTGACCGGCGCCCCCGCGGGTTCCGGGCCGCTGTCAGTGACCGAGGCCCCGGTCCCGCTCGGCGGCCCGCCGATCGCGGCGGGGCTGGTCGACGAGCGCCGGGCCGACGCCGACACCAGCACCGGCACCGGCACCGGCACCGAGCGCAGCCGGCAGTGGCTGCTGCGCCTCGGCGACGCGCCGCTCGAGCCCGTGCTCACCACCTTCGTCGCCCGGCGCATTATGCGGATCACCGATCAGTGGCCCGGCACGATCGAGGCCAAGGGCGGCTCCGCGCTGGCGCTGGGCAAGCGCGCGCGGGTGCTGGACTGGCTGCCGGTGCGGGCCCGGATCGTCTTCGGCTCAGACGGACAGGGCTGCACCCGGGTGCAGGCGTCAGTCGCGCGGCGGGGACGGCCGCATTTCCGGCGTCGGCTGTTTGACCGGCTCTATGAGCAGAAGCTGACCAGCTGGCTGGCGGACCTCGATCGCACCCTTCAGGGCGTCACCGCGGGCCCGCGGGCGGGCGTGGCCGGGGCGGACTCCGTGAGCGCCTCGCCGGGGGCCGACGAGGGCCCCCCGAATCGGTCCTTGAGCGAGAGCAGCGGTCGTTCCATCAGGTAGTAGCTGGCCGCCGCGATGGCGGCACTCATCGCCAGCGCCCCCGCTGACCACCACAACCACGGCTGGACGATCGAGTGGGCACCGAAGTTCCAGCGCTGAAGCTGGGTCAGCACGGGCGTCTGCCACAGGTAGATGCCGTAGGAGACCAGCCCCAGCCAGCCCAGCACGCGCCAGGAGAGGATCCGGCGGGGCAGCCCGCGCGTCTGATCGCCGATCACGGCGGGCAGCAGCAGGCCGAGCGCCACCGCGGCGTACAGCCACTGACGTCCGAGGTACTGCCACACGCCCATCGGGGCAAAGAACCGCACGCTGATCCCGATCCGCCGACTGACCACATAGAACGCCGCCGCCGCGAACACCCAGGACAGGATCGGGGCGCGATCGAAGCGGGCGACCCACCGCGGGGTGCCCTCCCGCAACTCCAGCCAGACGCTGAGCACCGCCAATCCCATGCCGAGCGCGAACTGGTCCAGGAACGCCGGCAGCGCGTCCAGCAACGGCGTGATGACGACCTGATGGGGGCTGTTCTGCGCCGCCAGGACGACCCCCTTCCAGACCTCGGAGATGACGAGCAGGCCGAGCAGGCCGAGCAGCTCCCAGCGCAGCGCGTCGCGGCGGCTGCGGGCGGGCAGCCGGCGCAGCAGCCAGGCCCAGACCGGCAGGAACGCGTAGAAGGTGACCTCGATCGTGAGCGTCCACGCCTGCAGCAGGCCGCCCGACAGGGTGCTGGGGCGGTAAGTCTGGAGCATCAGGTAGTAGGTGGGAAAGCCGCTGGGCGTGAACACCCCCAGCTCGTAGGCGGAGGTCCCCACCCAGATCACGGTGATCGTCAGCGCCAGCCAGTACGCGGGCACGATGCGCAAGCAGCGGCGCCAGGCGTAGGGGCCGGTGGCCGGCGCGCGCCGGCCGGTCAGCCGGGCCTTGACGAACGGGCGGTACAGCAGCAGCCCGGAGATGAGGAAGAAGATGGCCACCCCGACGTCGAGCCGCTGGGCGTAGGGGCTCAGCACGCTGTGCGGGTTCCCGGAGATTCCGGCCGCCACCGCCGTGTGGGTCAGCAGTACTGACAGAGCGGCGATCGCCCGGAGCGAGTCGACCAGCGGCAGCCGGTTGGCACGGGCGTTCACGGCCCCATTCTGGCCGATGCTCGTGGCTCCGACGCGCCGCGCCGTTCGCTTATGCTCCTGGCCGTGGGGCTGTTGCCGCGAACGTTCGGCGGGCGCCTGGCCGCAGTCGCGGTCGTGGGTATCGCCCTCCGCGCCGCCTACCTGTACGGCCCGGCCCGCCATGTCGCCGGGATCGGCGACTGGTACTTCTACCACTGGCAGGCGCAGCTGATCGCCCAGGGTCACGGCTTCGTCGACCCGTGGGTGCTGCTCGGCACCCACCAGTACCGCGCTTCGGCGATCCATCCACCGCTGTACCCGCTGCTGCTGTCCGGCGTCTACCTGCTCGGGGGTCACAGCGCGATCGACCAGCGCTCGCTGGGACTGGTGCTGGGGACGGTCACGCTCGTCCTGGTGGCGCTCATCGGGCGCCGGGTGGGCGGCGATCGCGTCGGGCTGGTGGCCGGGCTGCTGTACGCGATCTATCCCGTGATGATCGCCGTCGACGGGGACCTGATGAGCGAGGTGCTCTACAGCCCGCTGATCGCCGGGATGCTGCTCACCGGCTTGGCGATGCTGGACCGCCCGAGCCTGCGCCGGGCGGCGCTGCTGGGGGCGCTGATCGCCTTGGCGGCGCTGACTCGCACCGAGGCGCTGCTGTTCGTGCCGTTCCTGGTGGTGCCGGTGGCGTGGCGGGCTCGCCCGAGCTGGCGCGGGCGGGTCAGCCTGATCGCGGTGGCGGTGCTCGCCGGCGCCGTCGTTCTCGCGCCCTGGGAGATCCGCAACGAGTCGGTGTTCGGCCGGTTCGTGCCGATCTCCACCAACAACGCGACGGTCCTCGCCGGCGCCAACTGCCCGCAGACGTACTCCGGGGTCGACATGGGCAGTTGGAGCGAGTCCTGCGACGCGCCGCGGACGCGCACCAACGAGGCCGCCCAGGCGGCGATCTGGCAGCGCGAGGGGATCAGCTACGCCGAGCACCACGCGTCCCGGCTGCCGGCGGTGGTGCTCGTCCGGCTGCTGCGCGTCTGGGATCTGTGGCAGCCTCGCCGTCAGGCCCGGGTGTTCTCCGAGGGGCAGCAGATCGGGACCGCGGAGGCGGGAGTGGCGGTCTTCTACGTGTTCATGGTGATCGCCGTCCTCGGCGTCGCGGATCTGTGGCGGCGGCGGGTGGGCGGGGACCGAGTCCTGCTGGTGCTGCTGGCGCCGGCCGTGGTGGTGTCGGTCTCCGCCGCCGTCGGCTACGGCGTCCCGCGGCTGCGGGACTCGTTCGACGTCGCGCTCGTCGTCCTCGCCGCCGGCGGGCTGGTGACGGTGCGCGAACGCATCGTGGCCCGGCGCCGAACCGCGCGATCCCTCGACCCGGTCTCCAGCCGCCCGGCGGCGTGACCGAGCCCGCCCGCCCGGCCCGGTCCGGCGCGTCCGGCGCTCCCGGCGCTCCCGGCGCTCCCGACGCCGTCGCGCCGCGAGCCGGCCCCGGCATGACCGCCGCTGGGTTTCGCCGGGCGCTGTGGGGGATCGTCCTGCTCGGGCTGGTCCTGCGGATCGTCTACGCCTACGTGATCGTCAAGAGCCGCCCGCTCGTCGGCGACGCGCTGGAATTCCAGCAGCAGGCCAACCTGCTGGCCGCCGGCCACGGCTTCATCGCGCCCGACCCCTGGTACGCCCATCACATCGCCCGCCCGACGGCCGACAAACCCCCGGTCTACACCCTCCTGGAGGCGGCGATCTCGCGGCTCGGCGGCCGGACCTGGGCGTGGCACGACCTCGTCGATGTGCTCGCGGGGACCGCCACCGTGGGCGTGACCGGCCTGGTGGGCCAGCGCGTCGGCGGCACCCGCGGGGACCGGCTCGGACTGATCGCCGCCGCGGTCGCCGCGGTCTATCCGCTGCTGATCGCCGCCGACGGCTCGCTGCGTAGCGAATCGGTGTTCGCGCTGCTGGTGACGCTGTCCCTGTGGGCGGCCCTGCGTCTGCGCGACTCGCCCACGGCCGCCCGGGCCGCGGTGCTGGGGGCGGTCGTCGCGCTGGCGGCGTTGACGCGCGCCGAGGGGCTGCTGCTGGTGATCCTGCTGCCGTTCGGGCTGGCCGGACGGCGGCGCGGATTGCTCAGCGTGGCCGTGTGCGTCCTCGTCCTCGCCCCGTGGCTGGCGCGCTGCTGGATCGTGTTCGGTCAGCCCGTGCTCATCTCGACCAACGTCGGTGGCCTGCTGGCCGGCGCCAACTGCGCGCGCACGTACGCCGGGCCGCTGATCGGTCAGTGGGACCTGTACTGCGTGCCCCGGGCTCAGTACGTCAACGAGGCCCGGGAGGCGGACCGCCTGCGTGAGATCGGGCTGGACTACGCCCGCCACCACGCCGACCGGCTCCCCGCCGTCATCGCCGCGCGGATCGGCCGGTCCTTCGAGCTGTTTCGCCCCTGGCAGGGGGTGGACATCGAGGTCTTCTTCGAGGGTCGCGACGCGACGGTCGAGCGGGTCGGGGTCTACGTGTACTACGTCGTGGCGCTGCTCGCCGTCGCCGGCACGGTCCTGCTCGTTCGTCGCCGCGGTCCGTGGCGGATCCTGCTCTCCCCGCTGGCGCTCATGCTGTTCGTGGCCATCACCGCCTACGGGATCACCCGCTTCCGCGTCGCCGCCGAGCCGGCGTTGATCGTCCTCGCCGGCGTGGCGCTCGACGCCGCCATCGCGCGCCGCGGCAGCCGCGGCAGCCGCCGAACCGTCATCATCTAAAGCGATGCTGTCGCGGATCGGACTGGGAGCGGTGGCGGTGGTGGCGGTGGCGTGGTTCGCGGTGCTGCTGGTGGATCAGCACACCGTCGACCAGGGCTTGGCCGCGCCCCCCGGGGGGGTTCCGGCGCTCGTCGCCCAGCTGCGGACTCCGGCGAGATTCAATGCTCGGGTGAGCGATCTGCGTCGGGGCCAGTTCCTCAATCCCGACGCTGCCGCCGAGCTCCAGATCGCGGTCTACCTGCAGATCCGCGATCAACGCGGGGACCTCGATCATGCACTGCGCATCGCGGAATCGGTGGTCCGCCGCGAGCCCGAGAATGTCGAAGCGTGGGTCAACGTGTTCAGCATTCAGCGCGACCGGCACGATCTCCCCGGCGAGCGGGCGGCGCTGGGGCGGGCCCGGCGCCTGGATCCGATCGACTTCCGGCAATCCTGAGCCGGCGGGGTTGATCCGAGCCCGCCGCCCGCGCTGGCCGGCGGCCCGGGCGGGCGTCGTTACACTCCGCGCGCTGATGCCCCGGGTCCGCAGAGACTCCAGGTTCACGCTCGGCTTTGTCGCGTTCTCGTTCGCGCTGGCCTTCTGGCAGATGCCGGGTCGGGCCACCTCGGACACCAAGATCGACCTGTACGTCGATCCGGTCCGATTCCTCAAGAGCGTCGCGTCGGTGTGGACCTACACCACCGACCTGGGGGAGGTGCACAGCGCTCAGTACGGCGGCTACCTGTGGCCGATGGGCCCGTTCTTCGCCCTCTTCCACATTCTGGGCCTGTCGCCGTGGGTCGTCGAGCGTCTGTGGCTGGGCGCGGTGCTGGCGCTGTCGGTGTGGGGCCTGCTCAAGCTGCTCGACGTCCTGATCGGCCGCCCCCGCGGAGTCGCGCACCTCGTCGCCACCGCCTTCTACCTGCTGAACCCCTACACCGTCGTGTTCACCGCCCGGACGACGATCACGCTGCTCGGCTACGCCGCCCTTCCGTGGCTGTTGCTCGCCGTCTACCACGGGGTCCGCACCCACCGGGGCTGGCGGGCGTGGTGGTGGCCGGCGGCGTTCGCCCTGATCTTCGACTCCACCGGCGGCGGCGTCAATGCCGCCGTCGTGTTCTTCATGGCCGTCGGCCCGGTGGTGCTGATGGTCTACGAGCCGGCGATGGGTCACGTGCGCTGGCGGGCGGCCGGCGCGTTCTTCGCTCGGGCGGTGACGCTGAGCGTGCTGGCGTCGCTGTGGTGGATCCTGGCGCTGCTCGTCCACGTGCGCTTCGGGATCAATTTCCTGCAATACACCGAGCAGCCGCGGACGATCTGGGGCACGAACTCGATCACCGAGTCCCTGCGGCTCATGGGGTACTGGACGTCCTATCTCGGCGCCGGCTACCCGACGTCTCGATTCGCCTACTTCAGTGACGGGCCGACCCTGCTGTTCGACGTGCCGGTGGTGGCGGCGACGCTGATCCTGCCCGCGCTCGCCTGCCTGGGCTTCGTCTGGTCCCGGCGCTGGCGCTACGGCCCGTTCTTCATGCTCATGGTCCTGATCGGCGTCGTGATCATGGCCGCCGGGTTCCCGGACGGCACGCCGCTGCGCCGGGTCATGGAGTACGTCTACTACCACGTGGCGGTGGTGAGCTTCCTGCGCACCGTCGACAAGGCCGCGCCGCTCGTCGCCCTGGGCCTCGCCTGCCTGCTCGGCCTGGCCGCCGGTGTCGCGTGGGCGCGGCTGAGGGCGCTGCGCCTGTCGCGGCTGCGCCGGCCGGCACTGATCGCCGCGCCGCTGATCCTGGCCGGGCTGATCATCCTGGCCTCCCTGCCGTTGTGGCAGGGCTCGGCTCCGGACCGGCAGATCACCTGGAGCCGGATCCCGTCGGCGTGGACCGACGTGGGCCACAGCCTCGACGCTCACCTGCCCGTCAACTCCCGCGCCGTCGTGCTCCCCGGGCAGGTGTTCGGGTTTTACAAATGGGGTGGGACCGTCGACCCGATCCTGCCGCGGCTGACCAACCGGCCGGTGGCCATCCGCTACGAGACGCCGTATTCCGACCTGCACGCCGACGACCTGCTGGTCACGATCGACACGCTGGTCCAGCAGGACCGGTTGTTCGCCGGCCAGCTCAAGCCCCTGCTGGCGCTCATCGGGGCGCGCTCGGTGGTGTCGGGGACCGACGACGACACCATCCGCAGCGGTGCCGTGGACCCGTCGATCGCCGCGCTGGGGCTCTCCACGCAGGGGCTGGGCGCGCCCCGCAACTACGGCCCGGTGTCGGCCGTCCCGGCGGCGGCCGGCAACATCGATCCCACCCAGCGCCTGGCCGAGGTGCGCCAGTTCAGCGTGCCGGCCGGCCGCGGCATCGTGCACGTGGACCAGGGCCGCGACACCGTCGTCGACGGCTCTGCCGCCGGCCTCGCCGATCTGGCCGCCTTCAATGCGCTGGCGCCCGACGGGCCGATCTTCTACGCCGGTGATCTGAGCACCCGGGCGATCCGCACCGCCGCCGGCTCCGGCGCCAACATCGTGATCACGGACTCCAACCGCCGCCAGGTGTTCTCCCCGCAGTACACGCAGCAGAATGTGGGGCCCGTCCTCACCGCCGGCACGCCGATCACCAACACCGAGGCGGAGATCGATCCGTTCATCGCCCGGGGGACCGATGCGCAGACGGTGACGGTGCTGCGCGGCGCCGCCTACCTGACCGCGCCGTCGGAGTTCGGGTTCAACCAGTTCCCGGAGTTGATGCCGATCGCCGCCTTCGACGGCAACCTGAACACGAGCTGGGTGCCGTACTCCGGTCTCACACCGGCGCAACGCTGGCTCCAGATCGGCTTCACGCGCCCGCGGAACATCGCCGCCATCGACGTCTATCCCCTCGACGGTTCGCACGCCACCGTCACTGCCCTCCAGGTCGGCGCTCGCATCGTGTCGGTGCATCCGGGCTGGAACCGGATCGCCGTCAACGCCCACGACGTGAGCAGCCTGCGGATCCGCATCGCCCACGTGATCGAGCCCCGGCAGCACGGCGGCCCCGGCGGCATCACCGAGATCCGCATCCCCGGAGTCAGCATCAGCCAGGCGCTGCGGACGCCGTTGCTGGCGTCCAAGGCGCTGGCCGGCCAGAACCTCAGCCATGCCGGCCTCACCTTCCTGTTTGCTCGCACCACCGGCGACGATCCGTTCCGGCGCGACCGCTACGTCGATGAGCCCGTCCAGAACAGCCTGGCCGACGCCGAGGATCCTGAGAGCCAGATCGACCGCGTCGTGTTCGCCCCCGCCACCCGCGCGTACTCCGTCGACGCCCGCGTCACGCCGGCCACCACGGCCGGCGACGATGTGTTCGATCGCCTGGCCGGGGTGCGGACCAGCGCTCGCTTCACCTCGTCGAGCCGCTTCCAGAACGAGCCGCGGTATCGCGCGTCCGGCGCGTTTGACGCCAACCCGGCCACCGCCTGGGTCGGTCTGTGGATCAGGCCGGCGGCGCCGCCGCCGTGGATCGCGTGGACCACCCGGCGCCCGATCACCGTCCGTCGGCTGACGATCGCCCCCGCCCAGCTGCCCGTCCGGCATCCCACCGAGGTGCGGCTCAGCTGGCCCGGCGGCAGCTCCCCGGCGCTGGCGGTCGGTCCCGGGGGGAGCGTGGTGCTGCCGCAGCCGGCGCGCGCCGGCTCGTTTCGGCTGACGGTCCTGGCGGCCGCCTTCCCGGCGGGCCTGACGGCTCGCCAGCGCCTGGTCCGCGCGGTCGGCATCGGATCGCTGTCAGTCCCGGACCTGCCGGCGGTGAACGTCCCCCATCAGGGCACCGTTACCGGCGCCTGCGGGATCGCCGCGGTGATGGTGGCCGGGCAGCGGGTGCCGCTGCGGGTCGCCGGCACGGTGGGCCAGATGGACGCCGGGCTGCCGCTCGCCGCCGCCGCCTGCGGCGCCACCGTCACGATGCCGGCGGGCATCCGGTACGTCAGCTCGGTTCCGGGCAACTTCAGCATCGACCTGCTGCGCCTGGGCTCACCCGCTCCGGCGCCACTTCCGGCGCCGGCCGCCGGCGGCCGGGTGATCGTCCCGGGCACGCTGGGCCAGTACAGCGTCACCCACGTCACGGTCGATCTGCGGCGGCCGACCTGGTTGGTGCTGGGCGAGAGCTATGACTCGGGCTGGCAGGCGTCGTGTGACGGCCGATCCCTCGGCGCGCCGCAGGTCATCGACGGGTACGCCAACGGATGGATCGCTCCGGCCGCCTGTCACCACGTGACCTTCCGCTTCGGGCCGCAGTCAGGCGTGAACCTCAGCTACGTGATCTCGGCGGCGACGGTCATCCTGCTGGCGCTGTTGCTCATCTTCAGCCGCCCGCCGAAGGTGCCCGAGCGCCTGAGCGCGATCATGGACATCGGCGATCCGGCGCGGCGCTTGGCTCCCACCCGGGCGGTGGCCACGGCGCTCGGCATCGCGGCGGTGCTCGGCTTCATCTTCGCCTGGCGCGCCGGTGTGGTGCTGTTCCTGCTGCTGGCCCTCGTCTTCTGGCGTGGCGTCGGCGCCCGCGCGCTGGCGGCGACCGGCGCGGTGCTGCTGGGCGTCGTCGTCCCGATCCTGTACGCGGTGACCAACCCGCAGAACAAGGGTGGCTTCAATTTCGACTACAGCGTCCAGCTCATCTACGCCCACTGGATCGGCGTCGGCGCCGTCGTCCTGCTGGGGTTGTCGGCGTGGCGGACGATGGCCGCGGGCCGCCGCGCCGGCCCCGGGCTTAGCCGGGATCAACCGATCCTGGGGTCGTCTCGCCGCCGGATGGCCGTCGCTATCCGCCATCGCCGTCGCTCATAGGGATCACCCTTATGGTGCTCCGCCGATGGCGCCTAGCTCGGCCCCCGACGCCGAGTCTCCGCCCAGCATCGGCGGATCCAGGCTCAGCGGCTGACCGTCAGCGTCCCGGTGATCCGGGCGAAATTGCCGGCCAGGTC
>DATCGA010000241.1:0-2967 GCA_036509215.1 Trebonia sp.
GCCCGCGACATCCAGCAGCACGTCATCGCCGCCCTGCGGCGCACAATCGGCCTGCAGACCGTCGTCGTCAACGTCATCGTCGACGACGTCCTCGACCGCGAAGACGAGCGCTAAGCCAGCCGCGTCGGGGCGATGACCCGCGGCGCTTCAGCGAACCCGCGGGGGCGGGCTGCCTGTCCGAAGCCGCCGGACCGCCGCGCTCACCAGCCGGGTCGGCCACGCTCGGTGGGGGATGACCGTCACCCTGGGCTGCGGACCCGGACCGGCAGGGGCCTGCTCGGTATCGAACCCGCTATCGAACATGCGAAGGCCCGCGATGAAACTCTCGGTATCTCCGCCCCGGTCGGGATGATGTGCTCGGATGAACTCCCGGCGCCGCCGCCCGGCCGCCCGGTCCTCGTCGTCCTCGTGGCCGATGTCTGCCATGTCACTCCGGTCGATGGCGATGGTAACCTCCTGTAGTTACCAGGTCGTGCCCTGTGTTCACGGTACCCCGTGCCCGGGCAGTCGGCGCTGGTCGAGCGCCGCTGCCAGATGGGCAGGCAATAGCCCCTGGTAAGCTCGCGGTTGCGCAGCGAGACGCCTGGGGGTGACGTCAGTTGAGCGCCGAAGCATCTTCCCTGGTTGCGGCAGTGCCCGGGCTGACCCGCAGTGACCCGCACGGTCCCGGCATCACGCGCGAGCGGGCCGAGGACGGCTTCCGCTATCGCGATCCCTCGGGCACCCAGATCACCAGCGAACAGTCGCTGCTGCGCATCCACGCGCTCGCCATCCCGCCGGCCTGGCAGGACGTCTGGATCTCGCCCGACCCGCTCGGCCATATCGAGGCCACCGGCGTCGACAGCCGAGGTCGCACCCAGTACCGCTATCACCCGGTGTGGCGCGAGCAGCGAGACGCCCAGAAGTTCACGCACATGCTCCAGTTCGCCGGGGCGCTGCCGGTGCTGCGGTCAGCCGCGGTGCGGGACCTGGGCGGGCGTCAGCTCGATCGGATGCGCGTATCGGCCGCCGCGGTCCGGCTGATCGACCTCGGCCTGTTCCGCATCGGCGGCGAGAAGTACGCCGAGCTCGACCATCACTACGGCGCCACCACGCTGCAGAAAAGCGATGTGAAGATGGTGCGCGGCGGCGTCGCGTTCGACTACATCGCCAAGGAAGGCAAGCGCCGCACGATCACCGTCACCGACCACGGGATCAGCTCGACCGTGCGGGCGCTGATCCGCAGCGGCAGCGACCTCGATCCGCTGTTCTGCTTCACCGACGGCGGCGCCTGGCGGCCGCTCCACTCCCACCAGGTGAGCAGCTACATCGCCACCCGGGCGGGCGGCCACTACACCGCCAAGGAATTCCGGACCTGGAACGCCACCGTGCTGATGGCGCTGCTGCTGGCCGACGCGGACCCGGCGCCGACCGCGCGGGGCCGCAAGAGCGCGATCGCCGCCGCCGTGCACGGGGTGGCGGACTGGCTGGGGGACACCCCCACGGTCGCCCGCAGCTCCTACATCGACCCGCGGATTATCAGCCGGTACGCCGGCGGCGGGCTGGCGACGATCCCGAGGCTGCCCGCCGTGCTCCCGGCCGACGCCGAGGCCGAGGCCGCCGTCGCCGCGCTGCTGGCTTCCGAAGCCACCGCCCCGGACGCGGGCCCGGCCTGAAAACCAAAATCAACTTCATAGGTTTTCGAACGGGCCGTGACTTCGCCCCTACGGCGCGTCCGGCCAGCCGGCCAGGTCGCGGGCGGCCCGGAAGGTCGAGTCGAGGAACTCGGTCAGATACGTATCGGGGTCGGCCGCCTTCCTGACCGCCGCGTAGGGCAGCACGAACTCGCCCAGCCGCTCGTCGTAGTAGGCCGCGTTCGGGGTGACCGGGTGGCCGGCGAAGCCGTCCGGCGCGGGGTAGGCGTAGGAGTAGAAGACGCCCTCGTCGGCACCGCCGGGCCAGTAGCCGGCGCTGGAGACCTCGTCGCTGTAGGCCTCCTCCATGACCCAGTCCGGGCAGTGCGGGATGCCGCCCGGGTGGCGCGGCGCGGCACGTCCGGAGAACCGGGTGACGGCCAGGTCGAACGCGCCCCAGAAGAAGTGCACCGGGCTCGCCTTGCCGCGAAATCCGGCCCGGAATCGGCCCAGCACCCGGTCGGCGCTGACCAGCGACAGCCAGAACCGGTGGATGGCCTCCGGGTCGTAGGCGTCATGCGCGGTGTCGGACTCGAACGGGGTCGCGTCCTCGACCTCGCAGGGCGCGGAGTTGATCGCCACGTCGATGCCGAGGCCGTCCAGGTGGGAGCGGTACTCGGCGTAGAAGTCGGCCACCGAGCGCGGCGCCAGCGCCATCCGCCGGGTCTCGCCCCGGGTGGTCGTGATCGTCAGCTCGTGCCGGGTGAAGTCGAACTCGACCTCGACGCCGCTGCCTGAGTACGGCATCAGCGAGGTGGTCAGCCCGCGGGCGGTGACGTAGAGGCTCGAGTTCCACCAGTGGTTCGACCGGGGCTCGAGGCCGAGCCGGGTTTTGCCGACGATCTGGGTCCACCGGTGCACGGTGTCGCGCGTCGGCTGCCACTGCTCCAGCGGAAGAGAAGGCCAGCTCATTCTGGTGCGTTGCCCTTCGCTGGCAGGCGCGAAACAAATGGCCGCGCGGCCCGGCAGGCGGTCGGGATGCGCTCGGATACCGATAGCCTCGCTGCGCCCTCAGCCGGCCCGGATCACGGGTAGGATGGGTGCTCTGTAGGCCCTGATAGCTCAGTGGATAGAGCGACCGCCTCCTAAGCGTTCGGCCCAATTACGCATGCTAGCACGCGGAAACCCTTGCTGCGCCTATCTTTCCCATCTCCAGGATGCTCGCAAGCGGGTGACCTAACAGGAAGAAAGCGGTAGGCCTAGCTGGGTTCGTCTTCCACGTCATTTGCGGCTGCCACTGCTGTGACCTTGGGGAACGAGGGCTGCTGGATGCGCGACTGGGCTGCGAAGATGG
>DATCGA010000242.1:0-2597 GCA_036509215.1 Trebonia sp.
GCTGGCCGAGCTGGCCGACCTGCTCGCCTCCCTCGAGCGCGAGCCGGCCTGGTGGCGGGGGCTGTACGCGGCGCTGGCGGACGCCCCGGCCCAGGAGCTGGCCGAGCTCGGCGCGCTGCCGGTGCCGCTGGCGGACGGGCGGCTGGTGCGCGGCCCGCGCGGGCTGCTGCTGCCGGGCAGCGGCCTCGAGCACCCCGACCGGCTGGCGGTGCTGGGGCTGCGGGTGGTGGCGCCCGAGGCGGCGCACCCGCTGCTGGTCCGGCTGGGCGGGTTCGAGGCGACGCCGCGGACCGTCCTCGAGGACGCCGCCACCCGCGCCGCCGTCGCCGCCTCCTACGACGCCGCGGTCGAGGCGAGCTACGACGACGACCGGCCCGAGCGGGTCGCCGACGCGGTGCTCGGCCTGGTGGCGGCGCTGAACGCCGAGCCCGGCGACTACCCGTACCTGGCCGACCTCGCGCTCCCCGGCGACGACGGCGACTGGTACCCGGCGGGCGAGCTGCTGCTGCCCGGCTCGCAGCTGGCCGAGGTGATCGCGGCCGACGCGCCGTTCGGCACCATCGAGCAGGCGGCGGTGGACCGCTACGGGTCCCTGGCGCTTGCGGCGGCCGGCCTGCTGTCGTCGTTCGGCCTGCTGACGGCCGACGACGTCGAGCTCGACCAGTCCGGCGTCGACCTGGAGCTGGACGGCATCGAGGACTGGGCGGCCGACTCGATCGCGATGCTGGGCGAATCGGAGCTCCCGCCGGTGGCGCTCGAGGTCACCGCCGTCCGCGACCTCGACCTGATCGACCCCGGGCGCTGGGCGCGGGCGCTGGAACTGCTCGCCCGCCCGCCGCTGCGGGCGGCCCTGGTCGACCGGACGCGGGTCCGGCTTTTCGACGGCCGCCACGCGGACGTGCCGTCCTACACGGCCTGGTGGCTGCGCCGGAACCTGGTGCTCGACGGTCACCGCCCCGGCGACCTTCGCGGCCCGGACTCCGACCCGCTGCTGGCCGGGCTGTACGACCCGCTGGGCGCGACGGGCCCGCTGGCCGACCCGGTGATCGCGCGCGCGCTCGGCGTCCGCACCTCGCTGGCGAACCTGCTGGCCGAGCCCGGCGGCGCCGGCGAGCTGCTGGCCCGGCTGGCGGACCCGGCCCGCACGGTCTCCCGCCCGCAGCTGCGGGCGCTCTGGGCGGCGCTGGCGACCGCGGACGCCGATGCGCTGACCCCGGTCGATCGCGTCCGGGCCATCCGCGGGGCCGAGGTCGTGCTGGCCGACGCCGAGGACGTGCTCGTCCTCGACGCCCCCGACCTGTGGCCGCTGCTGGCCGACCAGCCGCTGGTGCTCGCCCCGGACCGGCTGGCGGCGCGGCTGGCCGACGTGCTCGACCTGCCGCTGGCGTCGGAGGAGATCGCCGGCTCGCTCGACTCGGCCGGCCAGCGCCGGGCGGTCCCTCCGATCGTGCTCGCTGTTTTGCCGGACGCTCCGCTGCACTACCTGGCCCACGACAAGCTCACCGTGGACGGCATCGAACTGCCCTGGCGGTACCTCGACGGCGAGATCCACGCCGCCTCGCCGGCCGGGCTCGGCTGCGCCCTCGCCTGGCGGGCCGGCCAGTGGAGCTCGCGCCACCTGCTCGCCGAGTTGCTGGCCGACCCCGGCAGCGCCGGCCGGGCGCTGGCCGAGGCCGACCTTGACCCGCTCTAGAGAAGGCTGCCCGAGGCGACCTGCTGGCCGGCCGCGTTGTAGGCCGTGAAGTGCCCGCCCATCTGCTCGTTCTTGGTCAGCTGGATGGCCCAGAACTTCTCCGGCCCGACCGCGGTCGCGCCCACCCGGGTCGGTGTGCCCCCCTTGGGGGTCACGATCAGGTAGGACACCGACTGGGCGGCTGTCCCCCACTCGTCCGACGGCGAGCCTCCCGCTGCTGCGGTCGCCGGATGCTGCGTCGGGGAGAAGCAGGCGGTATCGGGCCCGATGACGACGCAGGCGCCCCAGGGGCCGAGGTAGACGGTCGCCCGCCACGGCTTGCCATCGGCCGTGCCCGACGCGATCGTCCCGCTGAGCCGGGCAGGCACCGCCTGCCCCGGACGCAGCCACTGCCCAAACGACGGCAGGCCGTCGCCGTCCGGGCCGTTGAACGGGATTGAGGTCGCGATCTCGCCCGTCCGCGAGTACACGGTGAGGCTCTCGACCGGCACGCCCTCGGGCGTGGCGAACGCCACCAGGCGCGCCCCGTCGATCGCCGTCGGGCGCGGGTTGAGCACGGTGCCGTCGGCGAGCACCACCCGTACCGAGGCCACGTCCTTGGCCACCGGGCCGTAGCTGACGAAGTACTGGGTTCCGTTGGCGGGCCCGCCGCCGGCTCCGTTGAGGGCAATCGGGTCGCCCGCGTCGGGCTGGGTCAGGTCCCCGGTGCAATTGACAAAGGTCAGGTTGATGCCGGTGACCATGCAACTCTTCGACCTGGGCGATTGGACGACCACGTCCCAGCGCTGGTTGCCGACCACGCCTGACGCGATCAGGCCGGCCGGCGAATGCGGCCCGGGCGGGTTCACCGTGACCCGGATGCGGCTGGTGGCGGGGGCCGGCAGCGCCTCTTGGCGCGCGAACG
>DATCGA010000243.1:0-4765 GCA_036509215.1 Trebonia sp.
CGCCGCTCAAGCGCCCGTTCACCTCCGACCTGTCCGGCCAGGACTTCGCCAAGCTGGTGCACAGCGGCTGGATGCCGGCCGGGCTGGCGCTCGGCATCTCGATCTCGGCCCGGCACGACGACTGGCGGACCGTCGGCCAGACCCGCTGGAGCGCGGGCAACGCCGAGGTCGGCGGCTGGACCGAGCTGGTCAACGACGCCCGCCACGACGCCCGGGTGCAACTGCAGGCGGACGTCAAGCGGATCGGCGCCGAGGGCGTGGTCATCGCCGAGATGACCATGCGGGTCCGCGAGCGGGAGTGCCCCGCCCAGGAGGGCGGCCACGATCACGTGGTCGAGACGGTCAACATCGGCACCGCGATCGTGCGGCTGAGAAATCACAAGCAGCGGGAGACTCCGCCGCCCCTCGCCATCATGTCCCTAGACCCCAAGCGCCGCCAGGCAGCGCGCGTCGACATCGGCCAGAACAGAAGGTAGACCTCGCGATGACGGACCAACAGACCGGAATGAGCATGGCGGGCGTCCCGCAGGACGCGATCAAGCGGCTCTCCGAGCTGCAGCCGGGCAAGGCCGGGTCGATCTTCACCTCCGACCTCTCGGTGAACGAGTTCCTGCTGGTCCGCGAGGTCGGCTTCCGCCCGCTTGGCCTGGTGCTCGGCTCCTCGATCTACCACGTCGGCCTTCAGGTCGGCCGCTGGGGCAAGAACCAGGAGCTCACCGTGCTCTCCCAGGCGCTGTACCACGCCCGGGAGCTGGCGATGACCCGGATGGAGGCGGAGGCGAACGCGCTCGGCGCGGACGGCATCGTCGGCGTCCGCCTTGACGTGGAGCTGAAGGAGTTCGGCGCGGACATCGCCGAGTTCATCGCGATCGGCACCGCGGTCAAGGCCGAGCCGGGGGCCGGCGGCGGCGGGGTCGACAACTGGCGCAACAACAAAGGCCAGCCGTTCACCTCCGACCTGTCCGGCCAGGACTTCTGGACCCTGATCAGGGCCGGCTACGCGCCCCTGGGCATGACCATGGGGACCTGCGTCTACCACATCGCCCACCAGCGGATGGGCTCGGTCATCGGCAACATCGGCCGCAACGTCGAGATCGAGCAGTTCACCCAGGCCCTCTACGACGCCCGCGAGCTGGCGATGTCCCGCATGCAGGCCGAGGCCGAGGAACTCCACGCCGAGGGCATCGTCGGCGTCCAGCTCCGCCAGCACAGCCACACCTGGGGCGCGCACACGACCGAGTTCTTCGCGATCGGCACCGCCGTCCGCCCGCTGCGCGAAAACCACGTCATCGAGCCCCCGACGATGGTGCTGTCGCTCGACTAGGGACCGGCAGTCGCCCTGAATAAGGCGCTAATAAGGCGTTAGTAAGGCGTTCTCACCCCAAGGGGGGTGCGAATCCGGGCTGCTCCGTGCATGCTGAGTACGTGGAAGCTGACCAGGTCGCTACGCTGCGTACACTGCTGGCCGGATCCGGCTGGCTGGAGCGGGCCCGGAGCTTCGGCCGCGCGCTCCGCACGACCCCCAGGTCGCCGGGCGGCCTCCTGGTCGTGGGCACCCCCGAGTTCGAGCCGTGGCACCTGACCGCGCACCTGGACGACGAGAGCCGGATGTCCGGCATCGCGGCCCTGGCCCCGACCCTGGTCCGCTGGTCCCCGCCGCCCGGCGCGCCCGCCCACCTCGCGGTCGGCCTGGCCCGCCTCGAGGCCGCCCAACGGGGCGAGACCCTGTTCGTCGTCACCGAGGACCGCGCCCCGGTCCCGCTGCTCGAGCGGCTCAACGACGCCCGCAAGACCGGCGCCACCATCCTCGCCCTGGACGTCGGCGACGGCGACCCCGAGCTCGACGCCCTCGCCCACGACGCCCTCGCGGTCCCCGCCTCGCTGTCCTTCGACGCCGGGCAGCACCTGGTGTCGGCGGCGGCCGGGGAGCGGGACGCCGGCGCCGCGCGGACCAGGCGCGGCCTCCGCGACCGGCTGGCCCGGCTGCTCGACACCGTCAGCGGCCCCACCGCCTAGCCGCGCCAGCCAAGCAAATCAGCCCACGGCAAATCAGCCCGCGTAGGCGGTGACGATCGCGTCGATCAGCCCGGGGAAGCGCGCGTCGAGCTCGTCGTCCCGCAAGGTCGTCCACCGGCGGTTGCCGTCTTCGCGCTGGCGGATGATCCCGGCCTCGCGCAGCACCCGGAAGTGATGGGTGAGCGTCGACGGCGCCACGTCGACCGGGAACGTGCCGCAGGCGCGCTCGGGCGACGCGCGCAGGGTGAGGACGACCGTCATCCGGGTAGGGTCCGAGAGGGCGTGCAGGATGTCAAGCACGGTGAAGTCCTCCGGCCCCGGATGGATGAGCGGCGGCCGGCGCGGCGATCTCGGCATCTCGCACCTCTCATTCGACAATCATCGTACAATTCTGGTACGACTTTCGCTGTACGTCGAACATCGAAAGAGGAGCGCTGTGCAGGCACTGACGATGACCGGCCCGTCGCAGGGGGCCGACCGGACCGAGGTCCGCGAGGTCGACGAGCCCAAGCCGGGCGCGGGCGAGGTCACCATCGACGTGGCCTACGCCGGGATCAACTTCATGGACGTGATGGCCCGCCGCGGCGACCCCGGCTACGCCAGCGACTGGCCCTACGCGCCCGGCCTGGAGGTATCGGGCACGATCAAGGAGGTCGGCCCCGGCTTCACGCCCCTCGAGCCCGGCCAGCGCGTGGTCGCCTACACCCCCGGCGGCGGCCTGGCCGAGATCGCGCGCACCCGGGCCGAGTTCGTGGTGCCGCTGCCGGACCAGGTCGCGCTCCCGATCGCGGCCGCCGCCCCGCTGATGCTGACGACCGCGCTGCTGCTGCTGACCGACGCCGCCCGGTTCCGGCCGGGCGACAGCGTGCTCGTCCACGGGGCCAGCGGCGGCATCGGCAGCGCCGTCGCCCAGCTGGTGCCGGCCCTCGGCGGCGGACAGCGCATCGGCACCGTGGGCCGCCCGGACAACGTCACCGCGGCCCTCGGCAACGGCTACGACGTGGCGCTGGCCTGGACCGAGGACGTGCCGGCGGCGGTCCGCGCGGCCACCAACGGCGTCGGGGCCGACATCGTGCTCGACCCGCAGGGCACCGTTCTGCTCGACACCGACCTCGCCGTCACCGCGCCGGGCGGCCGGATCGTGCTGTTCGGCAACGCGGGCGGCGGCCAGCCCGCGTCGCTGCCGTCCTTCGGCCGGCTGCTCGCCGGCAACCTCGCGATTGCCGGCTTCAGCATCACCGGCCTGTGGTCCAACGCGCCGCACCGCGCCTCGGCCGGCCTGCGCCGGGTTCTCGACCTGATCGCCGGCGGCCGCCTGGACATCGCGATCACCGAGGTCGACTCGCTGGCGGAGGCCCCCGCGGCCCAGCAGCTGCTGGCCGAGGGCCGAGGCCGAGGCAAGTACGTCACCCGGATCAAGGGCTGATCCCGGCACCCGTCGCGAGCGGTCGAGAACCGCCGCGAGCCCGCAACTGCGCAATTCGCCCGTGCCACCGCGAGACCCGCAGCCGCGCAGTGAGAGGATCGAACCGGATCCCTTGACCGATGGAGGCGTTGATGAAGTTCGCCTGGCTCTGCAGCCACGAGTCTTACCAGCCCGAAGACCTCGTGGCGCAGGCGATCGCGGCCGAGGAGGCCGGGTTCGACGCGGTTCTCGGCAGCGACCACTTCCACCCCTGGGTGGACGACACGTCCGCGGCCGGCTTCGTCTGGTCCTGGCTCGGCGCGGTGGCCGTCAAGACCGACAACGTGCTGCTCGGCACCGCCGTCACCAGCCCGCTCTTCCACTACCACCCGGCCCTGGTGGCGCAGATGGCCGCGACCGTCGACCGGCTGTCCGACGGCCGCCTGTGGCTCGGCGTCGGCACCGGCGAGGCCCTCAACGAGCGCCCGCTCGGCTTCCCGTTCCCCGGCTACGGCGAGCGCCAGGCCCGGATGCAGGAAGCCCTGGAGATCATGCACGTCCTGCTGGCGGGGGAGAAGCTCACCTTCGACGGCCAGTACTACCAGACGACGACGGCCAAGCTCTACTCACCGCCCAAGGGCGGCCTGCCGATCCTGATGGCGGCGGGCGGCCCCAAGTCGGCCGCGTTCGCCGGCACCTACGCCGACGGGCTGATCACCAGCGTCAAGGACCCGGCCGACACGTGCGCCAAGGTCATCGATCCCTACCGCAAGGCGGCGACCGAGGCGGGCCGGGACCACCGGGTCCTCGCCACCCGCTGGACCGTCCTCGCCGACGGCCCGGACCAGGCCTGGCAGGCGCTGTCGTCGATGCGCGGCCTGCGCGCCCCCGGCCGCCTGGAGGCGACCGACCCGATGGAGCTGCGGGTCAAGGCGGACGAGATGGACCGGTCCGAGGTCCTCGCCAGCTACACGGTCATCCCCGACGCGGCCGGCCTCATCGCCGCCTACCGCCCGCTGGTGACCGACGTCGGCGCCGACCTCGTCTCCATCCAGGTGATGTCGGCCGACCCGATGGCGGCGATCAAGATGATCGGCAAGGAGGTACTGCCCGAGCTGCGGGCCCTGGCCGGCTGAGCTTCGGCACAAGCCCAACCGTCATATCGAACGGTCCGTTGCTCCGCCCATCGACCAAGCTCCCACGCTCACCCGGGCAGACCACAACGGCTCGCCCCCGCCACTCGCGCGCAGCCCCCGCCCCGCGGAACCCCACCCCCACCCCCACCCGCGCAGCCCGCGATCCTGTCGCCTACGCCATCGACCCCACTAGGCGCGGTCGCTGGCG
>DATCGA010000244.1:0-11242 GCA_036509215.1 Trebonia sp.
CGTTTCGCGGTGCCTTCGGCGCACATCGCGGTCGGCTGCGGTTCGGTCGGGGTGACCCAGCAGCTGCTGGCGGCGGCCGGCGAGCCGGGCACCGAGATCATCTACGCCTGGCGCTCGTTCGAGGCCTACCCGCCGCTCTCCGACCTCGCGGCCCTCACCTCGGTCCGCGTCCCGCTCGCCGGCGAGACCCACGACCTGGCCGCGATGGCCGCCGCCATCACTCCGCAGACGAGGCTGATCCTCGTCTGCAACCCGAACAACCCCACCGGCACCGTCGTCCGCGAGCGCGAGCTGACCGAGTTCCTCGACCGGGTGCCGGCCGACTGCCTGGTCATCCTGGACGAGGCCTACCACGAGTACATTCGCGACGCGGACGTTCCGGACGGGATCAGCCTCTACCGCGACCGTCCCAACGTGGCCGTCCTGCGCACCTTCTCCAAGGCCTACGGCCTGGCGGGCCTGCGCATCGGCTTCCTGATCGGCCACGAGCCGGTGGCCGAGGCCATCCGCAAGACCATGCTCCCGTTCACCGTAAACGCCATCGCGCAGGCCGCCGCGGTGGCCTCGCTCAACGCCGAGGACGAGCTCCTGGAGCGAGTGGAGACCGTCGTCAAGGAGCGCGACCGCGTCCGCGAGGCGCTCCGGGCAGAAGGCTGGACCGTGCCCGCGACCGAGGCGAACTTCGTCTGGCTGCGGCTCGGCGACCAGACGACCGCCTTCGCCCAGTCGTGCGACGCGGCCGCGATCGCGATCCGCCCCTACGCGGGCGAAGGCGCGCGGATCTCGATCGGCACGCCCGCCGCGAACGACGCCTTCCTCGCGGCGGCGCGTGCCTTCCCCTATCGGGCGTAGCCCTTAGGGCTCGCCGATTTCGTGCTCCTCGGCGGTGACGTCGGCGCCGAGGACGCGCAGCCGCTCGGCGAAGTTCGCGTGCCCGCGGTCGATGAGGTAGCCGGGCGAGACCACCGTCTCGCCCTCGGCCGCGAGTCCGGCCAGGATCAGCGCCGCGCCGCCGCGCAGGTCGGGCGCCACGACATCGCAGCCGCGCAGGACCGACGGCCCGTGCACGATCGCGACGTTGTTGTCGATCTCGACCTTGGCGCCCATCTTGTTCAGCTCGGGCACCAGCGCGTAGCGGCCGTCGAAGATCGTCTCGCGGATGTAGCTCGCGCCGTCGCCCATCGTCGCCGCGGCCATGATGGGCTGCTGCAGGTCGGTCGCGAACCCCGGGTAGGGGCTGGTGATCACGTTGATCGGCCGCAGCGGCTTCTCCCGGCGGACCTGAAGCACGGCCCCGTTCGACGAGAACTCGGCGCCCATCTGCTCGAGCTTCCAGCGGGCGACGCCGAAGTGGTCGATGTTGGCCCCGACCAGGTTGATCTCGCCGCCGGCGGCGACCGCCGCCATGGCGAACACGCCCGCGTCGATCCGGTCGGACATCACGGTGTGCTCGACCGCCGACAGCTCCGACACGCCGCGCACGGTGATGAAGCCGGTGCCGCCGCCGGTGATCTCCGCGCCCATCTTGGTCAGGAACGAGATCATGTCGAGCACTTCCGGCTCTTGGGCCGTGTTGTCGATGACCGTGGTGCCCGGCGCCAGCGACGCCGCCATCATCAGGTTCTCGGTGCCGGTGTGGGACGGCGTGTCCAGGTACAGGTGAGCGCCGCGGAGGCCGTCGGGGGCGGTGATCCTGATGACCGACTCGCCCTCGTCGACGGTCGCGCCGAGCCGCGCGAACCCGCGGTAGTGGAAGTCGAGGTTCCTACTGCCGAGATTGCAGCCGCCGATGCCCTCTATGACCGCCTCGCCGAACCGGTGCAGGAGCGCGGGCACGAACAGGACCGAGCCGCGGAAGCGGCGGGCGATCTCGGCCGGCAGCACCGGCGACTTCAGCGTCGAGGCGTCCACCACGAGCGTGCGCTCGGTCTCGTGGAACTCAACCCGGGCGCCGATCGCCTGGGCGAGCTCGACGGCGCGGTAGACATCCTCGATCGGCGGGACGTTCCTGAGCACGGTGCGACCTTTATCGGTCAGCAGGGCCGCTGCGATCATCTTCAGGGCCGCGTTCTTCGCGCCCTGGATGAACACCGTGCCTTGCAGCGGCGCTCCGCCGCGAACACGGTAGCGGATCTCGGTGCCCTTGGTCATGTAGATACAGCTCCTGTCCGAGGGGGAACGGCGAGAACGGCGCGCTCCGTGAGCGCGACCGAGCGAACGCGTTGTCCAGTATGCCACCCGATGCGGGTGCTCAAGCGAGCTCAGCCAGTCGAGCGAAGACTTCGCCCAGCCGCTCGACGTAGCTTTCTGCTCGGAAGGCCCGGTCAAGGGCGGCCTCATCCAGCACCATGTTCCTGTTCTTACCCTGAGTAATCAGAGAATCACGGAAGGGCGTCTGGTTGTCCCAGGTGTCCATCGCGGCGGCCTGCACGAGGGCGTACGCGTCCTCCCGGGAGAGCCCGCCGCTCACCAGCTCGAGCAGCACCGACGAGGAGAACAGGAGCCCGTGGGTGACGTCCATGTTCGCGCGCATCCGGTCGACGTCGACCACCAGGCCCTCGACCAGGCCGGTGGTCAGGTGGAGCAGGTAGTCGGTGCCGATGGCGGCGTCGGGCAGCGCGATCCGCTCCACGCTCGAGTGCGAGATGTCGCGCTCGTGCCAGAGCGGTATGCCCTCGGTGACCGGCGTCACGTAGGACCGAATCACGCGGGCGAGCCCGGCGATCCGCTCGGACCTGATCGGGTTCTTCTTGTGCGGCATCGCCGAAGAGCCCTTCTGCCCGGTCCGGAAGGGCTCGGCCAGCTCGCGCACCTCGGTCCGCTGGCCGTGCCGGACCTCGAGGGCGATCGCCTCGCAGACCGTGGCCAGGATGGCCAGCGCGGACACCCACTCGGCGATGCCGTCGCGCATCACCACCTGGGTGGCGACGTCGGCCGCGCGGAGCCCGAGGTCCGGCATCACCTCGGCCTCGACCGACGGGTCGATGTTGGAGTAGCTGCCGACCGGACCGGACAGCGTGCCGACCGCGACCGCCTCGCGCGCCCGGCGGACCCGGTCCCGCGACCTGGCGGCGGCGAACGCGAAGTCGGCCACCCGGTGCCCCCACACGTCGGGTTCCGCGTGGATGCCGTGCGTCCGGCCGGAGCGG
Organism: Trebonia sp.; assembly: GCA_036509215.1. Lineage (GTDB taxonomy): Bacteria > Actinomycetota > Actinomycetes > Streptosporangiales > Streptosporangiaceae > Trebonia. The sequence continues at coordinate 3,150 of DATCGA010000244.1, forward strand.
AGCGTGCCGCGGTGCGCCAGCCCGTGCTCGCGCAGCGCCGCCACCAGCCGGTCCGACTTCTCCAGGATGAGGTCGGTCGCCTCGACGAGCTGCAGCGCGAGGGCCGTGTCGAGCAGGTCGGACGAGGTCATCCCGTAGTGCACGTAGGCGGCGGCCGAGCGGGGCTCGGTGTTGTCGGCCCAGGCCGTGAGGAACGCGATCACGTCGTGCTCGGTCACCGCCTCCACTTCGGCCACGGCCTCGGGGGTCGGCGGCGGGGCGGCGCGGACCGGGCCGACCGCCTCGGCAGGCACCGTCCCCGCGCGGGCGTTGGCCTCCAGCACAAGCGTCTCCACCCGGCACCAGAGCTCGTACTTGTGGGCCTCGGACCAGACCCGACCCATGTCGGGCAGCGTGTACCTGTCGATCATGCTTCTACGGTAGCCGCCGCCTGCCCGCGCCGCCGCCAGCGGACCAGCCCTAATGGCGCAGCGGGCGGCCGCGCCGAAGCCGGTGAGCCGCTAGCCGGCCGACGCGGCGCGCTCGGCGATGTCGCGGCGGTACCAGGCGCCGCGGAATCCCGCTCGCCGCGCCACCGCGTACGCGGCAGCGCGGGCCGAGGCCAGGTCGGGGCCCGAGCCCACCGCGCTGAGGACCCGGCCGCCCGCCGTCACCAGGTCGCCGTCGGCCAGGGCGGTGCCGGCGTGCAGGAGATAGCCATCGGTCCGTTCGGACGGATCGATGGCTATCTTGTCGCCCTTCGCCGGTGACTCCGGATAGCCCTCGGCGGCGAGCACGACCGTGACCGCCGCGCCCGGGTGCCAGCGGAGCGCCGGCGCCGCCGCCAGGCCGCCCACGGCCGACGCGTGCAGCAGGCCCGCCAGCGGCGTCGCCAGCCGGTCGAGGATCACCTGCGTCTCCGGGTCGCCGAAGCGCGCGTTGAACTCGATCACCTTGACGCCCTTGCCGGTCAGCGCGAGGCCGACGTAGAGCACGCCGCGGTAGGGCGCGCCACGGCGGGCGAGCTCGGTGATCGTGGGCATGACCACCCGGTCCATCACCTCGTCGACCAGGCCGGCCGGTGCCCAGGGGAGCGGGGTGTAGGCGCCCATGCCGCCGGTGTTCGGCCCCAGATCCCCGTCATGCGCCCGCTTGAAGTCCTGCGCCGACAGCAGCGGGATCGCCGTGGTCCCGTCGCACAGCGCGAACACCGACACCTCGGGCCCGTCCAGGTACTCCTCGATCACCACCCGCCGGCAGGACGCGGCGTGCGCAAGCGCGGTCCCCCGGTCCTCGGTGACCACGACCCCCTTGCCCGCCGCAAGCGCGTCATCCTTCACCACGTAAGGCGCCCCGAAGGCGTCAAGCGCCGCTTGCGCCTCAGCCGCAGTCGTGGCGACGCGCGCCTCGGCGGTCGGCACCCCGGCCGCCGCCATAACGTCCTTGGCGAACGCCTTCGACCCCTCGATCCGCGCAGCAGCCGCCTCCGGCCCGAAAACAGCGAACCCAGACCCGCGAAGCGCATCCGCGACCCCGGCCACCAGCGGCGCCTCAGGCCCGATAACGACAAGCTCAGCGCCAAGCCGCTTAGCCAAGCCCACGACATCAGCAGGATCGGTAGCCGAGACCTCGTGAACCTGGGCAAGCGAAGCGATGCCCGGATTCCCAGGAGCGGCATGCAGCTCGCTAACATCGGGGTCCGCGGCCAGCGCCCGAACGATCGCATGCTCCCGCCCGCCAGACCCAATTACAAGTACGCGCACGTTCCGGGAGCCTATCTGCTAGAGCAGCGGCCGGAGCGAGAGCGTCTGGTCCCGCCGCGGGCCGACGCCGACGGCCGCGACCGGCGCGCCGGAGAGTTCCTCGATCGTCCGCACGTAGTCGCGAGCGGCCTTGGGCAGGTCCTCGAACGACTTCGCCTCCGAGATGTCCTCCCACCAGCCGTCCAGGTACTCGTAGACCGGCTTGGCGTGATGGAACTCAGTCTGCGTCATCGGGATCTCGTCGTAGCGCTTGCCGTCGACCTCGTAGGCCACGCAGACCGGCACCTTGTCCAGGTTGGAGAGCACGTCGAGCTTGGTCACGAAGAAGTCGGTGACCCCGTTGACACGGGTCGCGTAGCGGGCGATCACCGCGTCGAACCAGCCGGTCCGGCGGGCGCGGCCGGTGGTGACGCCGTACTCGCCGCCGACCTTGCGCAGGAACTCGCCCGACTCGTCGTTGAGCTCGGTCGGGAACGGGCCCGAGCCGACGCGGGTGGTGTACGCCTTGACGATGCCGATGACCTTGCTGATCCGCGTCGGCCCGACGCCGGATCCGACGCAGGCGCCGCCCGCGGTCGGGTTCGACGAGGTGACGAACGGATAGGTGCCGTGGTCGATGTCGAGCAGCGACCCCTGCGCGCCCTCGAGGAGCACGGTCGCGCCCTCGTCGAGGGCCTTGCCGAGGACGAGGCCGGTGTCGGTCACGTAGGGCCGCATCCGCTCGCCGTAGGCCAGGTAGTCGTCGGCGATCTGCCCGGCGTCGATGCCGCGCCGGTTGTAGATCTTCGTCAGCATCTGGTTCTTGTCCCGCAGGGCGAGGTCGAGCTTCTGCCGGAGGATGCCGGGATCGAACAGGTCCTGGACCCGGATGCCGACCCGGGCGATCTTGTCGCCGTAGGTCGGGCCGATGCCGCGGCCGGTGGTGCCGATCTTCGCGTTGCCGAGGAACCGCTCGCTGACCTTATCCAGCGCCCGGTGGTAGGGCATGATCAGGTGCGCGTTGGCGCTGACGAGCAGCCGGTCGCAGCTCACGCCGCGCTCCTGCAGGGCGTCGATCTCCTCGAACAGCGCCTTCGGGTCGATGACCACGCCGTTGCCGATGACCGGGGTGACCTCGGGGGAGAGCACGCCGGAGGGGAGGACGTGCAGCGCGTACTTCTCCTCGCCGATCACGACCGTGTGGCCGGCGTTGTTGCCGCCCTGGTACCTGACGACGTACTGCACGCTGTCCCCGAGCAGGTCGGTCGCCTTGCCCTTACCCTCGTCGCCCCACTGGGCGCCGATCAGCACGATGGCAGGCATTCTCTTCACGCCTTTCACACGACGAAAGCCCCTGGCGGCGCAAGCGCGACAGGGGCTCTTGCGTTGTGAGGTTACCCGAAACACCCAGGTGAAACCTAGTCGGGTAGCGCCGGGCCCGATCGCAGGGGCAACCGGGCGGCCCGCGGTTGCAAACCGATCTGGCACACTGCTGCGCATGAGCACTCACACGAACCTGCTCGGCGAGCCTCCGGCCACCCTGCTGCCCCCGACGCCAGAGGCGGAGGGGATGCTCCTCGCGAAGACGCCCGCGGTCGAGGTGGCGGCCGCGTTCCCCACCTTCTCGCTGGCGTGGGCGCTGCTCGCGGAGGAAGCGCTCGACGGCGGCCGGACGATTGAGGCCTATGCGTACGCGCGCACCGGTTATCACCGCGGGCTCGACGCGCTGCGCAGGAACGGCTGGAAGGGGCACGGGCCGATCCCCTGGTCGCACGAGCCCAACCAGGGGTTCCTGCGCTGCCTGGCTGCGCTCGCCCGCGCCGCGGGCGACATTGGCGAGGTCGAAGAGGCCGATCGATGCTGGTCGTTCCTGGCCGACAGCAGCCTCGAGGCATACGAAAATCTAAAGAAGTTATCCCTAACGGACCGTTGCTCCGCGTCCGCGGCCACGATGGCTGCGAGGCGGGGCAAACGGTCCGTTCGAGATGAGTGAGACTTTGAAGTCTGCTCTTTACTTCAGCCGGGTGCCGGCCGACAGCAGATCCTGGCAGGCCAGGGTGACCCGGGCGGTCATGCCCGTCTCGGCCGCCTTGCCCCAGGCACGCGGGTCGTAGGCCTTCTTGTTGCCGACCTCGCCGTCCACCTTGAGCACGCCGTCGTAGTTGGCGAACATGTGGCCCGCGACCGGGCGGGTGAACGAGTACTGGGCGTCGGTGTCCACGTTCATTTTCACCACGCCGTAGGAGATGGCCTCGCGGATCTCGCTCTCGGCCGAGCCGGAGCCGCCGTGGAAGACCAGGTCGAACGGCTTGTCCTGGCCGTACTTGGCGCCGACGACGTCCTGGATGTCCTTGAGCACCGACGGGCGGAGCTTGACGTGGCCGGGCTTGTACACGCCGTGCACGTTGCCGAAGGTCGCGGCCAGGATGTACCGGCCCCGCTCGCCCAGCCCGAGGGCCTCCGCCGTCGCCAGGGCGTCATCCGGGGTGGAGTAGAGCTTCTCGTTGATCTCGCCGACGACGCCGTCCTCCTCGCCGCCGACGACGCCGATCTCGAGCTCCATGATGATCCTCGCCTCGGCGCACTTGGCCAGCAGATCCCTGGCGATCTCGAGGTTCTCCGGGAGCGGGACGGCCGAGCCGTCCCACATGTGGGACTGGAAAAGCGGCTCCCTGCCCGCCTTGACCCGTTCCGCCGAAATCTGGACAAGCGGGCGCATATAGGCGTCTAGCTTGTCAACCGGGCAGTGGTCGGTGTGCAACGCGATGTTCATCGGGTACCTGGCCGCGACCACGTGCGCGAATTCGGCCAGCGCGCTCGCGCCGGTGACCATGTCCTTGACCGCCTGGCCGGACAGGTAGTCGGCGCCGCCGGTGGAAACCTGGACGATCCCGTCGCTCTCGGCGTCGGCGAAGCCCTTGAGCGCCGCGTTGAGCGTCTGGCTCGATGTGACGTTGATCGCCGGGTAGGCGAAGCCTTGCTGCTTGGCCCGGTCGAGCATCTGCGCGTAGATCTCTGGGGTCGCGATGGGCATGGCGATGCCTCCTGTTGAATTCCTTAGTCTCTGAAGAACTCTAATATCCAGCCTGGCGCCGCTCTAGACCGACGTTCCGCATGTTGGATGACTAAAATTCAGCGGTTCCCAGCGCGGCGCGTGCCCCCAAGTCGGCTATCCCACCCCTGGCCATGCTGTACAAAGGTGCCCATGCAGAGCTTCCTCGTGTCGCACGCCATCTACGCCATCGTCTTGTTCGGCGTGCTCGAGGCAATGTGCATACCGATCTCCTCGGAGCTGACGTTCCTGCTCGGCGGCGCGATCGCGTCGGGCGCGGTCGTGCACCCGCACCCGTCGCTCGCGCTGGTGATCATCCTGGGCATCGTGGCCGAGATGGTCGGCTCCTACATCGCCTACGGCGTCGGCCGATGGGGCGGCACCCCGCTGGTGCGCCGCTGGGGCCGGTACGTGCTGATCTCCGAGTCGGACGTGGCCCGGGCGGAGCGCTTCCTGGCCGGGCGCGGCGCGTGGGCGCTGCCGGTGGCGCGGATGCTGCCGTTCGTCCGCGCGTTCGCGTCGATCGTGGCCGGCCTGGTGGACATCCCGCCGGTGCGGTTCGGGGTGCTGAACTTCATCGGCACGACGATCTACATCGTCGTGCTCTCCAGCATCGGGTACAGCCTCGGCGGCGAGTGGACGAAGCTGAACCACAGCCTGTCGCTGGCCAGCTACATCCTGGTGGTGGTGGTCGTGCTGGCGATCGTCGGCTTCGTCCTCTACCGGCTGCGCGCGTTCCGGCGCGAGACGGCTGAGGGCGGCGCCGCGTCGGCGCCCGAGCGCAGCGGCCGGCACCGTCAGGGCTAGTCAGCCTTTACAGGCCGAGCTCGGCCAGCTCGTAGACCGCGATGTAGGGCAGGCCGCGGTCGAGGATCTTCTGCCTGGCGCCGCGATCGACGATGACGGCGACGCCGGCCACCTCCGCGCCCGCCGCCGCCAGGGCCTCGACCGCGGTGAGGACGGAGTCCCCGGTGGTGGAGGTGTCCTCCAGGGCGAGCACCCGGCGGCCGGTGACGTCCGGCCCCTCGATCCGGCGCTGCAGTCCGTGCGTCTTCTCCGCCTTCCGGACCACGAACGCGTCGATCGGGGTACCCCGGTTGGCCGCCGCGTGCAGCATCGCCGTCGCCACCGGGTCGGCCCCGAGGGTCAGCCCGCCGACCGCGTCGTAGGACAGGCCGACGGTCGCGTTCAGCAGCACTCGCCCGACCAGCGGGGCCAGGCGGCCGTCGAGCGTTACCCGGCGCAGGTCCACGTAGCTGCTCGCGTGCTGCCCCGAAGACAGCACGAAGTCGCCGTGGACAACGCCCTTGGCCTTGATCCCTGCCAGCAGTTCTTCGCGATCGCTCACAGCACCGCAGTTTATGGTGAGAGGTTGATCTCGCACCCGGCCGGGCTGTGACTTGTGCGGGAACGGCCCTCCCGGGCGGTGCACTTTATTACCCTAGGAGGGCAGAGAACGCTCGGCCATGTGTCGCTGTGGCTGCTGACCAGGATGTTCTCGCACTGTGAGGGGAAAGGCGGTATGGCGTGGATCGCTGTGCGCTGTTCGTGGACGCGGGCTATGTGCTAGCGGACGGTGCGATGGCGGTGCACGGTACGCGCCGCCGCGAGTCCGTCTCGTGGGATTACCCGGGCCTGCTGCAACTGCTGGCAGGCCTGGCGATGGAGCGGTCGAGGCTGCCGCTGCTGCGCTGCTACTGGTACGACTCGACGGTCGAGGGCCGCCGCAGTGCGGACCACGACGCGCTGGCCGACCTACCCGGCGTCAAGCTCCGGCTGGCCAAGATGCGCCCGGGCCGCCGCGAGGGCGTCGAGGGGGAGATCCACCGCGACCTCACCACGCTGGCGCGGAACAAGGCCGTGAGCGACGCGATGGTGGTCAGCGCGGAGGAAGATCTCGCGCAGGTCATCGCCGACGTCCAGGACATGGGCATGCGGGTCACCCTGCTGCACATCGCCACCGAGGGCAACGCCGAGATCCCGCGCGCGCTCCGTCAGGAGTGCGACGACATCGTGCAGATCAGCGCCTCCCAGCTGCGGCCGTTCGCCGAGCTGATCTCAGGGGCCGAGCCGCCGCGCCGGGACGATCGAGACGGCGGCATGCTCGCGATCCGCGCCGGCTCCAACGGCAACGGCAATGGCAACGGGCACGGGAACGCCCAAGGCAACGGCCACAGCAACGGCCGGGCGCTGCTCGGACGCGTCGCCCAGCACGCGGCCGAGCGGCAGGAGGAGGACCGGCCGGACGCGGTCAGGGAGCCCGCGGCGGCCTATGACACGATCGCCGACTTCGGCAGCGTCTCGGACTACCGGCCGGTCGAGGACTACCGGGGCGGCCAGGACTACAGCGCTCCGCCGTCCGACTACGGAGTTCCCGCCCCCGGGCCTTCCATGCCCGACTTCACGCCCCCGCCGGCCGGGCGGCCGGAGTTCACGGCCCGGGCCGAGGCGCCCGCGCGCCAGGACAGCCAGCTGCGGCCGGAATTGCCGGAATTGCCCGCCCGGGAGGACCTGTACGCGGCGCCGGTCGTCGTCCCGCCCGCCCCGGAAGACCTGGCCCCGGAGCGCCCGTCGTCCCGGCCTCGTCAGGAGCCGGACCTCGTCCGCCCGGTCGAGTCGGGCTACAGCCCGGTCGAGTCCGGGTACAGCCCGGTCGAGTCGGGCTACAACCCGGTCGAGTCCGGGTACAGCCCGGGCGCCGTTCGGGATCAGTTCCAGCTCGAGGCGGCTAGCCGGGAGCCGTTCGCCGGGGATGCGGGTGACAGGTACCAGCCGGTCCCGGTTCCGGTTCCGGTGGGCGTCCCGGCTGGTTCGGCCGCGATCCGCCGGCTGCCCGTCCCCAACGGAGCGCAGCCGGGGCAGCAGGCCGTCCAGCCGCTGTCGGTCCAGCCGCCGCCCGGCCAGCCGTCGCCCGGCCAGGGGCCGCTCGGCCAGCAGCCGCAGTCGCAGGGTCCCGGTGGCCCCGCTAACCCAGACCTCGGGGCCGGGCCGTCGCGCACCGGCCAGGGAACGGGCGGCCAGCCCATCGCCCCGGTCGTGCCGATGGAGCAGGCGGGCCTGGGCTACGGCGGCAACCGCGCCGCCGCCTACGGTGGCCCCCGCCCAGTCAACGGGCCGGTCGCGCTGGTCGGCCAGCCGGCCGTCCCGGCCGCGCACGGGGGTCCCGCAGGGCCGGGCGACGCAGGCTCAGGCCAGCAGGGTCAGCAGGGTCAGCCCGGCCGGCCGGGCCCGGTCGGCCAGCAGGGGCCGGATGTCTATCCCCCGCTGAGCCAGGTGGCTCCGCCGCCCGCGGCCGGGCAGCAGGACGCGGGCGGGTCGCC
>DATCGA010000245.1:0-7052 GCA_036509215.1 Trebonia sp.
TTGAAGGTCGCGCTGAGCAGGGCAACCGGCGGCGTCAGGCCGACCAGGCCGGCCGCGATCACGACGACGAGCGGCGCCAGCAGCAGGCGGCGAATCGGCCTCGGCGGAAGCATCGGGGTCTCCTGGGGGTCAGTCAGCGGCAGGCGCCCTGCTGGGCCAGGTAGCTCGCCGACGCCGCGTACGAGCGGTCGATGCTGTTACTTACCTTAATTCTGCTTCGATAACGAAACTGGCCCAGTCCGGGCTGAAGCTGGTCGCCGCCGGACGGCAGGACGTGCACCCGGACGCCCGGCGGAATCGCCGCCATCTCCTCGTGGAACCGGTGCCTGCGCGCGATCTCGAACGCGACCAGGCCGACCTCCCACGGCCGCGTCGGCACCGGGAGCTGGCTCTCTATCCTCCCCACCTGCAGCACGTAGACGGTGCTGGCGCCGAGCGCGATCGCCCGGCCGACCGGGATCGAGTGGACGAGCCCGCCGTCGAAGTAGTGCCGCCCGTCGATCTCAATCGGAGGCAGCAGCCCCGGCACCGCGCACGACGCCATGACCGCAGGCACCAGCGGGCCCGCCGCGAACCAGTGCGCGGTCGCGTCCTCGATGCTGGCGGCGACGCAGTGGAAGGGCACCTTCAGATCGGCGAAGTCCTCGACCGGGAGTGTCTCCGCGAGCATCTTCCGCAGCGGCTCGATCGCGTGCAGGTGGGTGCCCGACCGAACCAGCCGCACTGCTCGCCCCAGCACCGTCTCGCTGAACACCACCCGCAGGGACTCCCCCTGCCACAGCGCGCCGAGCCGCGCCGCCGCCCCATCCGGGTCGGCCGCCACGAACGCGCCGTTCACCGCCCCGATCGACGTGCCGACGACTATGTCGGGCCGCACCCCCGCCTCGGCCAGGGCCCGCAGCATCCCGACCTCATGCGCCCCGAGCAGCCCTCCGCCGCCAAGCACGAAAGCAACAGTCACGCTTCGCAAGCTTTCCGCCCGGCCCGCCGCCAAACCCGCCAGAGGTCACAGGCCCGTGCTGGACCAGTTGATCGTCTCCGGGGCGATCGGCGGGGTGCCGACGTCGAGCTGGAGGTCCTCGTGGGAGCCGAGCGGGACGTCGCGCGGGTTTCCCTTGAACACCTTGCCGTTGACGATCGCGGTGACCTTGCCCTTGGCCGGGCCCACCTGGTCGGGGCCGAGGGGCTGCCCCCACTCGTCGAAGAACTCGCCCAGCGTGTACGTGCGCTGGACCGGCGACTCGATGTGGATGATGCCGTCGGCGGCGTGCGTGTGCAGCCAGTAGAAGCAGGTGCCGGAGCCGATGAACGGGCCGGCGCTGGTCTGCTGGACGACGGCGCCGGGGATGCCGATCGCCGGCGGGACCTGGCGCGGCTTCCCGTTCACGAAGATCGTCAGGTGCGTGTGGATGTGGAACACCGTCTGCTCGCTGGTCTGGCAGCTGATCCCGTCGATGGCCTGCCCGGTCGTCCCGGCCGACGTCCCCGCGAGCACGGGAGCGCTCGGGATGGGCACGTTCTCTGGCCCGTTCGCGCCCGGCGCGGGCGCCGCCGTGAGCGTGCCGAGCGTGGACAGCGGTAGGTAGTCGGCCGCGTTGCCGACGACCGCGCTGCTGCCGCCCCCGCTGCCGTTGCCGCCGGAGACCGCAACACCCACCCCGACACCGACGCCGGCCACCACCACGACCGCCCCCGCCGCCAGGCCCAGGCGCACCCGACGCTTGCGCCGCGCCTCCGCCCGCCTGGCCTCCTCAATCGCCCGACGCCTATTCTCCCGCGAACTAGACCCCGACACCGGCACCCCCGAATTTCTACTATCTACGTACGTACATAGTAGATCATACGGTCCGCCTCCGGAAGCAGGGATGGGCGGAGAGCGATGACCGGCATCGTCGTGTGCCGTTGAGGCCGCCGTTCCGGCGTCGCGGGAGTCGCCGCAGGTGTGATGGGAGTCGTTGGTGTCATCGGAGTCGCGGGTGTTCGCGGGCCCACGCCCCGTCCTGCGGGCGAAGCCCGCTGCGGGGGGTAGCGGGGGGTCGTCCCCCCCGGGAGACTACGAGACCCGGGAAGGTGGGCGAAGCCCACCAACCATACGGATCCCAAGTGTGATGCGGCGGCGCGACCGCTCAGCCGCCGCAGACGGGGGCACTGCGTGGCGAGCATTTCCAATCGCGGACGGGGGGACCGCGTGGTCGCAGCGCCGCCGCACACCGTCACCATACAAGGTTGCGGATACCCAAACAAGTCGGGAAGTTAAGGACACGCCGGCGAGTTCGACCCGGGGCCCTGACGCGACCAACGTCACGCCTGCCACGGTCGGCCGACGGTTCTAAGCTTGGGCCATGGCTGAGTTTTCCTTCACCGATCTGCTCCCGCTCGGGCATGACGACACGACCTACCGGAAGATCGCCGACGGTGGGGTCGTAGCCAAGGGCCCGTTCGGAAGAAGCTTTCTTGAAGTTGACCCCGAGGCGCTCACCCTGCTGAGCCGGACCGCGTTCAGGGACATCGCCCACCTGCTGCGCCCCTCGCACCTGCGGCAGCTGCGGGCCATCCTGGACGACCCCGAGGCGTCGCCGAACGACCGGTACGTCGCACGCGACCTGCTCCAGAACGCGAACATCGCGGCGGGCGGGATACTGCCGATGTGCCAGGACACCGGTACCGCGATCGTGATGGGCAAGCGCGGCCAGCAGGTCCTCACCGACGGGCGGGACGAGGAGCACCTTGCCCGCGGCGTCTACGACGCCTACACCCAGCTGAACCTGCGCTACTCCCAGATGGCGCCGCTGACCATGTGGGACGAGAAGAACACGGGCTCCAATCTGCCCGCCCAGATCGAGCTGTACGCGACCGACGGGGACGCCTACAAGTTCCTGTTCATGGCCAAGGGCGGCGGCTCAGCGAACAAGTCGTACCTCTACCAGGAGACCAAGGCGGTGCTGAACCCGACCCGGATGGCCTCGTTCCTCGAGGAGAAGATCCGCGCGATCGGGACGTCGGCCTGCCCTCCTTACCACCTGGCGATCGTCGTCGGCGGGACCAGCGCGGAGTACGCGCTGAAGACGGCCAAGTACGCGTCCGCGCGCTACCTGGACACGCTGCCGACCGAGGGCTCGGCCGTCGGTAACGGCTTCCGCGACGTCGAGCTCGAGCAGACGGTCCTCGACATCACCAGGAAGATCGGGATCGGGGCGCAGTTCGGCGGCAAGTACTTCTGCCACGACGTGCGGGTGATCAGGCTGCCCAGGCACGGGGCGTCCTGCCCGGTCGCGATCGCGGTCTCCTGCTCGGCCGACCGGCAGGCGGTGGGCAAGATCACCGCCGAGGGCGTGTTCCTCGAGGCCCTGGAGACCGACCCGGCGCAGTACCTGCCGGACCCGGCGTCGGTCGCAGCGGACGCGACCGAGGTCGTGTCGATCGACCTCAGCCGTCCGATGGCGGAGATTCGGGCGGAGCTCGCCCGGTACCCGGTCAAGACCCGGCTCTCGCTGACCGGGACCATGGTCGTCGCGCGCGACATCGCCCACGCCAAGATCGCGGAGCGGCTCGACGCGGGCGAGCCGATGCCGTCGTACCTGCGCGACCACCCGGTCTACTACGCCGGACCGGCCAAGACCCCGGCCGGGTACGCCTCCGGGTCGTTCGGGCCGACGACGGCCGGCCGGATGGACTCCTACGTCGAGCGGTTCCAGGCGGCGGGCGGGTCGCTCGTCATGCTCGCGAAGGGCAACCGGTCGGCGGCGGTGACCGAGGCCTGCAAGCGCCACGGCGGGTTTTACCTCGGCTCGATCGGCGGCGCGGCGGCGCGACTCGCGCAGGACTGCATCACCAAGGTTGAGGTGCTGGAATACCCCGAGCTGGGGATGGAGGCGGTATGGAAGATCGAGGTCAAGGACTTCCCCGCCTTCATCATCGTCGATGACAAGGGAAACGATTTCTTCGCCGAAGCGGCCGGTCCGCTGCTGTCCATCGGCAGCCACCCCTAATCGCTGATATCGTCCGGTCTATGCCCCCTATGACAGGGCGGGTCATCGCCGGGCGTTACAACCTCCAGCACCCCATCGGCCGTGGTGCCATGGGTGTCGTGTGGCGTGCCCGCGACCAGATCCTCGACCGCGATGTCGCGGTCAAGGAGGTGGTGATCTCCTCGACGATCGGTGAGGAGGAGCGGCGGAACGCCTATCAGCGAACGCTGCGCGAGGCGCGGACCGCCGCTCGGTTGTCTCACCGCGGCCTTGTCGCCGTCTACGACGTGGCCGAGGAGGACGGCAGGCCCTGGATCGTCATGGAGCTTGTCCCGTCTCGCTCCCTCGACCAGGTACTGACCGTCGAAGGGCGGCTGCCGCCGCTTCGGGTCGCCCGGATCGGCCAGCAGCTGCTGTCCGCACTCGCCGCCGCGCATATCGCCGGGGTGCTGCACCGGGACGTGAAGCCGAGCAACGTGCTGATCGCCACCGACCGGACCGGCACCGGCTGGGATGAGCGCGCGGTGCTGACCGACTTCGGCATCGCGCAGTTCGAGGGCGACCCCCGGCTGACCCAGACCGGGATGGTGATGGGCTCCCCCGGTTTCACCGCGCCCGAGCGGATCCGCGGTGGCGACGCCACGCCCGCGTCCGACCTCTGGTCGCTGGGGACGACGCTCTTCGCGGCGGTCGAGGGACGCGGCCCCTACGAGCAGCGCGGCGGCGCCATCACGACGATGTCCGCCATCATCAACGAGGACGCGCCGGTGGCGGCGCACGCCGGGCGGCTGGCCCCCGTCATCGGGGCGCTGATGCGCCGGGACCCCTCGTCCAGGCCGACCGCGCCGGCCGCGGCGCGGATGTTCGCCTACGTGCTGCCGCTGCTTTCCGCCGCCGAATCGCAGGCGCCCGCCCCGGCCCACCCGCCCACGGCGCCGTCGCAGGCCCGGCCGTCGGCCGGGCCGCCCGGGGCGGCGAAGCCGGCCGTCGGCCCGCCCGCGTCCCGGTCCTCGGCTCCGCCCAAGGCCGAGTCGGCTCGCGAGCTGGCAGCCGCCGCCGCCCCGGCTGCGATCGCCGCCCCCGCGGCCGCCATCGCGGCGACGACACCGGAAGACCGGGCGCCGGCCATAGCCCGGCGGCCGGCCAGGCAGCCGGCCGAGGCCGAGGCGCCGAAGGCACCGAAGGCACCGGCGTCGGCGCCGCCGGCCGACGCGGCGAAGTCGGCCGAGGCAGCTAAGTCGGCTCAGGCAGCGAAGTCGGCTCAGGCGGCGAAGTTGGGCGAGGCAGCTAAGTCTGCTCAGGCAGCGAAGTTGGCCGAGGCAGCTAAGTCTGCTCAGGCAGCGCCGGAAGCGGTGCCGGCCGCCGCGCCCTCGTCGAGCCCGGTCCAGAAGCCGGCCGCCGAGCCCGGCCCGGAGGCTCGCGCGCGGAAGGCCAAGACGCCGGTGGCCAGCACGCCGGGGGCCGCCGAGGCGGACGCGGCCGACACGGAAGCGGCCGGCAGAGAAGCGGCCGACGCCGAAGCGGGCGCTGACGACGCCGAGAAGGCGAAGACGGCGGCCGGCGCGGAAACAGTGGCTGCGGCCAAGGCGGACGGACGGGCGAAGGCAGACGCAAAGGCGGAAGCGGACGCAGAGGCAAAGGCGGAAGCGGAGGCCGAAGCCGACGTCGCTGCGAAGTCGGACGCAGAGGCCGAAGCCGGCGTCGATGCGGATGCCGATGCAGGCGGTGACGGCAACCTGGCTGCGGATGCGGCGGCCGTGCCCGTCGACGAGCCCGTGCCTGTCGACGAGCCCGTGTCGGCCGACGAGCCGGTCGCCGCCGTTGACGCGGCATCCGCGGTCGAGGCGTCGAAGGCGCCCGACCAGGGCGAGGACGCCGATGCGCCGGCCGCGGCGGACGCCGTCGTGGGCGCGGCCGAACGGGTGGAGGCGAGCGCGGCGCAGGGCGGCGCGGACGACTCAGAGACCGACCCCCGGCCGGCCGGATTCCGGCCGGCGCCGAAGCCGCGGCCGGCCCCGACGTTCACCGCCGCCAAGCCCGGGGAGCGGCCCGCCGCGCCGACGTTCTCGGCCGCGCGGCCGGATCAGCCCGGCACCGCCCAGCGGACGCCGCAGGCGCCCCGCGGGAAGGCGCAGCCCTCGGTCGCGCAGTCGGGCGTGCCGTCGTACTGGCCGGCCCCCAAGGCTGCGGCCTCGCCCGGCGGGCAGTGGTCGGCGGCGCAGCCCGAGGGAGCGTCCCCGCAGTACGGCCCGCGTCCGGGTACCGCCGGGCCGGCCTCCGGCAGCCAGTACGGGGGGCCATCCAAGCAGTACCCCGACCTGGCGGCGCAGTACCCGCCGGCGCCGGCCGGCGGAACCGGGCCGCGCCGCCGAGGATCACGGTGGTGGATCCTGGTGGCGATCTGCGCGGTGCTGGTCGCGGCGGCAATCGGCGCGGGCGCGGCCCTCGCCTTCAGCCACGGCAACGGGGGCACCAGCGGCACCGGGATCCAGGGCAGCCCCAAGACGCCGTTCGGATCGGTTAACGCGCTCAACGCCTCCTCGACCGCCCTCCCGGCGGGCTGGACGGCTGAGACGGTGCCGCCGTCGGCGCACAACACGACCGCCGGCTTCACGGTCGACGTGCCGCCGGGCTGGACCGAGAAGCCGAAGGGGCTCGCGACCTACTTCTACGGTCCCAACGACATGGTGCTCGACATCGACCTGAGCCCGCACACGTACCCCGACAACATGGTGGCGGAGGCCGAGCACCTACAGCAGCAGCAGGCGGTGCTCGGGGACGCGTTCCCCGGCTATCAGCGTCTCCAGCTTCTGGGGGTGCCGGTCCGCGGCGCCCACGGCGCGTTCTGGCAGTTCACCTGGTCCTTGAAGAACGTCCGGATGCGCACCGACGACATCTTGTTCGTCCTGCCGACCTCGGCCGGCCACCAGTCCTACGCGGTCTACCTGCGGGCGCCGGACAACGGGTGGAACAGCAGCTACCTGCCGACCTTCGAGAAGATCCTGCCGACCTTCGCGCCCGTCGCGACGGCTTAGCGTGAAAGGCCCGGTCTGCGACCGGGGGGTGATCGCAGACCGGGCGGTC
>DATCGA010000246.1:0-2576 GCA_036509215.1 Trebonia sp.
AGTGCCGGGCCGGCCTCCCGCGGCACCTCGCGGCTATTTGCGTTTTTGCGGAGGAATTAATGCGGAAAGCTATTGTTCACGGGGCGTGGCTGGCGGCCGTCGCGGCCTTGGTTGCGGGGTGCGGCCCCGCAACCTCTTCGGGCGGCAGTCCCACCTCCAGCTCATCGGTCACCGTCCAGCCGTCGGGTGCCAGCACGGCCGCATCGAACCCGTCCGGCGCCCCGACGGATATACCGACCGGCGGCCCCCAATACCCCACCGGGACGGCGTCCGCCACCACGGGATAAGCATTCACCGACTCTGCCGAGGGGCCGTGCGGTAACGGCCGGCCTGCTGCGGCAACGCACAACTCTCAGGGATTTGTAGTTTCACGGAGGATTTCATGCGGAAGCTCGTTCATGGCGCCTGGATGCTCGGCCTGGCGGTGGCGGCGGCGGGGTGCGCGTCCGCTACCGCGTCGACGGCCGGGATCAGCCCCAGCGCGGGCGCACTGGCCACCGGCAACCAATCGGTCAGCCCCGCCGCGGCGGCCGCCGGGACGCCGTCGAGTGCGGCGGCGGCCGGCCCACTTGGCCTGCTCTCGATTCCGGCGGGCGCGACCCCGTGGAAAGTCAACACCAACGCCCCCATGACCCTCGTCCCCTGGATCGACCAGTTCTTCGGCGCACCATCCCAGGCGAGCGAGAAGTCGCTCTACACCGAGCGGGGATTCGTGTCCGGGGGATTCGAGGGGTGGATTAATCTCGACGGCTCCCAGCAGTCGATCGCCATCGCCCGGTTCGCCGACGCCAACGGCGCTACCAGCGCGTTCGACGATCTCAGCAACTACCTGCGCCAGAAGCCGGCCCCCAGCACGGTGTTCACCGTCTCCGCCGACAGCGCGGTCGGCTCGGTCGACCCGACGCTTGACAGCGACGGAAACGCCTACGTCGACGTCACCGCCCGCGTCGGCGACTACCTGGTCGACGTGCACGAGTTCTCGGCCGCGACCGCCGACCCCGCCGCCGCCAAGGCCCTGCTCCTAGCCCAGGTCGACGCGCTCAAGGACGGCTCCTGACGCAGGTCAGGCGATCATTCACCGATTCTCCACCGCCGCCCCCCGCTCGTTTACCGCGTGGTCACCGGGGTGCGGGCGATGATCGGTCTCATGACAAGCATCCTGGTTGTGCAGGGCCAGGCTGAGCTGCAGCGCGCCCTGCAGGTCAACCTCAGGGCCGGGTTGTACGACGTGACGGCCGCCCGCACCGGCCGGGAGGCGATGGCATTGGCGGCCGGCCAGCCGCCGGACGCGGTCATCCTCGACCTCAGCCTCCCCGATGTCGAAGGGATCGAGGTCATCGGCGAGCTGCGCCGCCGCAGCCAGGCGCCGATCATCATCGTGCTGTCCGGCCGGACCGACGCCGGCGACAAGATCGGCGCGCTCGACGCCGGCGCCGATGACTACGTGACCAAGCCGTTCGTGATGGGCGAGCTGCTGGCCCGGCTCCGGGCGAAGCTGCGTCGCCACGAAGGCGCGGTTCTGGGCCAGCCCTCCCGAGCGGTCATCGGACGCTGGCAGGTCGACCCGGCCGCCTACCGGATCACCCACGAGGGCGACGCGCCGGGATCGGGCGATCCCGGCGCGACGCCCCGGCTGACGCCCATCGAATGGGCGATCCTCGAGCCGCTGCTGCAGCGTCCGGGCCAGCTCGTCGCCGCGCCGCAGCTGGCCGCGAGCGTATGGGGCGGCGGCTTCCGGCAGCAGGCCAACTGCCTCCGGTTCCACATGGTCCAGCTGCGCCGGAAGCTGGAAGACAACCCCGCGCGTCCCCGGCACCTGCTCACCGCGCGCGGGATGGGCTACCGCTACCAGCCCTGAGCGGGGCTACCGGGCCAGCGACGCGCCGGGCGCGTAGCCGCCGGCGTCGATGTCCTCGATCAGGCTCGGGCCGACCGGGGTCCAGCCGAGGAGCTCGCGGGTCGCCGTGCTCGTCGCCGCCAGGTCCATCCCGAAGAAGGTCCCGATCCACCCGAAGTGGCCCTGGACCTCATCGGGGGCGATCGACGCGACCGGCAGGCCGAAGGCGCGGCCGATGGCCTCCGCGATCTCGCGGGTGGGGACGCCCTCCTCCGCGACCGCGTGCAGGCGGCTGCCAGCGGGCGCCTTGGCGAGCCCCGTCACGGCTAGGCGCGCGGCGTCGGACACGTGCACGGCCGCCCACCGGTTGGCGCCGTCTCCGGGATAGCCGGACACGCCTTTCTCCTTGGCCACCGCGGCGATCGCGGCGATGAAACCGTGGTCGCCGGCCCCATGCACGGTCGGCGCGAACCGCAGGCTCACGGCGCCGACCCCGCGGTCGACGAACTCGAGCGCCAGGTTCTCGCTGCCGCCCCGCGGTGCGTCCGGGCCGTGGAACGGGGACAGGTCGGCTTCGGCGGAGGACCTGCCCTGGGTGAGGCCGGCCACACCCGAGGCGAACAGGAACGGCCGGTCGGTGCCGGTCAGCGCCTCGCCGATCGTCTGGACGGCGGCCCGCTCGGCGGCGGCGGACGCGGCCGGGTTGGACCAGTCGTGCTTGTTCGCGAGGTGAATGACG
>DATCGA010000247.1:0-2999 GCA_036509215.1 Trebonia sp.
GCGGGCGTGGGTGACCGATGACGGGGCGGGCGGCGCGGCCCTGGGCAAGGGGCACGGGCTGCCGGGCCTCGACGACCGGGTGCGCGCGGCCGGCGGCCGGCTGCGGGTGACCAGCCCCGACGGCGGCCCGACGACGATCACGGCGGAGCTGCCGTGCTGCTGACCCCGGACGAGCCCGCGTCCGTCCCGTCGCCGGACCAGCAGGCCCGGGAATCGCTTCGGATCGTGGTTGCCGATGACGCCGTGCTGCTGCGCGAGGGCCTGGTCCGCCTGCTGGCCGAGGACGGGCACCGGGTGGTGGCCGCCGTCGGCGACGGCCCGGCCCTGGTCGAGGCCGTGCTCACGCACCGCCCGGACGTGTCGGTGGTCGACGTGCGGATGCCGCCCACCCACACCGACGAGGGACTGCGGGCGGCGATCGCCGCCCGATCGCAGCTGCCCGGGGCCCCGATGCTGGTGCTCAGCCAGTACGTGGAGGCGTCCTACGCGGGCGACCTGCTCGCCGACGGCTCCGGCGCGGTCGGCTACCTGCTGAAGGACCGGGTCGCCCGGGTTGAGGAGTTCCTTGACGCCCTGCACCGGGTCGCCCGGGGCGCGACGGTGCTCGATCCCCAGGTCGTCGCCCAGCTGCTGGCGGGCCAGCGCAAGCGCAGCGCCCTGGAGGCGCTGACCGCGCGTGAACGGGAGCTGCTGGCCCTGATGGCCGAGGGGCATTCCAACACCGAGATCGCCCGGCGGCTGGTGCTGTCGGCCAGCGCGGTGGAAAAGCACATCGGGAACGTCTTCGCCAAGCTCGGCCTGCCGCCCGACGACGCCCAGCACCGCCGGGTGCTCGCCGTCCTGGCCTACCTCAGGGTCTGACCGCGGGCGGCAGGTATGGCCTGCCACACCCCCAGGTGTCCGGTCCGCTCCGGTGACCTGACGCCGCCGCTGCGGAACGCTGGCTGGCATGACCACACCAGCACACCTGACCGGCGCGGGAACCCGCCGCCCCGGAGGCTCCGATGATTGAGGCGCGCGGGCTCGTGAAGCGCTACCGGTCCACGCCCGCGGTGGACAACCTGAGCTTCGACGTCCGCCCGGGCACGGTGACCGGGTTCCTCGGCCCGAACGGCGCGGGCAAGTCCACCACGATGCGGATGATCATGGGCCTTGACCGGCCAGACGCCGGGCAGGTCCGGATCGGCGGAAGGCGCTATGGCGACCTGCGCTGGCCGCTCCGCGAGGTCGGCGCGCTGCTCGAGGCCAAGGCGTTCCACCCCGGCCGGACCGCCCGCGCCCACCTGACCGCGCTCGCGGCCAGCAACGTGATCGGCCGGCGGCGGGTCGACGACGTGCTCGCCATCACCGGCATCGAGCAGGCCGCCGACCGCCGCGCGGGCAAGTTCTCGCTCGGCATGTCGCAGCGGCTCGGCATCGCCGCCGCCCTGCTCGGCGACCCGGGGGTGCTGCTGCTGGACGAGCCGGGCAACGGGCTGGATCCGGAGGGCATTCGCTGGATCCGCACCCTGCTGAGGAACCTCGCCGCCCAGGGCCGGACGGTGCTGGTCTCCAGCCACCTGATCAGCGAGATCGCGAACACCGCGGACGCGCTGATCGTGATCGGCCGCGGCCGGTTGCTGGCGCAGACCACGGTCGCCCGGCTGTCCGCCCGCGGCGGCTCCCTGGAGGAAGCGTTCTTCCAGCTCACCGACGGCGTTACCGACTACTCGGGGGATCCTTCATGAGCACCGCCACGTTCAGCCACCGCGCCGCCGACCGTGCCCGCGGCGGCTACGGGTTCCGCACCGTCGCGTGCATGGAGTGGCGCAAGTTCCGCACCGTCCGCTCGAGCTGGCTGATCATGGCTATCTTCGCGGTCGGCATGATCAGCCTGTCCGTGCTCGCGCTGAGCCACGAGGGGTACCCGCAGCTGTCCGCCGCCGACCGGGCGTCGTTCGACCCGACCCACGACAGCACGTTCACCGGGCTGCTGCTCGGGCAGCTGCTGGCCGGCGTTCTCGGCGCGCTCACGATCACGTCGGAGTTCTCCTCGGGGATGATCCGGGCCACGTTCGCGGCGGCGCCGAGGCGCCCGCTCGTGCTCGCGGCGAAGGCGGCCGTGCTCGGGTCGGTCATGCTGGCGGCGGGGGAGATCCTCGCCTTCGCGGCGTTCCTGGTCGGCCAGGCGGTGCTGCAGGCGCCGGCCCCGCGGGCAGCGCTCGGCCAGCCCGGGGTGCTGCGCGCGGTGCTGATGGCTGGCGCCTACCCGGCGCTGATCGCGCTGATCGGCCTCGGGCTGGGCGCGGTGATCCGGCACACGGCCGGCGCCATCTGCGTGGTCGTCGCGGTACTGTTCCTGCTGCCGCTGCTGGTCGCCCCGCTGGGCGCCTCGACCCAGGACTCGGTGGTGCGGTTCCTGCCCGAGCAGATCGCGGCGCTGTCGCTGACCGCAGTCAGACCGGTCGCGCCCGCGCTGCCGCCCGCCGTGGCGTTCGCGCTGCTGTGCGTCTACGCGGCGGTGGCGCTGACAGCCGGAGCCTGGCAGCTCGCCCGCCGCGACGCCTAAGCCGAGTCAGACGTCGTCGTCATCCAGACGCCGACGTCGGTGACGACCTCGGGGTCGACATGCTGGGCGGCCGCGAGCTCGGCCGGGCTGGACGGGTCGGCGCCGAGGAAGAAGAAGTGGTTGTCGGCCGGGTACACGCGGATCGCGACGTCCGCGCGGGAGCCCAGTCCGGCCTGCCACCGGCTGAGGTCGTCGGCCACGGTCGCCTGGTAGTCCCGGCCGCCCTGGACGATGAGCATCGGCTGGCTGAGGCCGGCCGCGACCGCGACCGGGTCGTAGCCGCGAAGGTCGAGCCAGTACGGCGCGGGCACGCCGAACGGCAGCTCGGCGTCCGGGGTGTCGGCCGACAGGTCGGGGCTGTCGACCCTCCTCGCCTGGGCGGTCAGCGCGTCGATGCCCGGCCGCGCGGCGGCGGCGGTGGCCGGGGCGAGAGACGCCAGGTAGCTGATCT
>DATCGA010000248.1:0-12044 GCA_036509215.1 Trebonia sp.
TCTTCGCCGCCGTCGTCGGACGCGCAGGCGACGGCGTCGGCGCCGGGGACGGCCACCGGAAGCCGGCCCCGGACGCCCGGCCTGGCCAGCAGCGGACGGGCCGGCCCGTCCCGGCCGGGCAGCCAGTGCACGGTGCCGCGCACCTCGACGGCAAGCGCGCGGCCGGCCGCGTCGAGCGCGAACGAGCCCAGCTGCGACTTCGCAGGCACCGGATAAGGGGCTCGCCCGAAGCGGTCCCCGCTGAGCCGTGCGTCCAGCCGGGCGGGCTCGGAGTCGAGCGACTCGAGCATCCAGATCTCCCCGGCCCGCTGGTAGAGCACGCGCCGGCCGTCGGTCGTGGCGTGCCGGGCGTAGTACGGGCCGAGGTCGGTGTGGCGGCGCAGGTCGGTGCCGTCCGGGAGCGCGGAGTAGAGCGCGCCGGACCCCTCGTGGTCCGACAGGAACGCGACCCGGGGCCCGACGAACATGGGGTTCGCCAGGTGAGCCGCGTGACCGGGCCGCCGTCCACGGACGCCGCGTACGCCTCGCGCGGGGCGCTGCGGGCGAGCGACCGGCTGCCGTCGCGAGTCGAGGTCCACGCGACGTGCGTCGCCGACGGGTTCAGCCGCGGATGCAGCGCCGGCGCCCGGTCAGCGGTCAGACGCCGCGCCCGGGCGCCGGCGCCGGCCGCCGCCTCGCCCAGCGAGGCGAGCCAGACGTCGTCCTGCGCCACGAACGTGACCAGATCGCCGGCTGCGTGCGGATAGCGGAGGTAACACGGTGGCGTCGCGGACATGCGTCTCCTCGTGGCCGGTCAGGCGATCTCGGATGAAGACCGTCGGCCGGCCGGAAAATAATCGGCCGGGGCCGACGATCGACCCGCGCCCGCCGTCGTCGCGGCCGCGGACGCATCCCAGTCGATGTTGTAGCGCAGCATCCAGGCCGCCTTCTCGGGATTCGACAATCGCGCGAACACCCTGATCGCCGCGCCCATCAGGACCCGCCCCACCGGTCCGGCGGTCTTGGCGCTGTTCTTGCGCGCGGCCTCCTTCGCGATGCGTTCGACCCGCGGGCGGCGCATCGCCTCGTAGGCGGCGAAGGCGTCCGTCTCGGCCGGGTTGTCGCGCAGGCATCGGGCGAGCTCGACCGCGCTCTCCAGAGCGAGCGAGGCACCCTGGCCGGAGCTTGACGACGGGGCGTGGGCGGAGTCGCCGACCAGGACCATCCGGCCTCGGTGCCACGCGGGCACGCTCGGCATGCTCTCCATCGCGCCCACCACCAGCAGGTCGGCCGGGTCGGTGCGGGCGATCAGCCGGGCCGCCGGGGTGCGGTCCTCGGCGAAGACCGCAGCCAGCCGGCTGAGCCATTCCCCGGACGGCGTCCGGCCGGCCTCGGCCGCGCTGAGCGGGCGGTCCGCAGGCAGATTGGCGAACCAGGCGGCCGAGCCGTCGTCGAAAACCTGGTAGCCGAAGAAGGCGTGCTTGCCGAGGACCATCGCCATCCGCCCCTGCGTGCAGGCCTCGCCGCAGTCCGGCACGGCGGCGCCGAAGCTGATCAGCCCGGCGTACTGCGGGGCCGGCGCCTGCGGGTCGATCAGCTCGCGCACCCGGGAGCGGATACCGTCGGCGCCGGCCAGCAGATCGGCCGACGCGGCGGCGCCGTCCGCGAACAGGGCCGTGACCGCTCCGGGCTCTTCGCGCACATCGGCCAGCCGCCTGCCGTACTCGATCCGGATGCTGCGGCGGGCCGCCTCCTCGTGCAGCGCGCGGTAGAGATCGCGCCGGTAGAAGAACTGCATCGGGGGGACCCCGGGCGGGTTGCCGAACTCCGCCAGCGAGCGGCCCTTCCAGTCCTGCAGCGCGTAGGCGGCGATCTCCCGGCCGGCCGGCCGCACCAGGTCGCCCAGACCCAGCACGTCGAGGGCGGCCAGGCCGTTGGGCGCCAGGCTGAAGCCGCCGCCGTCGGCGGGCTCGGGGCGGGCCTCGTACACGGTGGCGTCGAAGCCGGCCTTCTGCAGTGCCATGGCGGTCACCGGGCCGGCGATCCCGCCGCCGATGATCAGCGCGGTGCGCGTCATCACGGTCTCCTCACGCTTCCCGGCTGGCGCCGACGCCGGCCTGGCTACGCCCGGCCAGCTGGTGGACGTGGTGGATCTCGCGCAGCCGGGCCACGGAGGCGAGCGAGGCGAGCTCGGCCACGGCGCCGCGCCGGACAATCACCCGGCTGTTCGCGGCCCGGCCGTGCAGCCGCACCGTGGCGGCCCCTTCGGCGGCCTGGTCGTCCTTGACCCGGCCGCGGCCGGCGAAGCGCAGGTCCCAGTGCTCGACGGCGGCGTCGTCGGCGACCAGCAGGGTGAGGGTCGAGCCGTCCAGCTCGAGCAGGAGCTCGAGCTCGTCGGACCCGGTGGCGCGCAGGTCGAGGATCACCGTGCTCTTGCGCGAGCGCAGGTGGAACGAGTGGTCTTCGGTCCAGTGGCCGAGGTGCTTGAGCACGGTGTGGTCGGCGTGGATCCGGGTGGCTGAGCTCGCCGGGCGAGCGGTTGTCGTCATGGCTAGATAGTTGCAAAGAAACTAGTTGCGTGTCAACTAGTTTCTGCGTGCCTATAATGGAGGCATGACGCAGACCGTCCGCAGTTCCCCGCTCGGGCTCACCGTGCTCGGCATGCTGCACACGCAGCCGCTCCACCCGTACGGCATCCAGCGGCTGATCAAGCAGTGGGGCAAGGACCAGGTGGTGAACGTCGGGCAGCGCACGGGCCTGTACCGGACCATCGAGCGGCTGGAGGAGGGCGGGCTGGTCGCGGTCCGGACGACCGGCCGGCACCAGCAGTACCCCGAGCGGACCGTCTACGAGATCACCGACGCCGGCCGGACGGCGACCCGGCAGTGGCTGGACGAGATGCTGGCGTCGCCCAAGCGGGAGTACCCGGAGTTCCCGGTCGCTCTCTCGCACCTGATGATGCTCACCCCCGCAGAAGCACTGGACCAGCTGGAGCGGCGCGAGCAGGCGCTCGCCGCCCTGCACGCGGGCCTGGAAGCCGGGCTCGCCGCGACCGCGGGTCTGCCGCGCGTGCTCGCGCTTGAGTCCGAGTACATGGTCGCCACTTCCGGGGCCCAGCTCACCTGGCTGCGCTCGGCTATCGCGGACCTGCGCTCGGGTCGGCTGGCCTGGTCCGGGCAGGAGCTGCTGGCTACGGCGCTCGGCGACGCGCAGGCGGCGCAGACCGAGCCTGCCGGAAACCCGGCGCCGTGAATGCGGCGCGGGTCAGCTCCCGCTGAAAAACACGGCCAACAGGACCAGGGCAACGGTGACCACGGCCGAGATGCCGTGGATAACGATGACCGGCCGGGGGAAGTGCCGTTCCGGCGGAACGGTGACTAGTCCCGACAGCGAAGAGCCCGGGGCGCCGTAAGCGCGATACACGCCGATCCAGCGCGCCGCCATTACCAGGCCCAGGACGGCGACGACGCCCAGGTCGGCGACCGTCGCCCACTCCAGCTGCTGCGCATCCGTCAGGACGTACAAACCCCACGCCATCAGGCCGCCGAGGCCCAGCAGAGCGTGCGCGGAGATCAGCGGCACCGGCAGGCGGGTCGCAGCCGCGGTCTGAAAGTCGCGGTCGTACTCCATAAGCCAGATCATAAGAAGAACGAGACCGGCGAGAACCGTGAGTACCAAGGCGAGCAAGGCGGCAACATTCATCGCGATCGCATTTCCTAACCCAGGAGGCATTGCCTATACCTACGGACCCGGCAGGAAATTGGATTGACGCCCGGTGCTCAGTGCCGGGCCGGCCATCCCGTCGCGTTGAAGACCGCGAGCGGATCGAGGGCTTCGAAGTCTGCGGGGTTGTTCACGGTGCTCCTCACCCGCCGCCTCAGGGCTTTACGGCGACGCCGCCCCACAAGATGGTGGGGAGGGCGGCGTCCTCGGGCGAATCGGGGCGCCAGTCGCTCACCCGGACCAGGCCGGGCTCGACCAGCCGGACGCCGTCAAAGAAGCCCGCCACCACATCGCGCGGCCGCGCGACATGGTGGTCCTCGGGCTTGAGATGGGCGTTGAAGCTCTTCTCGAACGCGGCCACGTCATCCGGCAGCAGGTCGGTGCCCGCGTGCGAGATGACCAGGAAGCTGCCCGCAGGGACGGCTTCGGTCAGCCGGGCCACGATCCGCCGTGCCTCGGCCAGGTCGGGGATGTAGTGCAAAATCGCCAGCAGCATGATGCCGACCGGGCGGGTCAGGTCCAGGGTCCTGGCGGCCTGTTCGAGGATCACGTCGGGGTCCCGCAGGTCGGCGTCCAGGTAGGCCGTGCCGCCCTCCGGGCTGCTGGTGAGCAGCGCGCGGGCGTGCGCGAGCACCAGCGGGTCGTTGTCGACGTAGACGACCCTGCTCTCCGGGGCGGCGGCCTGGGACACCTCATGGGTGTTGCTCGCCGCCGGCAGCCCGGTGCCGACGTCGAGGAACTGGCGGATTCCCTCGGAGGAGGCCAGGTAACGGACCGTCCGCCCGAGGAACGCCCGGTTGGCCCGCGCCGACAGCCGGATACCGGGGAAGGCGGCAATGGTCTCCTCCGCGGCCACCCGGTCAGCGGTGAAGTTATCCTTCCCGCTCAGCCAGTAGTCGTAGACCCGAGCCACATTGGGCACCCCGGTGTTCAGCCGGGGATCGCCAGCCTGATCCCATGAATCCCGCGATTGCCGCTCTGTCAACGCAGTACCGTCCCCTCCCGCACTTACGTCGCGCTCTTCCGAGACTAGCGCGCGAAATGATCTTCCGCCGCACTGCCTGAACGGAAGGTCGGCGGGCGCGTAACCCAGTCGCGCTGGCCGTGCCAGGCGAGGCGGCTTCGGCGGTCGCGGC
Source organism: Trebonia sp. (assembly GCA_036509215.1). Classification (GTDB taxonomy): domain Bacteria; phylum Actinomycetota; class Actinomycetes; order Streptosporangiales; family Streptosporangiaceae; genus Trebonia. The sequence goes on from DATCGA010000248.1 coordinate 4,839, forward strand.
CGCCATCTCCGCGATCTTCGCGAGCTGCCATTCGTATGCTTCCGGGGCGCCGCCGATGCTGATCCCGAGGTCGGCCTTGGCGGCCTCGTAATATCCGCGACGCGCCTGGCTGACGGCTTGGAGGGCCTCATCCCAGGACATGTCGCCGCCGCGGCCGAGCGCCATCCACTCGAGCCGGAACGCGCTCTGATGCCAGGTCCGGGCGGCGAGGATCACGTCACTGCTGCCCAGCAGCAGGACCGTCTCCCACTTCATGGTCCGCTCGTCCTCCGCGGCGGTGAGGGCGCCCTCTCCGCATAGGCGCCCCGCCGCGCCCTTTCCGGCCCGCGACTATCGCGATTGCTCGTGTCGGGCCGCGTCGGTCGCCGCCTTCCGGGCGGCATCGTCGCCGAAGCCGACCCCGATTGCCTGGTCATCGCGGCGCTTCTCCTGGTGCACCAGACGGGAGAGCACCTGCAGGTCGGCCTCAGTCGGCTCGCCTCCCAGAGGCAGCGCGCGCGGGTAGAGCCTGCGCGATAGCACCGGATTCAGCTCGGCCGCGTACAGGCTGAGCTTGGCCAGCAGCAGGAGGAAGGTGACGATGCCGATCACCAGGCCGAACGCCCCGTAGGTCGCCTGCGCGTGCTTCAGCTGGTGGGTAATCAGCCCGGTCCCGACGGTGATCAGCGCGGTAAAAACGATGCCGCCCAGGATCGCGCCGGGGATCAGCCCGCGCGGCCCGATCACCTTGGCGGTCAGCAAGGTGAAGGTAGCGAAGTAGAGCAGGACGTTGATCACCAGCAGGCCGGCGATAACCGGGATCCTGACCGCGTAGTTGCTGGTGCCGCCGGTGGCGTAGGTGGTGACGAACGCGTTGATGAGGAAGGCGCCGCCGATGGTGATCAGCCCGGCCAGGCTGCGGCCGAGCCGCGGCAGGAAGCCGGTGCGCTGATCCTGCGGGATATTCCACACCGTCGCCATCGCCAGCTGCGCGGTCTGGGTCACACCCTGAACACCGTAGATCAGGCCCAGCAGGCCGACCACCAGCCCGACCGTGCTGCCGTTGAGCGACTTGTCGCTCGACGCCCGGAAGTCAGAGCCGATCACCGGGAATTCTTGCAACGTGTGGAGCAGGGTGTGGCCCAGCGCCGCCGCGCCGATGAGGTTGAAAACCGTCACCACCACCAGCAGCAGCGGGAAGATCGCGAGGAAGCCGTACCAGGCCAGCGCGACGACCACCAGGTTGGCGTTGTCGTCACCGAACTTCTTCTGCACCGCGTAGGGCACGCCGACCCAGCGCACCCGGCGCTGGAAGCCGTCGACCGCGCCCATTGCCTTCCGCAGCGGATCCATTGCACTCATCGCAGGCCCCCCGCCCTTCGCAAATCTGACAGTGATTGCTGGCTGCTACCCCGGGCCTGGGGAAATATGAGGGGCAGTTGTGAATTCCAGACTCCCTGTCGCTCTGAGTATTGACGACACCGGCTCTCTCAGGCATCGTTCACGTTCAGAGGCAGCCGACCGGCAGCGTCCAGGCCCGCATAGACACGGGGTTCACGATGAAGCGATCCTCCAGACGCCCGGCCGCGCTGGCGACGGCGGCCGTCGCTGCGACCCTGCTGTGCGGGGCGCTCCAATTGCAGCCGGCCTCGGCCGCTCCGGCCGCTGCGGGCACGGCCGCCTCCGACGGCCCCGGCGCCGCCTCCTACTTCGATCTTGCGCGCAAGGACTGCCTGGGCACCGCCGAGAACACCACCTCTAAGATCTGGTACACGATCGCGGACGGCGTGCTGTCGGACGTCTACGAACCCACCATCGACAACACGAACGTCGAGACGCTGCAATACGTCGTCACCGACGGGTCGACCTTCACCGACCTCCAGACCCGCGACATGACCTACACCGTGCAGGCGGACCCGACCGGCATGGAGTGCACCATCACCTCGACCGACGCCAAGCACGGCTTCGAGCTCGTCACCTCCTACATCACCGATCCGCAGCGCGACACGGTGCTGATGAGCACCCGGATCGAGCCGACCAAGGGCAGCACCGCCGACATCGGCGCGCTGCGGATTTACGCGCGGCTTGACGCGCACGTGAACGGCGACGGCGGCGGCGGGACGCAGAACGCCGGCGGCAACACCGGGGTCATCGACCCGCGCACCGGAATACCGGTCGTCTACAGCGCGAACACCACCACCGAGGCGGCCAACCGCGCGTACGCGGTGCCGACCTACATGGCGATGACCGCCACCTCGGCCGGCCAGGCCTCCGTCGGCTACGAGGGCACCGCGAGCGACGGGCTGACCCAGCTCGATGCCGTCCGCACGCTGACGCCGACCACCTCGGCCGCCGACGGGCACATCGTCGCCACCGAGAACGTCACCCCCGGGCGGGGATCCGGCGGCCAGTTCACCCTCGCCCTCGGCTTCGGCCGCTCACAGCAGCAGGCCCTGGGCACGGCCGCCGCCTCGCTGCGCACGCCCTTCCCGTTGACCGCGTGGGCCTACGCGAACACCTGGAACGCCTACGACCGGACCCTGAGCCGGCCGCCCCGCTCGGTCTCCGGGCAGTCGGAGCAGACCATCCGCAAGACCTACTACCTCGACGCCAACGTGCTGAAGGCGAGCGAGGACAAGACCTTCCCCGGAGCGGTGGTCGCCTCGCTCGCCTCTCCCTGGGGCCAGGCGGTAAACGCCGGCGATGACGTCAACGGCGAGCCGGTCTACTACGGCTCCTACCGGGAGATCTTCGCCCGTGACTCCTACGAGGCCTTCACCGGCTTCCTGGCCGACGGCGACCTGGCCACGGCCCGCGCCCAGGCCAAGTTCCTGCTCGACGACCAGCAGCTGCCGACCGGCGAGATACCGCGCAACTCGCTGCTCAACGGCAAGGCCGCGCCGGACACCGGCGGCGACCAGCTGGACGAGACCGCCGACCCGATCCTGATGGCCTACCTGTCCGGGCTCGGGGGCGACGACGCGCTGTGGACCGAGCACATCAGGCCGGCTGCGGACTTCCTCGTCGCCCACGGCCCATCCTTCGGGGTGGAGCGGTGGGAGGAGCAGTCCGGCTACTCGCCCTCGACGATCGCGGCCGAGATCGCCGGCCTGACCGCCGCCGCCGCCATCGCCAGGGAACATCACGACAGCGCCGACGCGGCGGTCTACCAGGCCGCCGCCGACGACTTCCAGCGCAGCGTGCAGAGCTGGACGGTCACCTCGACCGGGCCCGACAGCATGTCGCCCTACTTCATCCGGCTGTCCAAGACCGGCGACCCGAACGCCACGACCTCGTACAACCTGAGCAATGGCGGCCCGACGGTGGCGCAGGACACCGTGATCGACGGCGGCTTCCAGGAGCTGATTCGGCTGGGCGAGCTCTCGCCGAGCGACCCGGTGGTCAAGAACTCGCTGTCCGTCCTCGACAGCACGATCTCGGTCGCGACCCCGTCCGGCACCGGCTACTACCGCTACGGCACCCACGCCGCCGACGGCAGCGCCGACGGGTACGGCGACTGCTCGACGGTCAACAGCCAGACCTCCTGCACCACCGACGGCGAGCCGTGGCCGACGACCGACGTCGGCACCGGGCACCTGTGGCCGGTGCTGTCGGGAGAGCGCGGCGAGTCCGCGATCGCCTCCGGCGACCCGTCCCAGGCCTCGGCGATGCTGTCCTTCATGATCAACTCGGCCTCGGGCGAGGGCCTGGTGCCCGAGCAGGTCTGGGAGGACCCCGACCTGGCGGCCTCGCCCTACGGGTCGGACCCAACCACCGCCTCGATCGGCTTCACCGTCGGGCAGGCGGCCGGCTCGGCGTCGCCCCTGACCTGGGCCCAGGCGCAGGAACTGCGCCTGATCGTGGACCTCGGGACCGGCAGGGTCACCGATACCCCGGCGATCACCACCGCTCGCTACGTCACCCACGGCGCCCCGGCCGCGACCTCGGTGACGATTACGTCCCCGGCCTCCGGCGCCACCATCGAGGGCGCCACCACCACCGTCAGCGGGACGGCGGCGGTCGGCGCGCGAGTGGACATCCTGACTCAGGACACCGACACCGGCGCCGCCGCGGCCACGGTGAGCACAACCGCCGGCGCCTCGGGCACGTACTCGGCCACGGTCGCGATCGGCTTCGGCACCAACGTGATCACGGCCGCCGCCACCACGGCGGCCGGCGCCACCGGGTACGCGCAGACCTCGGTGATCGGCGACGTGTCGGGCGGGACCACGGTCCTGTCGGTCACCGACCCGACCGGAGACGACAACGGCCCCGGCACCTACCAGTACCCGACCTCCTCCTCGTACTCGGCCGGCTCCTGGGACCTGACCGGCTTCCAGGTGATCACCGCCGGGTCGGAGGTCTACCTGCGCACCTCGCTCGCCAACCTCGTGTCCACGTTCGGCTCGGTCGACGGCGCCCAGCTGCTCGACATCTACGTGCACGACCCGTCGGCCACCGCCACCTCCACCGCCGCCGCCTTCCCGACCCGCAACTACACGATCGCCCCGGCCGACGCCTGGAGCGAGCGCCTCGAGGTCCAGGGATTCGCCTCGCCGGTGTGGGTCAACGCCTCCGGCGGCCAGGTCGGCACCCCGACCGCCGTCGTCGCCTCCACCGTCGCCGACACGATCACGATCGCGCTGCCGGAAGCCGAGTTCGGCACCCCCGCGGCCGGCTGGACGTTCACCGTCGCGATCACTGGCCAGAACGGCTTCAACGCCGACCAGGCCATCTCCTTTACGCCGGCTCCCGGCGCGTTCACGCTCGGCGTGTGCCCGGTCGGCGGAACCGAGGCGATCTGCTCGCTCAATCCGAGCTCGGTGCCCGAGGTGATGGACACCATCACCCCGCCCGGCGTCTCCCAGGACACCGAGCTCAACCCCGTGCCCGGGCCGGTGGTCCTGCAGGGGGTCACCGTCCCGTAGGGAGCGGCGCGAAAACGCCAGTTCAGCTGCGCTGAACGAGTTCGCCACGGCTGAGCCGTCCCGAGCTGCCCTCTTTCCTCCCTGCGCGCTGCGCGCACCGGCCCGGCTGAAGCTCTTGACGCGCCCGAAACTCGGTGTTATTCACGACTTAATATAAGACGTGAATTTGGAGGTAGCGAGGAATGGGACCATTCCACGTTCCGTGGCTGGCCGGACCCCGGCGTGCCGGGCCACGCCGGGCCCGCATGGGCCGCATGGGCCGCGTGGGCCGCGTGGCCTTGGCGGTCGCCGTCGTGCTCGGCCTGACGCTGGTGAGCGCCGCGCAGCACGCGGCGTCGGCTGCGACCGGGGCCCCGTACGGGGGGACGGCGGCGGCGGTGCCGGGGACGGTGTACGCCGCGAACTACGACACCGGCGGCCAGGGCGTCGCCTACAACGTCACCGCCGCCAACGGGTCGGCCAACAGCTACCGCTCCGACGGGATCGACCTCGAGGCGACCGCCGACACCCAGGACAACACCGGGGCAGGCGCCGACGACATCGGCTGGACGACGCCCGGGCAGTGGTTCAACTACACGGTCAACGTGGCCACCGCGGGCACCTACACGGTCGCGTTCCGGGTGTCGTCGCCGTACGGGATCGCCGACGCGCTGCACATCGACAACTCCTCAGGCACCAACCTGACCGGTTCGGTGACGATCCCCAACACCGGCGGGTACCAGACGTGGGCGACGGTCGACGCGAGCGTCACCCTGCCGGCCGGGCAGCAGACGCTGACCGTCGACGAGGACTCCAACGGCTGGAACTTCCACTACATGGCGTTCACCCTCACCTCCGGCGGCGGTGGCACCGGTGGCTCGGGCGAGCAGCCGTTCGGCGGGACGCCGGCCCCGGTGCCGGGCACCGTCCAGGCCGCGAACTACGACACCGGCGGGCAGAGCGTCGCCTACAACGTGACCGCCGCCAACGGGACCGCCAACAGCTACCGCTCCGACGGCGTCGACCTCGAGGCCAGCGCCGACACGTCCGACACCGGGCCGGCCGGCGGCGCTTACGACATCGGCTGGACGGGCGCCGGGCAGTGGTTCAAGTACACCGTCGAGGTAGCCACCGCCGGGACGTACACGGTCAGCTTCCGGGTGGCGGCGCCGTCGGCTGTCGCCGACGCGCTGCACATCGACAACTCCTCCGGCGCCAACCTGAGCGGCTCGGTCGCCATCGCCGCGAGCGGCTCGTACCAGACCTGGGCCACGGTCACCGCCAACGTGACGTTGCCGGCCGGCCAGCAGACCCTCACGGTCGACCAGGACGCCGCCGGCTGGAACCTGCACTACCTGGCCTTCACCCAGGGATCGACCAGCGGCGGCGGCGGAGGCACCGGCGGCACCGGTCCGACCGAGTACTGCGGCACCCAGGACCTCGCGCTCGACCAGCCGACCACGGCCTCCTCGACCCAGGACGCCACCGACTACCCGGCGTCCGACGCCACCGACGGCGATCCGGGCACCCGCTGGTCCAGCCTGTTCACCGACCCGCAGTGGCTCGAGGTCGACCTCGGCGTCCCGACGCAGATCTGCAGCGTGGGCCTGCTGTGGGAGGCCGCCTACGCGACCGCGTTCTCGATCCAGGTGTCCAACGACAACGCGACCTGGACCACGGTCTACTCCACCGCCACCGGCGCAGGCGGCCAGGAGACGTTCCCCATCTCCACCACCGCCCGCTACATCCGCATGGACGGCACCGCCCGGGCGACCCAGTTCGGCTACTCGATCTTTGAGCTCGACGTCTACGGCCTGACCACGGTAGCCCCGCTCACCGGCGGCAACGGCAACGGCGGCAATGGAACCTGCCCCTGGGTCGGCTCCACCGCGCCGGTCGCCACCCGGGTCCAGCAGGTGCTCACCACCATGGACCAGGCCGAGGAGCTGGACCTGGTGGCCGGCGACGGCGGCTCGTCCTACATCGGCCAGATCCCCGCGGTCCCCGATCTGTGCATCCCCGCCACCAACCTGGAGGACGGCCCGAACGGCGTCGGCGACGGGGCCGGCGGCGTGACCGCCTTCCCCGACGGCGAGTCCGCCGCCGCGACCTGGGACCCGACGCTCATCCAGCAAGAGGGCGCAGCGATGGGCAACGAGTTCGCGGGCAAGGGCGTGAACGTCGCCCTCGGCCCGACAACCAACCTGGTGCGCGACCCGCGCTGGGGCCGGACCTACGAGACCTACGGCGAGGACCCCTACCTGGCCGGCCAGGTCACCTCGGCCGAGGTCACCGGCCTGCAGAGCCAGGGCGTGATGGC
>DATCGA010000249.1:0-2526 GCA_036509215.1 Trebonia sp.
AGGTGGTCAGCAGGGCGCCGTTGTACTCGGGGATGATCGTGATCGCGCCCTTGACCACCTCGGGGTAGTAGACCTCGCGGGCCCCGATGTTGAACTTGGGCGTGACCTTGATCCCCTTGCCCTGCAGGGCGTCGACGTAGATCTGGGCGAGCAGCTCATCCTCGGGGAAGTTCGCCGAGCCGACGACCACCGAGCCGGACGCGCCGCCGCCGGACAGCGGGTTGGAGCCGGAACTGGCGCTGGTGCTGGCGCTCGCGGCGGCCGAGCTTGGCGCGCTTGATGAGCTTGAAGAACTGCTTGAGCAGCCGGCCACCGCGGCGAGGGCGATGGCCGTGACGGCTGCCATCCCCGTGGCGGTGGCGATCCTGGTGACCATTATGTGTTTCCCTTTCGGTGTACCCGACATTAGTGGTCAATTTTACTGGTTATCCCTGCCCGTCCCGCGCAACCCCGCCGGGACGAGCAGTCTGGACAGCAGGGAGAAGAGCCCGAGGACGAGCAGGGCGAGGATCACGACGAGCAGCGCGCCGCCCGCCACCGGCCCGTACTGGCTGTTCGCGAGGCCGTCGATGATGAAGCGGCCGAGGCCGCCGAGGCCGATGTAGGCCGCGATCGTCGCGGTCGCCACGACGAAGATCGCCCCGGTGCGGAGGCCGACCAGGATCAGCGGCAGCGCGATCGGCACCTCGACCTTGACGACCTGCTGCCACGGGGTCATGCCCATGCCCTTGGCCGCGTCCTTGACCCCCGGGTCGACCCCGGCCACGCCCTCGTAGACGTTGACCAGGATCGGCGGGATCGCCAGCACGACGAGCGGGATCAGCCAGGTGAAGAGCGTGAACCCGAAGTACACCGCGAGCAGGATGAGCAGCCCCAGGGTGGGGATCGCCCGCCAGGCGTTGGCGACGTTGACGACGACGACCGCGCCGCGGCCGGTGTGGCCGATCAGCACGCCGGCCGGGACGGCGATCAGCGCGGCGATCAGCAGCGGCAGGCCGCTGTAGCCGAGGTGCGCGACGAGCTGCTGCGGGATGCTGCCGGACCCGTGCCAGTTGGCATCGGTGGTCACCCAGTCCCAGGCGTAGTAGAAGAAGCTCATGCGCGTTCCTGAATGATCGGCGCCAGCGCGGTGGCGAGCGCCCACCGCGGGCGGGAGCCGGGCACCCGGTTCCGGCCGGCCGCCCATGGCGTCAGCGCCCACCGCACGCCGACCAGGATCAGGTCGCAGACCACGGCGAGCGCGATGACCATGAAGAGGCCGACGTAGATTTCGGTCGGGAAGTCCCGCTGCTCGCCGTCGATGAACAGGTAGCCGAGGCTGGAGACGCCGATGATCTGGCCGACGCTGGCCAGGCTGACGCTGGACACCACCCCGACCCGGAGCCCGGCGATGATCACCGGGGTCGCCAGCGGCAGCTCGACGGTGATCAGGCGGCGCAGCGGGCCGTACCCCATCGCGGTCGCCGCCTGCTTGACCGACGCGGGCACGCCGAGCAGGCCCGCCACCACGTTCGGCAGGATCACGCAGAGCGAGAACACGGTGAGCCCGATGATCACCGTCGTGTCCGTCAGCCCGAACGCCGGGATCAGCGCGATGAACAGGGCGAGCGAGGGGATCGCGTAGACGACGTTGATGAAGACCAGCGTGGGCGGGTAAAACCAGCGCCAGCGCGCCGCTACGACCCCGAGCGGCAGCGAGATGGCCAGGCCGATCAGCGGCGAGACGATCCCGAGGAAGGCGTTCTGCCTGGTCAGTTCCCAGATCTGCGACCAGTTGCTGGGAATCCAGGACCACATCATCGGGTCGCTCCTGGGCTCTGTCCCTGCTGCGCAGCCTGCGCGTCGAGGACATCCCGGGCGTCGAGCGCGTCCTGGGCCGCCTGAGCCGCCTGCACGGCCGCCCGGAGCTGGTCGAAGGAGGCCATGCCGACCACGCGACCGTCGCCGTCCACGCCGATGGCAACGCCGGCGGGCGAGAGCACGGCCGCGTCCAGCGCCGCCCGCAGCGAGTCGTCGCCGACGGTGAACGTGTGCCCGAAGCCATCGGTCGCCACGTCTTTGAGCTGGGTGCCGCCGTCGAGTCCGGCCAGGCGCTCGGCCGACACCCAGCCGCGCGGAGTCAGGTCCGCCTCGCTGCCGACGATCAGGAGCCACGGCTCGCCGGTCTTGATCGCGGACGCCACCGTCGTGGTCGCGGGCAGCACCGGGCCGGCCGACAGCGACAGACCGTCGGTCCGGAAGAACGACAGCCGCCTGATGCCCCGGTCGAACCCGACGAACCCCGCGACGTAGTCATCGGCGGGCGCGCCGAGGAGCCGTTCCGGCGGGCCGAGCTGGGCCAGCGTGCCGTGCGGGTGGTACAGCGCCACGATGTCGCCGACCTTGATGGCCTCTTCGATGTCGTGCGTGACCAGGACGATCGTCTTGCGCAGCTCGTTCTGGAGTGAGATCAGCTGGTCCTGCAGCTGACCGCGGACGACCGGGTCGACGGCGCTGAACGGCTCGTCCATCAGCAGCACCGGCGGG
>DATCGA010000250.1:0-9408 GCA_036509215.1 Trebonia sp.
GGGCCGGTGGTGGCTGGGCCGGTGGTGGCTGGGCCGGGATCGGACGGGTCGGGGTCCGGGGCGGCTCGCTTGGGGTTGGCTCCTTCGGGGACGTTGGCAGGGCTGGTGATCGAGGTCGAGTGCGACTCGGTGGCGCAGGTCCGGGAGGCGCTGGAGGCGGGGGCGCACTTCCTGCTGCTCGACAACATGCCGCTGGCCTCGCTGCGCGAGGCGGTGGCGGTGGCCCGCGACTACTACGGGGTGCGGCTCGAGGCCAGCGGCGGGCTGGCGCTGGCGAACGCGCGCGAGGTCGCCGAGACCGGCGTGGACTACCTGGCGGTGGGGGCGCTCACCCATTCGTCGCGCGCGCTTGACCTCGGGCTCGACTTCGCCGGGGAAGGCTAGCGGGGCAGCGCGCTCAGGCGTCGCGGATGAAGCCGCAGTCGCGCAGGTCGGCCGAGATGTCGGCCGCCACCGAGACCAGCAGCGCGCCGAGCTTGGGCTCCAGGGCCGGGTCGAAGCGACCCGCCGGGATCGTGATGCAGACGTCGCCGAACACGTCGCCGGCCGCGTCGAACAGCGGCGCGCCGAGCCCGATGGCGCCCCTGGACCGCTGGCCCTGCGAGTAGGCGTAGCCGCGCTCGCGGACCCGGGCGGCCTCCTGCTCGAGTTCGTCGCCGGTGACCAGGGTCTGCTCGGTGAACGGCTCGAGGCCCCGGCGGTAGATCGCCTGGCGCTCGGCGTCGGGCAGGAAGGCCAGGATCGCCAGGCCGGTCGCGCCGGAGTGGACCGCGCGCCACTGGTTGAGCCCCACCACCCAGCGCAGCGGGTGCGGCGCGTCGATCATGTCGATGACGATCATCTGGCCGCGGCGGGCGCCGAACGCGGCCAGCAGCACGGTCTCGCCGCAGGCGGCCGCCAGCCGCTCCAGGTGCGGCCGGGCGATCTTCACCGGGGACAGGCGGTGGGAGAAGACCTGGCAGATCCGGAAGAGCTCGAGGCCCGGGGTGTAGCGTCCCTCGTCGTTCTTGATCACCAGGTCGCGCGACTCGAAGATCTGGAAGATCCGGTGGATCGTGCTCGGCGAGGTGTTCATCTCCCTCGCCACCTGGCGGACGCCCCAGGTGTCGGCCGTGTGGTCGGCCAGCCAGATCAGCACGTCAACGGCGCGGGCTGCGGGCTCTCTCTCGCCAGGCATCGTCTCCTCCTCCATGTAGAGACAGTGGGCACGATTCACCACCCAGCCGGACGGGCCAGCGTCGCCATGGCGGCCGTCCTGCTTTGCGCGGCGGCAGTCGCGGCATGTTCCTCCGGATCCTCCGGTTCCTCAGGCGACGGCTCGTCCTCCACATCCGCCGCGGCCGCCAGCGGCCCCCAGAACACCTCCGCCCCGCAGCCGGGCGGCAACTTCACCATGCTCGAGGAGACCGGCCTGACCGGGGCCTGGCCGACCGGGCTTGACCCGGCCACCGACGCCTCCGGCTCCGCCAACCAGAGCTACCTCGACGCCATCTACGGCAACCTCTTCGAGCTCGGCGCCAACGGGCAGACGATCGACGGCCTGGCGACCGGGTACACGATCTCGGCCGACGACAAGACGGTCACGATCGAGCTCAGGCACGGCGTGACGTTCAGCGACGGGACGCCGTTCAACGCCGCCGCGGTGGCGTTCAACTTCAAGCGCGACCTCGCCGCCCCGGTCGGCGACACGCCCAAGTGGCCGGTCTCCTCGATCACCACCTCGGGCTCGTACGACATCGTGATCCACCTCACCCAGCCCTACGCGCCGCTGATCAACACCTTCCACGACGCCAACGTCAACTGGATCGTGTCGCCGACCGCGCTGAGCAAGGCGGGCGAGAACGCGTTCAAGCTCGCGCCGGTCGGGGCGGGGCCGTTCACCGTGGTCAGCGACACCGTCAGCTCCGAGCTGGCGCTGAAGAAGAACCCGGCCTACTGGCAGGCCGGCCAGCCTTACCTGAACACGCTGACGTTCAAGTCGGTCGCCAGCGACGAGGCGGCGCTCGAGACCATGCAGGCCGGCGGCGTCCAGGGGTACGAGGGGATGCAGACGCCGCAGCTGGTGCCGGCCTTCTCCCAGCAGTTCAACGTGCTCGACGTGCCGTCCACGTCCCCCTACGTGATCCAGCTCAACACCGCCGTCGCGCCGTTCAGCAACCTGGCCGCCCGCGAGGCGGTGTACTACGCGACCGACGTGCCGGTCATCGACCAGAAGCTGTTCGGCAACCTGCACCCGGTCACCGAGGGGTTCACGGCGCCGAACGGGCTGTTCTACGAGCAGAACGTGCCCGGGTACCGGACCTACAACCTGGCCAAGGCGAAGGCGGCGGTGAAGGCGGCCGGGGGCGTGACCGTCGACCTGATGGCGACCCAGAGCTCGGTCACCCAGACCGTGCTCGAGGCGCTGCAGACGATGTGGCAGGCCGCCGGGATGAAGGTGACCATTCACGTCGACCAGCTGCCGTCGGTCATCCAGCAGTTCGAGAGCAAGACCTGGCAGGCCTCGCTGCAGACGGCGGGGGCGTTCGACCCGGCGGCCGGGCTGGGGGTGAACTTCCGCTTCGGGTCCGCGTCGATCTTCAGCGGGGTGCACGACCCGGCCCTCGACAAGATCTTCGCCAACGCCACCTCCACGCTCAACAGCGCGTCCCGGCTGACGCTGTACGACCAGGCGGCCGAGTACATCAGCACGGACGCCTACGCGCCGTTCCTGTTCCCGGTCAACGGCTGGAACATCGCGGCCAAGGGCGTGGCCGGGCCGGGGCTGACCACGTTGATCCCCGCCTCCGCGGTGCGGCCGGAGATCCTGTGGGCGCAGGTCGGGTTCACGAGCAAGTGACCGTGCGGGAGTCTTCGAACCGATCTGGCTCGGTTCCGCCCTCGGATGCCGGGGCCGCTGCGGCGGCCCCGGGGTCCGGGGACCGCTCCGGGGGCGCGTCACCGCTGTCCCGAGTGCCCCGGGTGCTCCGGTCCAGCCTGCTGCGAGTGGCGGGGCGGCGGCTGCTGACCGCGATCCCGGTCGTCTGGGGGGTCACCTTCCTGACCTTCGCGGTGCTGAACCTGCTGCCCGGAGACGCGGCCCAGGCGCTGCTCGGGGCGGACGCGACCCCGCAGGAGGTGGCCAGGCTGCGGGTGGAACTGCACCTCAACGAGCCGTTCCTGACCCGGTACGGGCACTGGCTCGGCAGCGCCGTGACCGGCCACCTCGGCAGCTCGCTCGGCAGCGGGCAGCTGGTCACCACGATCCTGGCGCAGCGGCTGCCGGTGACCTTCGAGCTGATCCTCTACGCCTTCGTCATCTCGCTGGTGATCGCGATCCCGGTCGCGACGGTGGCCGCCCGCAGGCCCGGCGGCGTGTTCGACAGCATCACCACGTTCATCACCATGATCGGGCTGTCGATCGCCCCCTACATCCTGGCGCTGCTGCTCATCCTGCTGTTCTCGGTCGACCTGGCGCTGTTCCCGGCCCTCGGCTGGACGCCGGTCAGCGGCGGGCTGGGCGCGAACCTGCGGTCGCTGACGCTGCCCGCGCTGTCGCTCGGGTTCCCGATCGGCTGCTTCTACACGCGGCTGCTGCGGGCCGACGTGATCGAGCAGCTCGGCGAGGACTACGTCGTCACCGCCGTCGCCAAGGGCCTGCCGTCGTGGCGGGTGCTGGTCCGGCACGCGGTCCCGAACTCGATGTTCGGGCTGATCACGGTGGTGGCGCTGAACGTCGGGACGCTGCTCGGCGGCACCGTCATCGTGGAGCAGATCTTCGGCCTGCCCGGCGTCGGCCAGGAGCTGTTCCAGGCGATCCAGACCCGCGACTTCCCGGTCCTCGAAGGCATCGTCGCCGTGTTCGCGGTGGTGGTCGTCGTCGTCGGCCTGCTGGCCGATCTTCTCTACGCCGTCCTCGACCCAAGGATCAGGTATGACAATCCCGGTCAATGACGCCCTGCCGGTTCCCGGCGGGCTCCCGGCTCCCGGCGGGCCCGGCGGGCCCGGCGGGCCCGGCGTGGCCGACGCCGCTGCTGCTTCCGGTGCCGCGCGCGGTCGCGGGCGGCTGCGGCGGTCGCTCGCGCTCTGCCTCCCGGCGGGGTTCCTCATCCTGCTGATCGCCGCGTGCTTCCTGTGGCCGCTGGTCGGCAGCGTGCCGTCGCCGGTCGGCGGCAGCGTGCTCGACTCCAGCCTGCCGATCGGGTCGCCCGGGCACCTGCTCGGCACCGACGCGGACGGCAACGACATCTTCTCCCGGCTGCTGTACGGGGGGCGGGTCTCGCTCGAGGTCGGGGCGGCCACCCAGCTCATCGGCATCGCCCTCGGCGGCCTGATCGGGATGATCGCGGGCTTCTCCCGCGGCCTGCTGGCGGCGGTGCTGATGCGGGTGCTTGACGTGCTGATCGCGTTCCCGTCGCTGGTGCTGGCGCTGGCGATCGCGGAGGGCCTCGGCCCGGGCGAGCTGCACGTGATCTGGGCGCTGTCGTTCTACAGCGTCCCCGCCTTCGCCCGGCTGGCGCGGGCGGGCACGCTCAAGCTGCGGGACCAGAACTTCATGCTCGCCGCCTCGCTCGGCGGGACGCCGCGGTGGCGGATCGTGCTGCTGCACCTGGCCCCGAACCTGCTGCCCCAGCTGCTCACGTTCGCGCTGCTGGGGGCGGGGGTGGCGATCATCCAGGAGGGGGCGCTGAGCTTCCTGTCGCTGGGGGTCCCGCCGCCGGGGGCGAGCTGGGGGAACATGATCGCCTCGGGCGAGCAGACGATGTCGGTGCAGCCCGCGCTGGTGATCATCCCGTGCCTGGCGCTGCTGATCACGGTGGCGACGCTGAACCTGCTCGGCGACGCGCTGCGGGCCCGCTGGAGCGCGCGATGACGGCGGTGCTCGAGGTGCGGGAGCTGTCGGTGCGGTACCGGCCGCGCGGGCGGGTGGTGCACGCGGTCGACTCGCTGAGCTACTCGGTCGGGGCCGGGCGGACGGTGGCGATCATCGGCGAGTCGGGGTCGGGCAAGACCGCGAGCTCGCGCGCGATCATGGGGCTGCTGCCGCGCAGCGCCCAGGTGTCGGGGTCGGCCGTGCTCAACGGCATCGAGCTGATCGGGCTGGGCGCCAGGGAGCTGCGCAGGCACCGCGGGCACGACGTGGCGATGATCTTCCAGGACCCGGCCCGGTCGCTGAACCCGACGATGCGGGTCGGGCCGCAGATCGCGGAGGCGATCAGGGCGCACCGCCCGATCAGCCGGGCGGCGGCGCGCGAGCGCGCCATCGAGCTGTTCCGGCTGGTCCGGCTGTCCGCGCCGGAGCAGCGCTACAGCGAGTACCCGCACCAGTTCTCCGGCGGCATGCGGCAGCGGGTGATGATCGCGATGGCGCTCAGCTGCTCGCCCCGGCTGCTGATCGCGGACGAGGCCACGACCGCGCTCGACGTGACCACCCAGGCCCAGATCATGCGGCTGCTGACCGGCCTGCAGGCCCAGCTGGGGATGGCGATCCTGATGATCAGCCACGACCTCGGCCTGGCGGCGTCGTTCGCCGACGACGTGGTGGTCATGTACGCGGGCCGGGCGGTGGAGCGGGCGCCGGCCAGGGAGCTGTTCGGGAACGTCCGGATGCCCTACACGAGCGCGCTGCTCGGCGCGGTGCCGCGGCTCGACCGGGCGGCCCATACCCCACTGCCGGTGATCGGCGGGCGGCCGCCAGTGCTGTCGGCCCCGCCCGGGTCAGCGCCGTCGGCCGGCTGCCCGTTCGCGGCCCGCTGCCCGCGGGCGGACGACCGGTGCGAGCGGGAGCGGCCGGAGCTGGCCGAGGACGAGGCCGGACATGCGTACGCGTGCTGGCATCCGCTGGCGGGGTCCAGTCATGAGATTTCCGGGGAGGCATGATGACGGAACCGCTGCTTGCGGTGCGCGACCTGGTCCAGGAGTTCACCGTCCGCGGTCAGGGCGGAGTCCGCGGCGGGGTGCTGCAGGCCGTCTCCGGGGTCGGCCTCGACATCTGGCCGGGCGAGACGCTGAGCGTGGTCGGCGAGACCGGCTCGGGCAAGTCGACGCTGGCGCGGTCGATCATGCAGGCGCCGCCGCCGAAGTCGGGCGAGGTCACCTTCCGGGGGGTGACCCTGGGCACGCTGCGCGGGGCGGCGCTGCGGGACGCGCGCCGCTCGATCCAGATGATCTTCCAGGACCCGTACACCTCGCTCGACCCGCTCTGGCCGGTGGCCCGGATCGTGGCCGAGCCGCTGATCGCGGCCGGGGTGAGCGACCGGGGCGAGCGCCGGCGCCGGGTCGGGGAGCTGCTCGAGCAGGTCGGCCTCGACCTCGGCGCGCACGGCCGCAGGAGGGCCCGCGAGCTGTCCGGCGGCCAGTGCCAGCGGGTGGCGATCGCCCGGGCGCTGGCCGCCAGCCCGGCCCTGATCATCGCCGACGAGGCGGTGTCCTCGCTCGACGTGCTGGTCCAGGCGCAGGTGCTGAACCTGCTGGAGGGGCTGCGGACCTCGCTCGGGCTGTCGTACCTGTTCATCGCGCACGACCTGGCGCTGGTGAAGCAGGTCAGCGACCGGGTGGCGGTCATGTACCTGGGACGGCTGTGCGAGGTCGGCCCGGCCGACGAGGTGTACGCGCGCCCGCGCCACCCGTACACGGTGGAGCTGCTGGACGCCGTCCCGCGCATCGAGCAGGGCGAGCGGCCCGCCCGCGACGCCGCGGCCGACGCGCTGGCCGACGCCGCGGCCGAGGCGCCGTCGCCGGTGCACCCGCCGTCCGGCTGCCGGTTCCGGACCCGGTGCCCGCGCGCTCAGGCCCGCTGCGCGCAGGAGACCCCCCTGCTGGCGCCGGGTCAGGGGGCGGCGTCGGGGCACCTGGTCGCGTGCCACTTCCCGATCGCGGCCGGGCCCGAGCCGGAGCGCGGGCACCCGACCGCCCGCGCGCCCGGGCCGGAGCGCGGCCGGGCAGCCGAGCCCGCGGCAGGGCCTGGTCGCGGGCGCGCGCCCGCGACCAACACCGCCGCCACCAAGACCATCGCCAGCGACAGCAAGTGACAGCCACAGGAAAGAGGCAAGGCGCATCATGACCGATGAGTTCGGTATCGCCGGGAAGACCCTGCTCGTGACCGGCTCCGGCCGCAACCTGGGCAAGGCGATCGTGCTCGAGTTCGCCGCCCGAGGCGCCAACGTCGTCGTCAACTCCAGGTCCAACGCGGCCGAGGCCCGGCAGGTGGCCGACGAGGCCGAGGCGCTGGGCGGCAAGGCGATCGTGGTGCTCGGCGACGCGGCCGAGAAGTCCACCGTGCTCGAGCTCAAGGCGAGGGCCGAGGAGGCGTTCGGACAGGTCGACATCTACGTCAGCAACGCCGCCCGGCGGCTGCACAAGGACTTCTGGGAGACGACCGACGAGGACTGGCACCGCTACCTCAACCAGCAGCTGACCGCGTCCTGGTACCTGGCCAAGGCGTTCGCCCCCGGCATGCGCGAGCGCGGCTGGGGCCGGATCCTGCACATGAACGGGCCGGACGGGTGGAGCGGCGGGCCGACCCGGCTGCCGCACTCGACCGCCAAGGGCGGGCTGCGGACGTTCACCAAGTCGCTGGCGCGGAGCCTCGGCCCGTACGGGATCACGGTCAACGACATCAACCCGGGGTTCGCCGACACCATCCGCGACATGGAGACTCACCCGGGGCTGACCAGGGAGCGGTCGGACAAGATCGCGGCCGACATCATCCCGATCGGCCGCCAGCCGTCCCCGGCCGAGGTCGCCTGGGCCTGCGCGTTCGTCGCGGCCGAGCGGTCGGCCGCCATCAACGGCACCGTCATGCACGTCGACGGCGGCCAGTCCGTGATCGGCTGACCCGCCGATGTCAGCGATAGACACCGACATCAGGGGCAAGGTCGCGATCGTCGGCGTCGGCCACACCCCGCAGGGCGAGCTGCCCGGCCAGTCGCCCGAGCTCAACTCGGTCCTGGCGATCAAGGAGGCCCTCAACGACGCCGGGATCGGCCGGGAGAGGCTGGACGGGCTCATCACCTGCAAGTCGGTCCAGGGCACCAACACCGACGTGATGGTCGGGCCGCTGCTCGGCATCAACCCGCGCTACGCGCAGACGCTCGACTACGGCACCTGCAACTTCTCGCTCCACCTGGCGGTGCAGGCCATCCTCACCGGGATGGCGACCACGGTGGCGCTGTGCTACGGGGCCAACGCGCGCAGCATCCGGTTCCCGTTCGGCGCCTCCTCCCCCACCCTGGCGGGCGCGTCCGGGCTGATGCACATCGCCGGCCCGGCCGCGATGGCCCTGCAACGGCACAAGGCGCTGTACGGGACCACCGACGAGCAGTTCGGCATGATCGCGGTGTCGGAGCGGGAGTGGGCGCAGAAGAACCCGATCGCGCTGTTCCGCGAGCCGATGTCGATGGACCAGTACCTGGCGATGCCGTACATGGTGGAGCCGCTGCGGCGGGCCGACGTGACCATGCTGTCGGACGGCGGCGTCTCGCTGATCGTCACCCGGGCGGACATGGCCGCCGACTACCCGAACAACCCGGTCTACGTGCTCGGCATGTCCGAGCAGACCGGGATCAGGGGCGAGTACACGCCCGACTACCTCAACCGCGAGTTCCTGCGCGGGGCGGCCGACCAGATCTGGCGGAACACCGGCCTGACCCAGGACGACATCGACGTGCTCTACATCCAGAACCCGACCGCGGTCTGGGTGCTGCAGATGCTCGAGTACTACGGCTTCGCCCCGCCCGGTGAGGTCGGGCCGTGGCTGGCCGAGGGGCACACCCGGCCCGGCGGCGACCGGCCGGTCAACACCAACGGCGGCCAGCTCTCGGAGAGCTACATGTGGGGCTGGCTGCACCTGGTGGAGGCCGTCCGCCAGCTCCGCGGCCAGGCGGGCGAGCGCCAGGTGACCGGCGCCGAGATCGCGATGTACTGCTCCACCCAGGTCTGGCTGAAGGGAGGCGCGTCGATCATCTCGACGCACAAGTAATGACCGACCAGCTCTATAACAAGCCCATCCCGAGGCTCGACGACCCCGACATGGCGCCGTTCTGGGCGGCCGCCCGCGAGCGCCGGCTCACCGCCCAGCGCTGCACCTCGTGCGCGGCCCTGCGGTTCCCCGGGCTGCCGATCTGCCCGACCTGCCTGGAGCGCGGGTTCGAGTGGACCGACGTGTCGCCCGAGGGGTCGATCTGGAGCTACGTGGTGTATCACCGCGCGTTCCACCCCGGCTTCGCCGGCGAGCTGCCGTACGTGGTGGCGATCGTCGAGAACGCCGACGGGGTGCGCTACACCGGGCGCGTCGTCGGGCGGCGGGAGGACGTGGCGGTGGGGGCCAAGGTCCGGGCCGTCTTCGCCGACGAGACACCGGAGTTCACCCTCGTGAAGTGGGAGCTAGCGTGACCGAGGCGGCAACGTCAACTGCGAACGAGGGCGAGC
>DATCGA010000251.1:0-4847 GCA_036509215.1 Trebonia sp.
TAATCGCGGCCTCCTTCAGCCAGCCCCCCGCCGCGCCGCCGACCGCCCCGCCACGGGTCCCGCCAAACCGCCGCCGCCCAGTCCTGCCACGCTGGCCCTGGCTGCGGCCCTGTCTGCCGGCCACCATCGCCCCGGTCACCGCGCCGGGACACCGCCGCGAGCGCTCACCTCCGGCCTGACCGGCCTCGGCCGGCAGCCAGCGCGTCGCTGAGTTCACTGGCGGCAGCCGGGACCTGTCAGCGCGGCGCACCTGTCCGAGATCAGCCGCGAAAGGAGACAGAAAGACACTCTTACAGCTCAACTGCCCGTGGGGCCGGCTTCCCCGCCGCGGAAGCCGGCCCCACAGCAGCCCCGCGTCCTTAATCGCTACCGGACCAAGGCTTAGCCCTGGTTCGGTGATTCAGGATCAATGGGATCCTGCGGATTGACGCCTGTGACGTCCCTGGCCGTGGACGTTCCCGTCGGCCTCTCGCTCGCGCCTTGAGTACCAGTGTCCTGGCGTCCAGCTTCTTTGCCGTCACGATCCATGATGTCCTCACCACGGGCCGCCGTACTCTGCCCGGCGTTCTCCGACGGCAGCCGCGGGTCGTCGGGGTCAGGTGAGGAGTCGCCGTCGCCGTGGGCGGCATCTTGCGTGTCGTTGGCTTCCCAGGCCTTATGGCCGGCTCCGGTCGTTTTCCCGGAAGACTGCACATCCGGAGCCCAGCCATGATTGTCCTCGTCGACGCCGAACCCGTGCTCGTCGGCTGTGGTGGGCTTGCTCGGCGTGCCCTGCTCCGGGGCGCCGTGCTCAGGAGTTGTCTGCTCTGACATGTTTTCCTCCGTGGCTTGCCGTGGCGCAGCCGCTACCCGCCGCATGCGATCACAAACGAATCGCACCTGCGCAGCGGTCATCACCTCCCGGCAGCAGTCTGTCTCGTACTGGTCCAGTGCCACGCCACGGCACCGTTGCATTGAGCCGCTACATGATCATGGCGCCGCAAATCTTCCTGTCAGGTGTGGGCACGAAGCCCGTCAGGCCGAATCGGGCATCTGGTGGCCGTCGGGCACCCGCCGACGATAGATCTTCCTGTCCGATGATCATGGGATCGCTTAATGCAACAGTGCCGCCGTAGCTGCTGAAGCTGAAACTGGCGGTTGGGCACGGGGTTGGCGGGTAGCGGCGCACCGTGACTGATTCCACCATTGCCGTCCTCGACATTGACGGGACGCTCATCGATTCCAACTACCAGCATGCGCTCGCCTGGTACCGGGCACTGCGCTTGGTGGGCGAGACCTATCCGGTGTGGCGGCTGCACCGGCTGATCGGCATGGGCGGGGACCAGGTGGTCATGGCTGTTGGAGGTGAGGACCTGGAGCGCCGGGTAGGCGATCAGGCCCGGGACCAGCAGGGCAAGGAAGTCGACGCGCTGCTCGAGGAGATGGCGCCGTTGCCTGGTGCGCGCGACCTGCTCGTAGCCATCAAGGAGCGTGGTCACCGGCTCGTGCTGGCCAGCTCTGGTCAGCAGCGTCACGTGGACGTGTTCCTGGACAAGCTGGACGCCCGAGGCATCGCCGATAACTGGACTAGCAGCGCCGACGTCGAGGCGTCTAAGCCGGCACCGGACCTGCTGCAGGTGGCGCTGGAGAAGCTGGGTGCGCCGCCAGGCGTATCGAGCGTGATGGTCGGCGACTCGGTGTGGGACGTCGAGGCGGCGAAAAATGCCGGGATGCCGGCGATCGTCGTCCGCTCCGGCGGCTTTGGGGACGACGAGCTCCGGGAGGCTGGCGCCATCGCCATCTACGACACCCCCGGCGACCTCGCGAAGGCTCTGGGCGACACCCCTCTCTCCTGACGCCACTGCTACCGCCGGCCCCTCGGCCGGATCCGGCCGTGCGGCTGAAGCGTCCACAGCCATACCCAAGGGAGCACCGCAAACCGATGACCGCTAACGAGACAGACCTGGCTGCGGGGACGAGGAGCAGCCGTCCCGAGGCGCCGGCCGAGGCCGCGAGCGATGCGCCTACGGGCAACCCTTCCCAGCCGCGCCCCACCCTGCCCGAGGGGATGGGCGAGCTCGACCGCCGTGCGATCGACACCGTGCGCGTTCTGGCGATGGACGCTGTGCAGAAGGCCGGGAACGGCCATCCCGGCACCGCGATGAGCGTGGGTCCCACGGCCTACCTGCTGTTCCAGAAGTGGCTGCGTCACGACCCGGGTGATCCGGATTGGGCCGGCCGTGACCGTTTCGTTCTGTCGATGGGGCACTCGAGCCTCACCCTGTACATCCAGCTGTTCCTGTCCGGCTACGGCCTGGAGCTCTCTGATCTGGAGGCGCTGCGCACCTGGGGGTCCCGGACGCCGGGCCATCCCGAGGTCAACCACACGCCGGGGGTGGAAACGACGACCGGCCCGTTGGGCCAGGGCGTTGGCAACGCCGTCGGCATGGCGATGGCCGCCCGCCGCGAGCGCGGCTTGCTGGATCCCGATGCTCCCGAGGGCGAGAGCGTGTTCGACCACACGGTCTGGGCGTTCGCCTCGGACGGCGACCTGGAGGAGGGTGTCAGCGGCGAGGCGTCGTCGCTGGCCGGTACCCAGGAGCTGGGGAACCTGGTCTTGGTCTATGACGCCAACCGCATCTCGATCGAGGACGACACCGGCATCGCGTTCACCGAGGACGTCGGCACCCGGTATGAGGCCTACGGCTGGCACGTGCAGCGCGTCGATGACGGTGAGGACCTGGTGGCGGTCGACCGCGCGCTGGGGGCCGCCCAGGCCGAGACCGGCCGCCCGTCGCTGATCGTGCTGCGGACGATCATCGGCTGGCCGTCGCCGAACAAGCAGAACACCGGTGCCGCTCACGGGTCGGCGCTGGGTGAGGACGAGGTCCGGGCGACCAAGGACATCCTCGGCTTCGACCCCGGCAGGACTTTCGAGGTCGCCCCGGAGGTGCTCGAGCACGCCCGCCTGGTCGCCATCCGGGGCAAGCAGGCGCACGCCCGATGGCAGCAGCGCTTCGATGCGTGGCGGGCCGGCAACCCCGGCGGCGGCGCGCTGCTGGAACGGATGTCCACCCGCACGCTGCCGGAGGGCTGGGCGGACACCCTGCCGGCCTGGGACGCCGATCCGAAGGGCGTGGCCACCCGGAAGGCCTCCGGCGAGGTCCTCGCCGCCCTGTATCCGGTCCTGCCGGAACTGTGGGGCGGTTCGGCCGACCTGGCGGAGAGTAACAACACCGCGGTCAAGGGGGCGGCCTCATTCCTGCCCGCGGACCGGCAGACCAAGGTGTGGTCGGGCGGCCCGTACGGGCGCACGCTCCATTTCGGCGTCCGCGAGCACGCCATGGGCGCGATCATGAACGGCATCGCGCTGCACAGCGGGACCCGCGTGTACGGCGGCACGTTCCTCACCTTCTCCGACTACATGCGCGGTGCGGTCCGGCTGGCCGCGCTTATGCAGCTCCCGGTCACGTACGTGTGGACGCACGATTCCATCGGGCTGGGCGAGGACGGCCCCACCCACCAGCCGATCGAGCACTATGCGGCGCTGCGGGCCATCCCCGGCCTGGACTTCGTCCGCCCGGCCGACGCCAACGAGACCGCGGTGGCGTGGCGCACCATCCTCGAGCACAACGACCGCCCGGCCGGGCTCTCGCTGTCCCGGCAGAACCTGCCCGTCTTCGACCGCACGGAGTTCGCGTCGGCCGAGGGCGTCGCCAGGGGCGGGTACGTGCTGGCTGAGGCCTCCGGCGGCACCCCCGAGGTCATCCTGATAGGCACCGGCTCCGAGGTGCAGATCGCCGTCGCCGCCCGCCAGGTGCTGGAGGCCGACGGCGTCCCGGCGAGGGTCGTCTCGCTGCCGTGCTGGGAGTGGTTCGCGGCCCAGGACCGGGCCTACCGCGAGCAGGTGCTGCCGCCCACGGTGCGCGCCCGGGTGAGCGTCGAGGCCGGTGTGCCCATGGGCTGGCGGGAGTTCGTCGGCGACGCCGGCCAGATCGTCGGCCTGGACCACTTCGGCGCCAGCGCGGCCTACACCGTGCTGTACGAGCAGTTCGGCCTCACCGCTGACGCGGTCGTCGCCGCGGCGCGGGAGAGCCTTGCCGCCGCCGGGGCGCCGCCGGCCGCCCCGACCGGCCCGGACAGCGCCGGCGTCCTGCACACCCCCACCGGCGATCGCTGACCCGCCGCCCTTCCCGTCCCCGACCCCGGAAGGCACTGTCATGGCACCGAACGAGAAGCTGGCCGAGTTGTCGGAAGCCGGGGTCGCCGTCTGGCTCGACGACCTCTCCCGCGACCGCATCCGCAGCGGCGACCTGCAGTCACTGGTCGACGACTACTCCGTCGTGGGCGTCACCACGAACCCGACCATCTTCGCCGCCGCGATCAGCGCCTCCGACGCCTACGACGACCAGGTACACGCGATGGCCGTCCGCAAGATCAGCGTCGGGGAGGCGCTGCGGACCATCACCGCCGCTGACGTCCGCGACGCCTGCGACCTGCTCGCCCCGGTGGCGCAGCGCACCGGCCGCGACGGCCGGGTGTCGCTGGAGGTGGCCCCCGAGATGGCGCACGACGCTGACGCCACCGCCGCGGAGGCGGCTCACCTGTGGTGGCTGGTGGACAGGCCCAACCTGTTCATCAAGATCCCGGCGACGCAGGAAGGGCTCGCTGCGATCACCACGTCCATTGCCCAGGGCATCAGCGTCAACGTCACTCTCATCTTTAGTCCCGGGCGGTACCGGGCGGTCATGGACGCCTACCTGTCCGGACTGGAGCAGCGCGTGCACGACGGCGGATCGCTGACAGGGATCGAGTCGGCGGCGTCCTTCTTCATCTCCCGCGTGGACACCGAAATCGACAGGCGCCTG
>DATCGA010000252.1:0-13048 GCA_036509215.1 Trebonia sp.
GCGGAGGCTAGGGCGGCGGCGTGACGCCTGGCGGCGGCCATCATCTCGGACCGGAGGGCGTCCGCCGTCTTGGGGATGAGCTCGGCGTCGTCGGCGAAGATCGCGACCGCTTCCGGGGCGCGCAGCAGCAGGCCGGTCGCGTACCGGCTCGAGGCGAGCACGCAGGCGATCCGCTCGGCCGCCTTGGTCTCGTCCCGCAGCAGCCGCAGGAACCACGGGGTCTCGCCCAGGGCCTCGCTCACCTGGCGGAACGCGAGCAGCCCGGCGTCCGGTTCGGCCGCGTCGGCGAACCAGCCGAGTAGTACAGGCAGCAGCGTGCGCTGGATCGCCGCGCGGCGGCGCAGGCCCGAGGTCAGCGCCTCGATGTGCCGCAGGGCGCCGGCCGGGTCGTGGTAGCCGAGGGCCTCGAGCCTGGCCCGGGCCGCGTCCGGGGTGAGCCGGGCCGCGCCGGACGGGAGCTTGGCCACCGCGTCGAGCAGCGGCCGGTAGAACAGCTTCTCGTGCAGCCGCCTGACCTGCTGGGCGTGCCTGGTCCAGGCCTGTGTGAACGCCTCCTCGGGGGCCGCCGGCGTTGAGGCCGGCAGGCGTGTGTCGGGGGGCGGCCCGAGGCCGGGGTGCGGACGACCGGAAGACGGCCCGGGGCCGGGGGGCCGGAAGTCGGCCGGCAGGGCGGGAGCGGATTGGGGAGGACTGGGAGACGGCCCCTTGCCGGGCTGCGTCCGGGCCAGGAGCAGCGGGGCGGCGCTGGGGGGGACCAACGGACCGTTCGGGAAAACTGGATTTGCTGAATTTGACTTTCGCAGCGCGCGGCCGAGGCGGCGGAGCACGGCCGGGTCGGTCGGCAGCGTGTGCGTGCGGCGGAGCTGGTAGATCTGCAGCAGGTGCTCGGTCTGGCGCAGGAAGCGGTAGGCCTGGGCGAGGTCGTCGGCGTCAGCGCGGCCGACGTAGCCGCCGTCGGCCAGGGCCGCCAGGGCGGGCAGGGTGGCCGGGACGCGGAGCCGGTCGTCGGCGCTGCCGTGCACGAGCTGCAGGAGCTGGACCGCGAACTCGATGTCGCGCAGGCCGCCCGGCCCGAGCTTGAGCTCGCGGCCGGCCATGTTCTTGGGCAGCGTCGCCACCACCCGGCGGCGCATCGCCTGGACGTCCTCGACGAAGTTCTCGCGCTGCGAGGCCTGCCACACCAGCGGGGCGACGGCCGTCGCGTAGCGCTCGCCGAGGTCGCGGTCGCCGGCCGCCGGGCGGGCCTTCAGCAGCGCCTGGAACTCCCAGGTCTTGGCCCACCGGTCGTAGTAGGCGAGGTGGCTTGCGAGGGTGCGGACGAGCGGGCCCTGGCGGCCCTCGGGCCGCAGGTTCGGGTCGACCGGGAAGATGGCGCCCTCGGGGGTGGTGCGCTCGCAGACCCGGATGAGCCCGGCCGCCAGCCGGGTGGCGGCGGCGAGCGCGGCCTCCTCCGAGATCTGGTCGTCGGCCGGCTCGGCCACGAAGATCACGTCGACGTCGCTGGCGTAGTTCAGCTCGCGGGCGCCGCACTTGCCCATCGCCACGATCGCCAGCCGGGTGGCGGCGCCCTCGGCCCGGTGCTCGGCCGGGAGCTCGGCCCTCGCCACCGCCAGGGCCGACTCGAGGACCGCGTCGGCCAGGTCGGCCAGCTCGGCCGCGGTCTCGTCGATCGTGATGACGCCGGTCAGGTCGCGGCCGGCCAGGTGCAGGACGCCGCGGCGGTAGGCGGCGGCGAGCAGCGCGGCCGGGTCGGTCTTAGGGTCGGCCTTGGGGTCGGCGACCGTCGCTACCGGCACCAGGTCGTTCGGGTCGGCGCCGACGGCGCGCAGCAGCTCGGCCCGGATCTGGCTCCGGCCGGGGCGGCGGTCCGCGTCCCGGCCCCGCAGGACGGCGCTGTCGGCCGGGTGCCGGGCCAGGTGGTCGGCCAGGGCCTTGCTGACGCCGAGGACGGCAATCAGCCGGCTGCGGAACGCCGGGTCCTTGGCCAGGCCGTCGATGAGGCCCTTGTCCCGCTCGGCCACCTGGGCCAGGCCGACCAGGGCGAGGTCGGGGTCGGGGGCCAGCGCGAGCGCGGCCAGCAGCGGGTGGTCCCCGCCGGCGATGCCGAGGACGGCGAGGTCGCGTTCCGCCCTCGGTACGTCGGCGAAGCCCATCCTGGCCAGCCAGCCGGACAGGGACGTACGCGTGCCGCTCACGGTAGTGAGCGTATACCGCGTGCTTGAGCTGCCGGGAAATACGTCTGTAACCTGCGAATTCTCGTTTGGCGGGCAGACTGCGCGGTATTGCCACGCATCGGCCGGGGATTGCCCCGTGTGACCGCCGAGGTCGGTCGCGGCGTGTGATAGTCATGTTTCATGGTTGATCTCATCCCTCGCAGCGTGCTTTTCGGCAATCCGGAGCGGATCCAGCCGCGCATCTCGCCCGACGGCGGGTCACTGGCGTGGATCGCGCCCAAGGACGGCGTGCTGAACGTGTGGGTGGCGCCGATCCTCGCCAGCGCGGACCCGGACTCGGGAGTGGACGGCTCGGGCGTCGAGTGGGCGGCGGCGCGGGTGGTGACGGCCGACGCCGATCGCGGGATCCGCACCTTCAGCTGGGCCAGGGACGGCCGCCACCTGCTGTACGTGCAGGACGCGGGCGGCGACGAGAACTGGCGGCTGTACGACGTTGAGGTCGACACGCTCGAACGGCGCGACCTGACGCCCTTCGACAAGATCCACGCGACGATCATCGGGACGTCGAAGCGGCGGCCGACCGAGGTGCTGGTCGGCATCAACGCCGACAACCCGCAGCTGCACGACGTGTACCGGCTCGACCTGGTCACCGGCGACCTGGTCAAGGAGATCGAGAACCCGGGCTACGCGGGCTGGCTGGCGGACGAGGACCTGGCGGTGCGGTGCGCGATCGAGCCGCTGCCGGACGGGTCGTTCGACGTGCTCGTGCGCGACTCCGGCGATTCTTCCGCCGCCTGGCGGACGCTGCTGACGATCCCGGCCGAGGACGCGATCTCGACCGACGTGGTCTCGTTCAGCGCCGACGGCCGGTCGGTGCTGATGACCAGCGCGGCCGGCTCCGACACGGCCCGGCTGACCAAGGTCGACCTGGCGACGGGGGCCGAGACGGTCCTCGCGTCCGACCCCGAGGTGGACATCGCCGGGGTGCTGCTGCACCCGGACACCCGCGACCCGCAGGTCGTGATGTTCCTCAAGGACCGGATGCAGTACCTGGTCCTCGACCCGTCGGTCGCCGACGACGTCGCGGCGGTGCGGAAGCTGCACCCGGGCGACCCGAGCTTCTCCGGGCGCGACGACGCCGACGCCACCTGGCTGATCGCGTACAACGTCGACGCCGGCTCGGTCGAGTACTACATGTACGACCGCGCGAGCCGGACCGGACGGCCGCTGTTCGTGTCCCGGCCGGAGCTGGCGGACTACACCCTGGCGGCGATGGAGCCGTTCTCCTACGCCGCCAGGGACGGGCTCGTCATCCACGGGTACCTGACCTTCCCGCCCGGCGTGCCGCGCTCGTCGCTGCCGGCCGTGCTCAACGTGCACGGCGGGCCGCAGGTCCGCGACGCCTGGGGGTACGACCCGGAGGCGCAGTGGTTCGCCAACCGCGGCTACCTGTGCGTCCAGGTCAACTACCGGGGCTCGACCGGCTACGGCAAGTCGTTCGTGGCGGCCGGGGACCGCGAGTGGGGCGGCAAGATGCACGACGACCTGATCGACGCGGTGTCGCACATCGTCGATCAGGGCTGGGCGGATCCTTCCCGGGTGGCGATCTACGGGGGATCTTACGGCGGGTACGCGGCGCTGGTGGGGGCGGCGTTCACGCCCGATGTGTTCTGCTGCGCGGTGGACATCGTCGGGCCGTCGAACCTGAAGACGCTGCTTGAGACGATCCCGCCCTACTGGGCGCCGATGATCGCGCAGCTCTACCGGCGGGTCGGCAACCCCGAGACCGACGAGGAGTTCCTGTGGTCGCGGTCGCCGCTGTCGCGGGCCCGCGACATCCGCATCCCGCTGCTGATCGCGCAGGGCGCCAACGACCCCCGGGTCAAGCAGGCCGAGTCCGAGCAGATCGTCGCCGCGCTGGCCGAGGCCGGCATCGACCACGAGTACATGCTCTTCCCCGATGAGGGGCACGGCTTCGCCAAGCCGGAGAACCGGATCAAGTTCTACGCCGCGGCCGAGCGGTTCCTGGCCCGGTACCTGGGCGGTCGCTTCGAGGAATGAGGCGTGCCGCCAGGCACCGGGCCGATTCGTGGGCCACAAGGCAGGAATGGCGGCCCGACACGCTTGGCCCTGTGGCCCACGGTTCTTATCTAAAGACCTGGCGGGGCGCTGCACCATGATGACTAGGCGGCAATCTCGGTTGCGCCGGCCGGGTTTGGGGCCGACGTCTGTCGGCGCTGGCGTCTGTCGGCGCTGGCGCCTGCGTTGGCGTCGGCCGGCGGGGCGCGCCCTGTTTGTTACCCGCGCGTGGCAGCATTTCGAGATATGTCTAGGTATTGGCGCGCCTCGGCGTCGCTGCTAGCGGCGGGGGCTGCCGTCGCGCTGGCCGCGTCGCTGACCGGGTGCGGCGCGCTCGGGGAACTCGGCACGGCCGGGCACTACCCGGCCGCGACCTCGTTCACGATCGGCAGCCGGGTCACGACCGTGATCATCGACGGCGGCAGCGGGTCGGTCGACGTCACCGGCGGCAAGCGGTCGACCGTCGGCGTCACGCAGCAGGCGTCGTACTCGAAGACCCCGCCCGCCGCCAGGCACACGCTGAGCGGGACCACGCTCACGCTCTCCTACAGCTGCCCGGCGGAGCTCAGCTGCGGCGTCTCCTACACCGTGGCGGTGCCGCGGGCAGTGGCGGTCCGGGTCTCGGCCGACACAGGCTCGATCACGCTGACCTCGCTCGCGGGCGCGGTCAGCGCGCAGACCAGCGCCGGGCTGATCACCGCGGCCGACCTCCGGTCGGCCGCCGTGAGCCTGACCGCCAACGCGGGCGGGATCATCGCGACCTGCTCGGCCGCGCCGCGGTCGCTGCACGCCTCGACCAAGCTCGGCCCGATCACGCTCACCGTGCCGGGGGCGGTCGCGTACAGGATCAGCACGCATACGCTCGTCGGCACGTCGACGATCACCGTGCGCCGGTCCGCGACGTCGCCGTATGCGATCACCACCAGCTCCGACGTCGGCTCGATCTCGATCAGCCCGGCCTGAGGGGTCGTCGGTGCGTGGTCGCGGGCTGCCGCGGGTCCGCGGTGGCGGCCCGGCGTCGATTCTCGACGTTGCGCGCGGACTTCTTGCTGTTATCCATCTGAAGTGTCGGCCGCGGAATTATCGTGCGACGTTACATCTCACTTTCCGAATGTTTTGTCGCACAATCATTTGGCATCGCTTACTTCTTGCTGTTATCCGTGGCGCGGTTTACCAACCTGGCCGGGACGTCGCCAGTTGGGTCCGCTTCAACCTGGTCGCATATCACGAGCAGGCCCAGGCGGTCGCGAACCGCGTGGACCGGAGGGTAATTTGACGGACAGGCGGAGGCACGGTCCGTTCGAGATGAGATTGGTGTTGAATTTTGGTTTTTAGAGGATGGGGAGGTAGCGGTCCAGCTCGTAGCGGCTGACCTGGCGGCGGTACTCCTGCCATTCTTCGCGCTTGTTGCGGAGGAAGAAGTCGAAGACGTGCTCGCCGAGGGTCTCGGCTACCAGGTCGCTGGACTCCATGACCCGGATGGCCTCGTTGAGGTCGGACGGGAGGGGCTTGATGCCCATTGCGCGGCGCTCGGAGCTGGTGAGGGCCCACACGTCGTCTTCGGCGCCCGGGGGGAGCTCGTAGTCCTTCTCGATGCCCTTGAGGCCGGCCGCCAGCATGACCGAGTAGGCCAGGTAGGGGTTGCAGGCGGCGTCAAGCGAGCGGAACTCCAGCCGGGTCGAGTTGCCCTTCTGGGGCTTGTACATCGGGACCCGGACGAGGGCGGAGCGGTTGTTGTGGCCCCAGCAGACGTAGGCCGGGGCCTCGCCGCCGGCCCCGGCGGTGCGCTCGGCGCCGCCCCAGAGGCGCTTGTAGGAGTTCACCCACTGGTTGCAGACGGCGGTGATCTCGGGGGCGTGCCTGAGCAGGCCGGCGATGAACGAGCGGGCGGTCTTGGAGAGCTGGTACTCCGCGCCCGCCTCGTAGAAGGCGTTCTGGTCGCCCTCGAACAGCGAGAGGTGGGTGTGCATGCCTGAGCCGGGGTACTCGGTGAAGGGCTTGGGCATGAACGTCGCCCAGACGCCCTGCTCAATCGCGACTTCCTTCATCACCAGGCGGAACGACATGATGTTGTCGGCCGTGGTCAGCGCGTCGGCGTAGCGCAGGTCGATCTCCTGCTGGCCGGGGGCGACCTCGTGGTGGCTGTACTCGACCGAGATGCCCATCGCCTCGAGCATGGTGATGCTGGTGCGGCGGAAGTCGTGCGCGATGCTGTGCGGGGTGTGGTCGTAGTAGCCGCCGGAGTCGACCGGGACCGGGGTCGAGCCGACCTCGGGGCGGTCGCGCAGCAGGAAGAACTCGATCTCCGGGTGCGTGTAGAAGGTGAAGCCCATATCGCTCGCCTTGGACAGGTTCCGCTTCAGCACCCAGCGCGGGTCGGCGTAGCTCGGGGAGCCGTCGGGCAGCAGGATGTCGCAGAACATGCGGGCCACGCCCGGGTACTCACCGCGCCACGGCAGCAGCTGGAAGGTCGACGGGTCGGGGCGGGCGATCATGTCGCTCTCGTGCACCCGCGCGAAGCCCTCGATCGCGGAGCCGTCGAAGCCGATGCCGTCCGCGAACGCGCCCTCGAGCTCGGCCGGGGCGACCGCGACTGACTTGAGCGCACCGAGCACGTCGGTGAACCAGAGCCGGACGAAACGAATATCCCGCTCTTCTAGCGTGCGCAGCACGAATTCTTCCTGCCTGTCCACGGCTATCACCTTAACGCTTCTCGCAGTTGGTTCACCCGCGCGGTGGCCGCCGGATGACACCCGGCGCCGGTGGTCGCGCCACGCTAACAGTAGTTCCGCCCGCTCCGCGTTTCCGCTTGGTTACGTTCAGGTGATCGTTCTAGGGTGGGGGCGGTCAGACTGCGACACGGGCACCCGAGAGACCGGCAGCCGCCTAGACTCGGGGACCTAACTAGGACATTTCCGTGACTGAGGAACAGGTGAGGCATGTCACTCACGGCAGTAGGCACAGCGAGTCCGGTCCTGGCCGAGAAGCTGGCGGAGTTCGACCGAGACGGGTACACGATCATCCCCGGCGCGCTCTCGGCCGACGAGGTCGGCTTCTACCGCGACGCCCTTGACCGCGTGTACGCCGAGCAGCAGGGCGACGGACGGGTCAAGCCGGGTGCGTCGATGCACCAGCTCAGCGCCGTCGCCAACTGCCCGGAGGCACTCGGCCTGGTGGATCACCCGACGACGTTCCCTTACGTCTGGTCCATCCTGGGCTGGAACGTCCACGCGTACCACTCGCACCTCGACGTCCACCCGCAGCTGCCGAGCAAGCGCCCCTTCCGGTTCGAGTGGCACCAGGACGGCGGCCGACAGAACCGCGAGATCGAGTCCGACCCGCGGCCGCGGCTGTCGGTCAAGTACGCGTTCTGGCTGTCGGACGTGTCCGAGACCGGCCGCGGCAACTTCAAGGTCGTGCCGGGCAGCCACAGGACCAACTGGATCTCCGGGCCGCCGCGGCGCGACGTCGAGTGGCCCGACCCGGAAGGCGCGATCGAGGTCACGGCCAACGCGGGTGACGCGGTGCTGTTCGACCGGCGGCTGTGGCACGCGCGTTCCGACAACTACTCGGACATCTCCCGCAAGGCGATGTTCGTCGGCTACACCTTCCGGTGGGTCGCGATGCGCGACGAGAACGACGGCATCTGGTCGTCTTCGCTGGCCGAGTCGATCAACCCGGTGCAGCGCCAGCTGCTCGGCGGGCTGCCGGACAAGTCCGGCGACCACGCGTGGGGGCACTACCCGGAGAGCACGCCGCTCTACGGGTGGCTGAAGGAGCGGGACCTGTTCGACCCGTCGAACCCGCCGCTCAAGGCCTAGTTTTTTGTTTCTCGGCGTTTTTTTGTTTCTCGGCGCTTAGGGCAGGCGTCCGACCGCGGCAGTGGCGCGGCGGGCGCCTGCACTTGCGCCCCCGCCCGGCCAGGCGGCCGGGGCGGTGACCAGCAGCATGGCCGCGTCGTCGTGCGGCGGCGAGCCGACGTGCCTCAGCAGGTCGTCGCGGACCAGGTCGAGCAGGGTGGGACCGCGGTGGGCGAGCCGCCGGGCGGCCGCCTGCGGGGATTTCGGCGTCTTGGCCGGCTTGGGCAGCGCCTGCCGGGCGAGGACGGCCACCCGCTCGTCGAGCGGGTAGAACTCCCGGTTCGCGTCGCGGGCCTCGGTGACGCCGTCGGTGTAGAGCAGCAACTGGTCGTTGGGCTCGAACGGGTAGGCCTGCTTCGCCCCCGAATCGTTGCCGAGCGTGATCAGGCCCAGCGGCGGTGCGGGCGCGCGCACCTCGAGCACGGTGACCTCGCCGGCGGCCGAGACCAGGATGGGCGGCGGGTGACCGCAGTTGAGGATCGTCAGCCTGCCCCGCTCCGGGTCGACCTGCGCCAGCAGCGCGGTGACGAACTCCTCGTGCTTGCCCCACCGCCTGGTCAGGCCCGCGTCGAGCCGGTAGGCGACCTCGTCGAGGGTGTGCACGCTGTGCGCGAGCTCGCGGAACCGGCCAATGATGTCGGCCGCCACCTCGACCGCCTCGAGGCCCTTTCCGCGCACGTCCCCGATGATCATCCGGATGCCGTGCTCGCTGGTGGCGACGACCTCGTACAGGTCGCCGCCGACCCGCGCCTCGGCGGCGGCCGCCAGGTAGACGACCCCGATGGAGAGCGGGCCGACCGTCTCGGGGAGCTGCCTGAGCACGGCCCGCTGGGCGGCCTCGGCGACGCTGGTGACGTTGACGATCTGCAGTGCCTGCTGCGCCTGCTGGGTGGTCTTATGCTCGGCCCCGACCTTGGTTCCGATCAGGCTGAGCACGGTCACGACGACGATCGCGCCGAGGGCCGCCAGCGCGAGCTGGTGGCTGCCGGTGGTGACGGTGACGCCGCCCTTGAGCAGCGCGTCGATGACGACGCCGGCGATGAGGGCGGCGGCGCCGTAGGCCAGCGGGCGCCAGATCGTGGCCGCGCCGACGCCGGCCAGGGCGGGCGGGACGGCGAGGAGGGGTGCCAGCTCGAGCGGGGCTGGCCATACGCCGGCTAGGCATACGACCGCGGCGGCGATGGCGGCGGCGAGGACGGTGACCTCGAGCCAGCGGGCGCGCCAGGCGCGGCGGCGGGCCTGGGCCGTCTCCAGTGTCTTCGTCTTCTCCGGCTTTGCGGTTGTCGGCTTGGCCGTTGTCGGCTTGGCCGTGGGTGTCTTTGCCGTGGGCGTCTTTGCCGTCGGCGTGGGCGCGGGCGTCGCGGCGGGCGCGGCCGTTGCCTTTGTCGGCGCTGGCGCCTTTGTCGTTGGCGCCTTTGTCGGCGCTGGCGTCGTTTCCGGCGTCGGCGTCGGCGTTTCCGGCGTCGGTGTCGTTTCCGGCGTCGGCGCGGGCGTTGGCGGCGTCGGCGGTGCGGGCGGTTGCGTCCCCATAGTCACCTCATATCGCATGCTCGACCCGAATGACCATACGTGGGCGGGCTGGGTTCGCGACATGGTTTACGGCTGTTTCCCCTGTGGAGGGCGGGGTTTCGGTGATGCGGCTTCGCTGGCGTCGTTTCCGGGGCGCGTCGGTGGGGGCGCCTTGGCGCGCACGGCGGGCGGGTCTCCGCGGTGCGCCGCTCGGCTTCTTGCTGTTATCTTGACGCGGGCGAGTGGTGGGACGTTCGCGGGCGAGTGGTGGGGCGTTCGCGGGTGAGGGTGGGGCATTATTGGGTGCGGTTTCCGGCGCTATTTGCCGTTAACTGCACCCAATGTTTTTGACATGGGCGCATCAGCTTGCACATGGCAAATAGTTGTCTTTATGACATCGGAGTCGTTTATCTTATGCTTTCCGGTAACAGGGCGTGGCCGCATTGCTGTCGGTGGCGTAGCCGACAGGAATCGGTGGCTGTCACTGACGCCATTGACATCGCCTATTGGTGTCGCTGGCGTAGGTGACAGGGCCTGCGGGCCGGCTACGCCATTGACGGGACCCGCGCTTAGCCGCAGTGGCCGCACCCGGTGATAACCGCCAATCCGACCGCTGCGCCCGCGTCGGGCGGACCGAGGCGACCCAAGGAGACCGGACGATGAAGGACATCGCTGCGCAGGCTCGACTGCTGGCCGTCGAAGTGCTGCTATCCGAACCAGAACTACTCGGCAACGACGCGCTGGAGGCCGATCTGTACATCTTGCGCGACAAGCTGCGGGAAGCGGCGACCTCGGCTGATGCGCATCGTAACGCCACAGCGCCTCAAGGTCCTGAAAGCTGATGCGCTCGAGTCATGGTTGCCTTCCGGCCTGGCCGCGGGCCCTGGCCGCGGCCCTGTCCGGTGGAGGCGGGGGCGCCCGGGAGGATCCCTCCTTATGAGAGGCTGGCGTGGGTCGGCTCGCTGCGCGCGGTCATGACGTATCTGACCAGGCTGACGAGGACCTTCTTGACGGAATCGCGCTCGCGGGCGTCGCACATCACGACCGGCACCTCGGGTGGCAGGGTCAGCGCGATCCTGATGTCCTCGGGCTCGAACCGGGGGGCGTCGTCGAAGCAGTTGACGGCGACGATGAACGCGGTGCCGTTGCGCTCGAAATAGTCGATCGCGGCGAAGCAGTCGGCCACCCGGCGCGTATCGGCCAGGACCACGGCGCCGATCGCGCCGATCGCCAGGTCGTCCCACATGAACCAGAAGCGCTCCTGGCCGGGGGTGCCGAACAGGTACAGCACGAGCTCGGACTGGAAGCTGATCCGGCCGAAGTCCATCGCCACGGTCGTGGTGGTCTTGGATTTCACGCCGCGGGTGCTGTCGATGCCGACGCTGCTCTCGGTGATCGGTTCCTCGGTTCGCAACGGCCGGATCTCGCTAATCGCGCCGACCAGGGTCGTCTTCCCGACGCCGAAGCCCCCGGCGATGAGAATCTTGGCGGTCGACGGCACGCCCGATCCCGTCGCCTCGTCGTCATAGTGATTCAAGGCCATTAAGCACCATCCTCAGTAGGCTCTGATCGGGGACCGGCTGCCGCTGGGTGGAGACGACCCGCAGCAGACCCTCGCCCGTGAGGTCGCCAAGCAGCACCCGCACCACGCCGATGGGAAGGCCAATCTCCGAGGTCAGGTCGACGATCGGGACCGGGCGGCGGCAGACGCCGAGGATCCGCCGGTGCTCTGGCCCGGGCCGGAAATGCTCCGACGGCCGGTCGCCGGTCGCGACCACCACGTCGATCAGGCCGAACGACGCCCCGCCGTTGGCCTGGGTTCGCCCCTTGGTCAGCGCGTAGAGGCGGACCACGGGGCCGGCCTCCCGATCCATCCAGCGCTCGCCGCCACCGCCACGCGAGGTCATTCGGCGGCTATCTCAGGCCCGGGAAATCTCGGCTCGGAGGCGAGGTACTTGCCCATGCGGCGCACGAGCATCGCCATCTCGTAGGCGATGACGCCCACGTTCGGCTCGGCCGAGGTCAGAACCGCCAGGCACGTTCCCTTGCCGGCCGTGCTCACGAACAGGAAGGCGTACTCCATCTCGATGATGGTCTGCCGCACCTCACCCCCCTTGAAGTGCAGTCCGGTTCCCCGGGCGAGGCTCTGCACGCCGGCCGCCAGGGCCGACAGATGCTCGCCGTCCTCGCGAGTCAGGCTCTGCGACGCCGCAACTACCAGGCCGTCCCTGGACAAGATCAGCGCCTGCTGGACGTGCTCGACCTGATTCACCAGGTTGTCCAACAGCCAGCTCAGCTGTCCGATCGTGTCAGTCTGTGCCATTATCCAGCCTCGCTATCGGTCAGTTCTCCTGGCTGGCGGCGTCATCGAGATCATCAAGATCATCGAGGCGCCCTCGCTGCCATCCCTGCTGCATCGTCATCATCATCGTGCGGGTCGCCTCCGGCGCTCGCTGTTCGACGTCGGATACCTCGCGAACCGGGGCCTGCGAATCGCCATCGCGGCCGGCCCGCAACTGCGGTGCCAGGCTGGCCTGGGGGACCCGGACGGGCATCCCGAGATGGCTGGCTGCGGGCGTGTCGGCCGCCCCGGCTGGAGGCTCCGTATCGGGCATCGACGCGGGTGGCGTGCCGTGCTGGCCCGGATCGCCGGTCAGCGGCGCCTGCTGGCTGCGCAGGTCCCGCTCGAAGGCATGCGGCCAGGACGAAGTCGGCGCGACGTCCCACGGGGCCGGCGGGAGCGGCGGGAGCGGCGGCGACTGCGACTGCGCGTACGCGCTAGGCGACGGCGGGGAGGTCCGGAGCGCCGGGGGCCAGTCCTGGTCATCGCTGCGCGGGATCTCGCCGGTGTGCACGCGCCGTCCGGTCGCGGCCGCGGCCAGCCGGTGCCGGCCGGTCGCGCCGAACGGCGACTGGTCATCGGCCCCCTGGCCGGAGGGTTCGGGCCCGGGACGGCTCATGCCCGGCGGGAGCCGCAGCATCTCGCCCGACCGGCCGCCGACGGCCGATTCGACCTCTTCCTCCCGGACGACCACGCCGAACGGCAGCAGGAGTATGGCCGTCGTGCCCCCGTAGGCGGACTGACGGAGCG
The DNA here is from genome assembly GCA_036509215.1 of Trebonia sp. Lineage (GTDB taxonomy): Bacteria > Actinomycetota > Actinomycetes > Streptosporangiales > Streptosporangiaceae > Trebonia. The sequence continues at coordinate 12,714 of DATCGA010000252.1, forward strand.
AGACCTTGATCTGGTGGCGGGCGGCCAGCGTGCTGACGACGAACAGGCCCAGCTGCTCGCTGTTGGCCAGGTCGAACTCCGGCGGGCTGGCCAGGCGCCGGTTGATGTCGGCCAGCTCGGGCGCCGACAGGCCGAGGCCTCGGTCCTCGACCTCCGCCACCAGGCCGGTGCCCACCCGGTCCGCCCTGACCTCGATCCTGGTATTCGGCGGGGAGAAGACGGTGGCGTTCTCCACCAGCTCCGCGACCAGGTGGATGACGTCGTTGACGGCGTTCCCCGACACGAGGTCGAGCGACTCGCTGACCACGTCGACCCGGACGTAGTCCTCGACCTCG